>JAFGNZ010000391.1 GCA_016926755.1 Myxococcaceae bacterium | reverse complement strand
TGGCTTCGTGCCTGGTGCTCTCGCCTTCCCTCCCCAGGGTCATCCGTGATCAGCTCGCTGCTTCAACCCGCCTGCGACTACCGGGGACTGCGGCATGCCCGTGCTCCATATATTCAGCAGGAGGTCCTTTCTTCGCGGAAGCAGGGGCCACCATTGAAGCCTTCGTAGAGGAATGTCCCCTGCTGCTCGTAGAGGAACCTGCCGTCACCGGCAGTCCCTCCTCTCAGGACCTTGTCTCTTCGGATGAAGCGGAGGCCGAAGATCTGGCCGAACTTCTTCCCGTACCCGTAGCCAGTCATGGTGAGGCGCTCCTCCGCGCGTGCTTCGGTGGCTGAGAGGGAGACGGGCGGAATCCTGCTCTCGACAGGGACTTGCAGGGTGATGACGGCCAGGTCCGCGCGACGAGCCACCACGGCTTGCTGCTCGTCCAGAAGAAGCTTGAAGTCGGGATGGGGACGAACCACGCCGATGTAGGGCTGAACCTGCATATGCGCCATGAACTCATTCACGGCTTTGCCATAGACAATGGTGGTGACGTATGCACGCTCGGCGCACGCGGAGCTGTCGATCAGGGTGGCTTTTCCGCTCTCTGGAGAAGTGATCTCTCGCTTCGAGCACACGCAATTGGCGGCCGTGAGGACGAGCCGTGGGGTGAGGAGCACGCCGCTGCATTCTGTCGCCGCCAGCAGGCCACCCGTCGCGATCATGACGGTGGAGGGATACTGGTTGCCGAAATCCGGCTTGCCCGCGGTCAGGTAGATGCGGCCATCGAAAGGAAGCGCTCCTGGACTGGCGAGCGCTCCTGGTCCTGCTCGCTCAGGGCAGCTCGATGGGCGCGGCCTCCACCTTCTGGCACACGCCGTCCACCAGCTCGACCTTCGGCTCGTCCAGGAAGATGCAGGTGGAGACGATCCCGCATTGCTGGTTGTACCGCTCCTCCTCTCGCTGGAGCCGCGTCAACGCCTGCTGGAGCGCGCTCTCGTCGGTCCTCGCCGCGCAGTAGACGAGGTAGTCCCTCGGCCCGCCGCACGCCCTGGCACCCACGGGCGCGGCCTTGCACTGGCTGACGTCCGCGCACCCGTCGGCCACCGCCATCGCTCGGGCCTTGCTCTCGAGCTCCTGGATCATCTCGCCCAACTGCGCGCAGTGATCCGTGCCCGCCGAGCCGCTTCCTCCTCGCCCCTTGCCTCTCTCCGGCGACGCCACGGCCCCACCGGCCAGCAGCAGCGCGCCGAGCAGCGCGCCCCCCCACCTCACGCCTGACTTTGCACGAGCCATGCTCTCCTCCTGTTGGCTTCTTCACAGGCCAGGGTGGGCACCTCCCTCCCACCGTGCAATCCCAGCGCTTCACTCCTCGTAAAAGAGCCAGGCGGGGCCCCGCCCGGCCCCTCGCCAGAGTCGGCTAGACTGCCCCCACACTCTGGGAGGCGAGACGATGAAGAGACTGGGATGGGCCCTGATCGTGGCCCTGGCGATGACCGCGTGCATCGCGCACGAGAAGTCCGGTGATCAGGCCGCGGCGCTGGGCAACTGGGAGGCGGCCTTGAATCACTACGGCCAAGCGCTCGCCAATGAGCCGGACTCGCCGGAGCTGAAGGCGAAGTACGAGCACGCAAAGCGCGAGGCCGTGGCCGATGCCTACAAGAAGGCCCAGGCCTGCGCCGCCGCTGGGGACTGGAGCTGCGCGGTAGGCGAGGCGGACTTCGCGCTCAAGGTCGACGGTGGCAACGCGGAGATCGCCTCCTTCCGCGCCAACGCCGCCCGCTCGCTCGCCCTTCAGCAGATCTCCCAGTCCCACGAGCACGCCACGAAGGGCGACTACCGGCAAGCGCTGGACCTGATCGAACGCGCCAGGGCCCTCTCCAGCGACGCCACCGTGTCCCAGGAGGCGGCGACGGCTCGGGCGGGCCTCGCCTCCATGGCGGAGGCCGGGGCGGAGCGCCTGCGCCAGAGCAAGTCCTACCCCCAGGCGGTGGAGGCCCTCACCGTCGCCGTGTCCATCGACTCCTCGAAGCAGGGCAAGCTCGACGCGCTCCAGCGCGAGTACGAGGCGTTCCGCTCGGCCGAATACGAGCGGCTGGCCCAGGAGGGAGATGAGGCGCTGGCCCGCCGGGACTGGGCCGCGGCGGAGGCCCGCTACACGGCCGCCCTGAACATGCGCCCGGGCGGGAGGGCCGAGCCGCTCGCGCGCTATGCGGCCGGGGTGGCCGCCGGCGAGGCAGCCCTGGCCCGCCGGGACTACTTCAACGCGGCGCAGGGCTACCGCCAGGCCGTCGAGTCCGGACAGGACACGAGTGGCTACGCCGCCACCCAGCTGAACCTCGTCGAGGTGCGGCCCTACGTGGTGCGGATCCGCTCGGTGCTCGCCCGGCCGATGCGCCCCGATGGCAGGCCGTGGGTCGGCAACATGAACCCCTACATGAGCCGCCTCATCAGCATGTTCACCCGTGAGGTCGGCGCCCGCGGGAGCCGAGGCGGCCGCAGGCTGATCGAGGCCGCGATGAGCCTCCCCCCGGAGAACCGCCCCACGCTCTCCGTCCGCGTCACCATGCCGGACGGATCGCTGCTGTCCACCCCCGCCGTCCATGGCCTGTACGTGACGTACGACTCGGAGTTCGTCGTGGCGACCAACTCCCTCGACGAGCGGCGGCTGACCCTGCGCGTCGTCCACGGGAACGCCGAGTACTTCGAGGAAGTCGGCACCGTGGAGTTCCCCCTGGGTGAGATCGTCCGGCGCCGGGAGGCCCAGCTCAGCAATCAGTCGGTCGCGGGGCTGGAGCTCACCATCGATCCCGCCAAGGGCCTGGCCGATGGCATGTTCGCCAACATGTCCCCGCTGTATGACGGCTCCAACCTCGCGCAGGACTACTCGATGCCCACCGCCCACTCCGCGGGCTACCGGCTGAGAGGGGTGCAGGCCGTGGTGCAGCCCATGGATCTCGCCGTGGAGCCGGACGAAGGCGCCGCCGAGCTCGTCGTCGAGCTCATCCAGGGCGGACGGGTGATCTACCGCAGCCCCCAGCTCGACAATCTCTACGAAGCCCGCTGGGCCGCCTCGAACGTCAGCCTCTACGTGCAGCCCGGCGAGCAGCTCCGGCTCCTGGTCTGGGATGTGGATGCCAACGACCGCGACCTGCTGCTGGACGCCACGGTGTCCGCCGAGCAGCTCGCCCAGGGCGCCGTGTCGGTGCGCTCCGCGAACGGCAGCACCGCCACCCTGCAGGTCGAACCGCGCCAGGTCTGGGCGGGCGGCAGCACGCCGTAACCCAAGGCGGCGCCTGCCTGCAGGCTTCACGAGCCGTCGCCGCACCCACCTGGGCAGTGCCTATCTTCCCCGAAGAGGCTCCCCCCATGCGTGCGCGCGGACTTGGATGGCTGTGGATGGTGATCGTCGTCGGGTGCATCCCCGAGGCTCAGCTCCAGCCTCGGCCGGACGCTCGGGCGCTCGCGGGGGACACGAGCGCCGCTGTCGCCGAGGCCGCGGGGGTGCGGCTGGTGGCGGACGGCGCCTCCTGGGATGCGCACCCCCGCAACCTCGAGCGCCGCCTGACTCCCGTGGAGATCCGCGTGGAGAACCATAGCGGGCGGCCGCTGAGCATCCGCTACGCGCACTTCGATCTCGTGGGCGGCACGAACTTCCAGTACGCCGCGCTCTCACCGCTGGTCCTCGACGAGGCCAGCGACAGGCAGCCCCTGTGCGTGTCCGGGTACACGCCCGGCTACTGGGGCCTGCACCTCAGCTGGGGCCCGTCCCGGAGGTGGCGAACCTACCCATGGGCCCAGCCTTGGGGACCGGGCCCCTACTATGATCCGTTCTACGGGCCCTATTACGATCCGTTCTACGGGCCGCCCTACTCCACACGCTGCGAGGAGCCGCTGCCGACCCAGGACATGCTGGAGCTGGCGCTCCCCGAGGGCACCCTGGGCAACGGAGGCACCGTCCGTGGCTTCCTCTATTTCCAGGGCGTCGCCGACCGCGAGCGCCAGGTCTCCCTCCAGGCGCGCCTGGTGGACGCCAACACGGGAGAGCCCTTCGGCGAGCTGAGCATCCCGTTCGAGGTCAGCCGGGACTGATGGCGAACCCTCCAACAACACCCCATGCTGCTCAGCGCTTGAGGTTGCGGAAGGGGTTGTTGAAGGGCTCGGGGCCCTGCTTCTCCACCGGGGCGGGCCTGCTCCCGGGGGGCCGGCCTGGGGGAGCGCCCTTCGCGGCCGTGCCGCCCGCCGTCACCCGGCCCGCGCTGCCCCCCGGGGCCCGGCCCGAGGACGGCTGCGGCGCCCCGCTCCCCTCCTGCGCCGCTCGCACCGAGAGGCCCAGCCGCTTGCGCGCCAGGTCCACGGAGAGGACCTTCACCGTGAGCCGGTCCCCCACCTTCACCACCTCGGAGGGATCCTTCACGAAGCGCGTGGAGAGCTGGGACACGTGGACGAGCCCATCCTGGTGCACGCCCACGTCCACGAAGGCGCCGAACGCGGTGACGTTGGTCACCACGCCCTGGAGCACCATGCCCTCCTTCACGTCCTCCAGCGACTTCAGGTCGTCGCGCAGCGTGGGCGCGGAGAAGTCCCCGCGCGGATCACGGCTGGGCTTCTCCAGCTCGGCGAGGATGTCCTGGAGCGTCAGCTCGCCCAGCTCGGGCCCCAGGTAGCGCTTGGGATCGATCTTCCGCACCAGCGCGGCGTTGCCCACCAGCGCCTTCACCTCCACGCCCAGCTCCTTCGCCATGCGCTCCACGACGGGGTAGCGCTCGGGGTGGACGGCGCTCGCGTCGAGCGGCTCGGGGCCGCGCACGCGCAGGAAGCCCGCGGCCTGCTCGAACGTCTTGGGCCCCAGGCCGCTCACCTTGAGCAGCTCGCGCCGCGTGGTGAAGGCCCCCTTCTTGCTCCGGTGGGCCACCAGCTTCTTCGCCAGCGAGGGCCCCACGCCGGACACGTGCTCCAGGAGCTGGGGCGACGCGGTGTTCACGTCCACGCCCACCGCGTTCACGCACGAGTCCACCACCTCGCCCAGCTTCTTCTTGAGCAGCCCCTGGTCCACGTCGTGCTGGTACTGCCCCACCCCAATGCTCTTGGGATCGATCTTCACCAGCTCCGCCAGCGGATCCTGCAGCCGGCGCCCGATGGACACCGCGCCGCGCAGGGACACGTCCAGCTCGGGGAACTCCTCGCGGGCCACCTCGGAGGCCGAGTACACGGAGGCGCCCTGCTCGCTCACGGAGACGACGGGGACCTTCGCGCCGAGCTGCTGGAGCACCTCCTTGACGAACCCCTCCGCCTCGCGGCTGCCGGTGCCGTTGCCCACGGCGATCAGCTCGGGCTCGTGCTTCTGCACCACCGCGGCGAGCTGCCGGGCGGCGCGGGCGCGCTCGTCGGGGGAGCGCTCGGTGTAGAGGGTGGCCGTCTCCGCCACGCTCCCGGTGGCGTCCAGCATCACCAGCTTCACGCCGGTGCGCAGGCCCGGATCCAACGCCACCACGGGCCGCGTGCCGGCCGGCGGCGCCAGCAGCAGGTGGCGCAGGTTCTCGCCGAACACGCCGACGGCCTGCCGGTCCGCGCGCTCCTTCAGCTCCGCGCGCAGCTCCGACTCCAGGGAGGGGCCCAGCAGCCGCTCCCAGGCATCCTCCGCCGCCGCGCGCAGCTCCGAGGCGAAGAGGGCCTGCGGCCTCGTCACCACGCGCGAGGTGAGCAGGGCCCTGGCCTCGTCATCCGGGAAGGAGAGCTTCACGCGGAGCACCTGCTCTGCCTCGCCGCGCAGCAGCGCCAGCACGCGGTGGGAGGGGGCCTGCGCGAGCGGCTCCTCGTGCTCGTAGTAGGACTCGAACTTGGTGGGCTCGTTCTTCTTCGCGGGGGCGACATCCGAGCGCAGGCGGCCCTTGTGGAGGCACAGCTCGCGCGCCGCGCGCCGCAGGCCGGCATCTTCGGCCACGCGCTCGGCGCAGATGTCCCGCGCGCCCGCGAGCGCAGTGTCCACGTCGGGCACGCCCTTCTCCGCGTCGATGAAGGGGCGCACGAGCGCGCTCCGGTCCTCGCCGCGCTGGCCCTCCTGCTTCCAGAGGAGGTCCGCGAGCGGCTCCAGCCCGCGCTCCCGAGCGATGGCGGCCCGGGTGCGCCGCTTGGGCTTGTAGGGGAGGTACAGGTCCTCCAGCTCGGTGCGGGTCCGGGCCCGCTGGAGCGCCTTCTCCAGCTCCGGCGTCAGCTTGCCCTGGCCTTCGATGGTGCGGAGGATGGTGTCACGCCGGGCATCGAGCTCGGAGCGCTCGGCGGCGCGATCGAGGATCGTCTGGATCTGGACCTCGTCCAGCCCGCCGGTGGCTTCCTTGCGGTAGCGGGCGATGAAGGGGACCGTGGCGCCCTCGGCGTTGAGGGCCAGGGTCTTGTCCACCTGCTCGGGCTTGAGGCCCAGCTCCTGGGACAGCTCGGCGGAATAGGCGTGCATGGCAGCGCCACCCTATCACCCGCGGCCTCCGCCGCCTGCTTCCCAGCCTGGGGCGTGACAACGAGTGCCCGGAGAGGGAACCCTCCCGCGACGTCCACCGCCCCCTCCCCGCCCATCCAGCCCCTCCCTCCCCGGGCACCCCTACAGCCTTCGACACGAGGGGCCGAGCCCCTCATGCCAGCTCGTCCTGGAGCACTACCGCAGGCGGTAGGAGCCTTCCGAGATCAGCAGGAGTTCCACCGCCGGAGACGCCTTCGTCCCGAACGCCGCGAGCGCCGTGGACTGGGCCTCCACGGCAGCGGCATAGGCGGCGTAGGCATCAGCGATGCCCGTGGCCAGCCGGGTGAAGTCCGTCTGGCTGCTGGTGACCGCCACCTCCACCGCCGCGTCCAGCGCCGTGTCCAGCGTGGCCGCCGCGGTCGCCGTGGCCTGCACGGCCCCGGAGATGACGAGCTGGTTGGTCACGTTGGCGCTCAGATAGGAGCCCAGCACGGTGGCCTCCACGTCCGCGCCGGTGGCCACGCTCGCCGAGAAGCCCGCGAACGCCTGCGCCGCGGCCGCCGCGGTCGTCGAGGCGCTCACGTTGGAGCGCAGCGTCGTCGCCGCCGTCGCCGCCTGCTGGGACGCCGCGTCCGTGGCGGCCGCCGCCTGGAGGAGGGCCGTGAGCGCCGCCCCGGACGCCCTCGCCTCGGCCGCCGCCGCGGCGCGCAGGGACGCATCCACCAGCGGCTGCGCGTCCTGCGCGGACAGGCGCGCCTTCACCGTGGCGCGGAAGGCCACGCTCGCGGAGCTCTCGCCCCGGGCCTGCTCCTGCGCCTTGGCGCCCAGCCGCTCGGCCGCCGCGGCCAGCTCCGCGTAGAACTCCTGGTAGGCCGCCTCGACGGCGGTGCCCGCATCCAGCGCCGCGTTGAGCTTCGCGGCCGCGGTCAGCTCCGCCTCGAAGAGGGCCGACTGGCTCGTCTGCACACCCGCCTGGGAGTAGGCGCGGAGCTCCGCCTCCTGCGCGGCGCGCACGGCCTCCGCCAGCGCCTTCACCCGCGCCTTGATCGACTCACGCGTGCTGGCCCCCTGCTGCACCGCCGCCGCCATGTTGGTGTTGACGCGAGCGCGCAGGTCCACCGTGTTGGTCTGGGCAGCCTGGGCTCCGTCCGCCACCATCTGGACGAAGAGCTCGGCCTCCAGTGAGCTCTCGCTGTCCATCGGCGGGGCGACCGCGGTCTCCGCCTCCCCGCTGGCGTCGAGCAGCGCCGAGGCCACCACGGCGCCGGAGTCATCCACCGCCTGGACGATCAGCCGCTGCTCGCCCGGAGGGACCTCGACCGTGTAGCTGCCCTGGGCGGAGAGCTCCGCCTCGCCCACGACGGTGA
Source organism: Myxococcaceae bacterium (assembly GCA_016926755.1). Classification (GTDB taxonomy): domain Bacteria; phylum Myxococcota; class Myxococcia; order Myxococcales; family Myxococcaceae; genus Hyalangium. The sequence continues at coordinate 24,624 of JAFGNZ010000391.1, read as the reverse complement.
GCGCTCCATTCGGCCCCACCGTGCTCACCTGGACCTTCGAGGCCGCGGACACCGAGCCCGAGCCTCCCAGCCCATTGTCGAAGGCCCGGCGGATGTCCTGGCGCTGAGTGCCCTGCTGGTCGGTCACCCTGCCGCGCACCTGAACGTTGTCACTACCACCACAGGCCGCGAGGACGAGCGTCGCCACGGCCATCCACAGCTGTCGCTTCATTGCCACCAAGTCACACCTCTCTGGAAGACACGGGAGCGCCCCCGGCCTGGGCGCCCCGTGTACGACTCTTTGAGAGGTGCGGGGCGGCTTGGATCGCGAGCGCGGGAGCTGTCTCCTACTGAACGGTCACCGTGTACGCCCCTGTGGCCGTTCCCACCCCCTGAACCTGGATGTAGTGCGCCCCTGCCGCACCGCTGGTGAAGGTGAGAGGCCCCGAGCCCGTGGCCAGCACCGTGGCCTGGTCGGGGCCGTACACGGTGAGCGTGGTGGAGCTCCCAGTCGTCGTCACCGTGTACGAGGTGCCGGCCTCCAGGCTCAAGGCGAAGAAGTCCAGGTCCGCGGAGAACTCGATGTTGCCGGGGGCGCTGACGCCCAGCGTGCTCACGGAGGCTGTCGCGAACGTGTCTCCGTGATCATCCACTCCCATATCCCGAAGCCAGTACTGGTAGCCGATGGAGCCGTTGCTCCAGGACCCGACCGTCACGGCTCGCAGGTAATACGTCCCCCCTGTGCTGAACTCCCAGGACACTTGCGCGAAGGAGGAGCTCCGGGTGTCCGACACCATCGTCACGCCCGCGGCATCCATCAGGTACGCGTCACAGTTGAGGGACAGGCTGTTGCAGTAGAAGGTGTAGATGTGGCCGGCCTGCGCCGTGAACTGGAACCAGTCCTCGTCTCCAGGGACATCAAACTTCGCGTTCGTGGAGCTGCCCGCGGGAGCGATGGGCGTGGCCGTGGCCAGCGTGTCTCCATGATCGTCCAGCCCCATGTCCTGGAGCCAGTACGTGTAGCTGTTGGAGCTGCTGGTCCAGAACGTGGAGAACACCCTCAGGTAGTAGGTGCCCCCCGTGTTGAGCTCCCAGCGCACGGCGGCGAAGGAGGAGGCCGAGGAGCCTGACACCAGCGTGTTGCCCGCTGCATCCAACAGGTACACGTTGCAGCCGAGGGACGAGGCGTCGCAGCGGAAGTCGTAGATGTGACCGGCCTGGGCCGTGAACCGGAACCAGTCCTCGTCTCCGGAGACCTCGAACTTCGCGTTGAGCGAGGAGAGGGTCGGCGTGATGGATCTTGCCGTGGCCTGCGTGTCCCCGGCGTCATCCACTCCCAGGTCCTGGAGGCGGTACTGGTAGTTGACGAAGCTGGTGCCCCAGTCGATGGCCACCGCCCTCAGGTAATAGGTCCCCCCCGTGTCGAACTCCCACCGCACCGTCCCGAAGCCAGCGGTCGTGGTGTCCGACACCACCGTGTTGCCCGCCGCGTCCACCAGGTACACGTCGCAGTGGATGCCGCCGAAGCAGAGGAACTCGTAGATGCGGCCGGCCTGCGCCGTGAACGAGAACCAGTCCTCATCTCCGGCCACCTCGAACTTCGCGCTCGTCAAGGTGGTGGTGGTGATCGGCACGATGGGCGTGGCCGTGGCCAGCGTGTCTCCATGATCGTCCAGCCCCAGGTCCTGCAGCCGATACGAGTAGCTATTGGAGCTGCTCCAGTCCGCGGCCACCACCCTCAGGTAGTAGACGCCCCCCGCGCTGAACTCCCAGCGCACGGTGGCGGCTCTGGTGGTCGCGGTGTCCGAAACCACGGTGACGCCCGCCGCGTCCGTCAGGTACACGTTGCAGTTGATGACCCCGCTGTTGCAGCTGAACTCGTAGACATGGCCGGCCTGCGCCGTGAACGAGAACCAGTCCTCGTCTCCGGCCACCTCGAACTTCGCATCCACGAAGGTGATGGTCGGCACGATGGGCGTGGCCGTGGCCAGCGTGTCTCCGTGGTCATCCACCCCCAGCTCCTGGAGCTGGTACGAGTAGCCGTTGGAGCTGTTCCAGTTGGCGGCCACCACCCTCAGGTAGTAGGTGCCCTCCGCGCTGAACTCCCAGCGCACGGTGGCCGAGTTGGAGGTCGCGGTGTCCGACACCACGGTGACGCCCGCCGCATCCGTCAGGTACACGTTGCAGTTGATGGCCGTGGTGCCGCAGCTGAACTCGTAGACATGGCCGGCCAGCGCCGTGAACGAGAACCAGTCCTCATCTCCGGCCACCTCGAACTTCGCATCCGTTGCGGTGGTGGGCGGCACGATGGGGGTGGCCGTGGCCAGCGTGTCCCCATGGTCATCCACCCCCAGCTCCTGCAGCTGGTACGAGTAGTCGTTGGCGCTGCTCCAGTTGGCGGCCACCGCCCTCAGGTAGTAGGTGCCCTCCACGTTGAACTCCCAGCGCACGGTCGCGGAGAGAGCGCTCGAGGTGTCCGACACCAGCGTGTTGCCCGCCGCGTCCGTCAGGTACACGTTGCAGTTGATGATCCCGCTGCCGCAGGTGAACTCGTAGATGTGGCCGGCCTGCGCCGTGAACGAGAGCCAGTCCACGTCGCCAGAGACCTCGAACTTCGCGTTCGTGGCGCTGGCGGACACCAAGATAGGCGTGGCCGTGGCCAGCGTGTCCCCGTGGTCATCCACCCCCAGATCCCGCAGCCGGTATGAGTAGTCACCGAAGAACGAGCCCGGCTGGACGCGGAAGTAGTAGGTGCCCGCCGTGTTCAGCTCCGCCCTCACCGACGCGGAGGTAGCGCCGCTGGTGTCGGAGACGATCACCGTCCCCGCCGAGTCCATCAGCACCAGGTTGCAGTTGAAGGCCGTGGTGCTGCACTCCGCCTCGTAGATGTGGCCGGCCTCCGCGATGAACGAGAAGACATCCACGTCCCCCGCGGCGTCGATCCTCGCGTTGCTGAAGGTGCTCGTGGGAGTGACCGGGGTGGCGTCGGCCAGGGTGTTGCCGTGGTCATCCATCCCCAGATCCTTGAGCTGGTACGTATAGGCCCCGATGGTCGTCGTCCCGCTGTACACCCTCACATAGAAGGTGCCGGCGAGCTTCACCAGGTACGTCACCTTGGCGCTGGTGCTGGAGCTCGTGTCCGACTGCACCAGCGTCCCGCTGGAGTCATAGAGCACCACGTCGCAGTCGATGGCGCTGCTGGAGCAGGTGAACTCGTAGGTGGTGTTCGCCGAGCCCGCGAACGAGAAGTGATCCAGGTCCCCAAGCGTCTCCACTCGCCCGGTGCTGCTCGTGGCGGACGGAGTGATGGGCGTGGCCGTGGCGAACGAGTCCCCGTGGTCATCCGTCCCCAGATCCTTGAGCTGGTACGTGTAGCCCCCGTACGGCGGAGAGGGGATGTTCGAGAACCACAGCCTCACGTAGTAGGTGCCCGCGGCCCCAAGCTCCTGGCTGACCCTGGCGGAGAAGGACGAGGTGATGTCCTGGGCCAGCACGGTGCCGCTGGAGTCCATCAGCGCGAGGTTGCAGTCATGCGCGGCCGCAGCGCAGGTGAACTCGAAGATCTGGCCCGCGGCGGCGGTGAAGGCGAAGAAGTCGTCATCCCCCACCGTCTCGATCTGGCCCGAGGCGCTGCTCGCCATGGGCGCAATGGGCGTCGCGGTGGCCCGCGAGTCCCCGTGGTCATCCAGCCCCAGGTCCCGCACCCGGTACGAGTAGTCGCCGAGCGCCGAGGTGCCTGGCTGGACTCGGAAGGAGTACGTGCCCCCGGGGCTCACCTCCGCGCGCACTCGCGCGGTGGTGGAGCTGCTGTTGTCGAAGGCAATCACCGCGCCGAGCTCGTTCATCAGCGCCACGTTGCAGTCGATGGCCGTGCTGGTGCACTCCACCTCGTAGACATGGTTGTCCACGGCGGTGAACGAGAACACGTCCACATCCCCCACGGCGTTGATCGTCCCGGTGGCGAAGGTGGCGGAAGGCGTCACGGGGCTGGCGTCTCCGATCGAGTTGCCGTGATCGTCCGTCCCCAGGTCCCCGAGCTGGTAGGTGTAGTCACCGATGTCGAACAGCCCGCCATGCACGCTCACGAAGAAGGTGGCGGCGGTCCGGACCAGGTACGTCACCCTGGCGCTCGCGCTTGGCCCCGTGTCTGACAGCAACACCGTCCCGTTGGAGTCATAGAGCACCACGTTGCAGTCGAGGGTGGTGCCAGTGCAGTTGAACTCGTAGGAGGTGTTCGCCGCCCCCTCGAACGAGAAGAAGTCCACGTCGCCGAACGTCTCCACCCGGCCTGGGCTGGTGGTGGCGGACGGGGTGATGGGCGTGGCCGTGGCCGCCGTGTCCCCATGGTCATCCATCCCCAGCTCCCTGAGCTGGTAGGCATAGCTGCCCGTCTGGGTCGACGAGTAGTTCCCGAACCGCAGCCTCACGTAATAGGTACCCTCGGTCCCGATCTCGTAGGCGACACTGGCGGAGGAGACCGGGGAGTAGTCCTGGACGAGCACCGTCCCCGTGGAGTCCATCAGCTCGAGGTTGCAGTCGCCGGTGGCCCCCGTACAGGTGAACTCGTAGATGTGGCCCGCGGTGGCGGTGAAGGCGAAGACATCGACATCCTTCGTCGTCTCGATCAGGCTCGGAGCGCTGCTGGCCATGGGCGTGATGGGCGTGGCCGTGGCCAGCGTGTCCCCGTGGTCATCGTCCCCCATCTTCTCCAGCAGGTACGTGTAGTCGCCAAGCCCCGAGAAGCCCGACTGGACGCGGAAGTAGTAGGTGCCCGCGGCGCTGAGCTCCCTCCTCACCCGCGCGTTGTAGGAGATGCCGGTGTCAGAGGCGATCTCCCCCCCCGCCGAGTCCATCAGCACCACGTTGCAGTCGAAGACGGTGCTGCGGCACTCGATCTCGTAGATGCGGTTGGCCTCCGCCGTGAACGAGAACACGTCCACATCCGCCGCGGTGTTGATCCTCGCATTGCTGAAGGTGGTCGAAGGCAACACCGGGGTGGCGTCATCAATCGTGTCGCCGTGATCGTCCGTCCCCAGGTCCTCGAGCTGGTAGGTGTAGCCGCCGAGCGACTCGGTCCCGCTGTACACCCTTACGAAGAAGGTGGCGGCGGTGCGGACCAGGTACGTCACCTTGGCGCTGGTGCTGGTGCGCGTGTCCGAAAGCAGCACCGTCCCGTTGGAGTCGTAGAGCACCACGTTGCAGTCGATGGCCGTGCTGGCGCAGCTGAACGCGTAGGAGGTGTTCGCCGAGCCCGCGAACGAGAAGAAGTCCACGTCACCGAGCGTCTCCACCTGGCCCGTGCTGGCGGTGGTGGACGGGGTGATGGGCGTGGCCGTGGCCGCCGTGTCCCCGTGGTCATCCACGCCCAGGTCCTCGAGCTGGTAGGTATAGCTCCCCAGCTCACTGTTCCCGCTGGAGATCTCGTAGAAGTAGGTCCCCGCGGCGCTGAACTCGAACACGACCACGGCATTCGCAGCGGGGGCTGTGTCGGAGGCCAGGACCACCCCGGCCTTGTCCGCCAGCGCCACGTTGCAGTCGAAGGTCGCCGCGCAGGTGAACCGGTAGATGTGGCCCGCCAGCGCAGTGAAGGAGAAGACGTCCACGTCGCTGGCGCTGTCGATGCTCGCGCTCTGCGCGGGTGCACCCGGCGTCACGGGCGTCGCGGTGTCGGACGTGTTGCCGTGGTCATCCACTCCCAGGTCCTGCAGCTGGTAGCCGTAGGTCCCCATGGCATTCCCCGCACCGCCCCCCACCACCCGGAGGTAGTACGTGCCCGCGGCAGTGAGCTGGAGGCGAACCCTGGCCGAGGCGTTGGAAGAGGTGTCCGCGGCCAGCACCGTCCCTGTCTCGTTGAGCAGCTCCACGTTGCAGTCGATGCTCGTCCCGGTGCACGTGAAGTCGTACAGGTGGCTCGCCTCGGCCTGGAAGGAGAACACGTCCACATCACCCGAGAGCTCCAGCGTGCCAGTCGCCACGGGCGCCCCCGCCGTGATGGCGGTGGCAGTGGCCAGCGTGTCCCCGTAGTCATCCAGCCCGAGGTCCACGATGCGGTACGTATAGGTCCCCACCGCGCCAGCGCCGCCGGCGATCCGGGTGTAGTACGTGCCACCCGGGCCCATCTCATAGAGGATCTTCGCGCTAGCGCCGCTGTCGAAAGCGAGCACCGTCCCTGCGCCATTCATCAGCTGGAGCTCGCAGCTCAGGTTGGTGCTGGTGCAGGTGAGCTCATAGATGTGGCCCGCGAGCGCATCGAAGGAGAAGACGTCCACATCCCCCGGCGTGTCGATCCGCCCACCCGCGGCGGGAGCGCCCACGACCACCGGCGTCGCGGTACCGGGCGTATTGCCGTGTTCATCAGTCCCCAGGTTCACCAGCTGGTAGCCATAGCTGCCAGTCGACTCCGGCGTGCTCTTCACGTGCAGGAACCAGGTCCCCGCCTGCGACAGTCGGTAGGTGATCTTCGCGTTGGCGCCAGCAGCGGTGTCGGACGCCACGGTCGTCCCATTGGAGTCGACCAGCAGCACGTTGCAGTCGACCGAGGTGCCCGTGCAGGTGAACTCGTAGACCTCCTCCGCGGCACCGCTGAACGAGAAGACGTCCACGTCTCCCTCGAGCTCCAGCCTGCCTGTCCCCGAGGCTGGCGCCGACAGCGCCGTCGCATCGCTGGACGCATCACCGTGGTCATCCACTCCCAGGTCTTCCAGCGTGTACGTGTACGCCCCGGTCGCCGAGGCATCGGTCCGCACGCGGTAGTACCAGACGCCCCCGGTGTTGAACTCGTAGGTGATGATGGCGGTCGTCTCGGGCCCGGTGGCGCTCACGATGACGGCACCGCTGGCGTCGAGCAGCTCCACATCGCAGTCATGCGCATTGCTGCCGCAGGTGAACCGGTAGATGTGCCCCGCGGTCGCGCTGAAGCGGAAGACGTCCACATCCCCCAGCTCCTCCAGCTGGCCGGTGGCGACGCCTGCCCCCGCGCTGATCGGCGTCGCCGTGTCGATCGTGTCGCCGTGATCATCGACGTGCTCGGACCGCAGCAGCCAGGTGTAGGAGCCCGTGCCGCTCGCAGCGCCCGAGGAGATCCGCACGTAGGCGGTGCCCGCAGACGTGAAGGTGTGGCTGAGCTCCAGGGAGTCGGCGGTCGCCGTGCCCGAGGCGAGCACCGCCCCCGCCGCGTCCTGCAGCTCGACGGCGCAGGGGAAGGCTATCGAGGTACAGGTGAAGGAGTAGATGCGCTCCGTCTCGGCGCTGAACCGCAGGAAGTCCACGTCTCCGGGCACCTCCAGCCGCGCGCCGGTGGGAGTCGCGAAGGAGGTGATGTCGGTGGCGGTCTCGCGGGTGTCGCCGTGGTCGTCGAAGCCCAGATCCTCCAGCTGGTACGTGTAGCTCCCGACCGTGCTGGAAGAGAGCCGGAAGTAGTACGTCCCCGCCTGCATGTACTCGTAGAGGATGTAGCCGGTGCCCCCATTGTTGTCGGTGGCCAGCACGTCGCCCGCCGAATCCGAGAGGCTCACCAGGCAGTCCGCCGCGCCCCCTCCCGGGTTGCAGGTGAAGGCGTAGATGTGGCCAGCCTGCGCGTTGAATGAGAAGACGTCCACATCCCCGGGGCGCTCGAAGCCACCGGGCACCGCCGGGCCGTCGATGATGACGGGCGAGGACTCCGAGGGGCCATCCCCGTGATCATCCGCGCCCAGGTCCGTGACCGTGAAGGCATAGCCCGCGCGCACCTTTCCGGTCGGCTCCTGGAGGCGCAGGTAGTAGTCCCCCGCGCTCGTGATGCGCGTGAGCAGCTGGGGCGCCACTGCTTCGTTGGAGCCCACCACCGTCGTCCGGTCTGGCGCGAGGAGCTCAAGCCGGAGCGCGGCCGTGCTCGGTTCCGTCCACGCGGCCTCGAAGCGATAGCTGTGGCCCGCGCTGAGCGCGAGCTTGACCACGTCTCGATCCCCTCCGAATTGCAGCGCCCCGGACACCGGCGTCCCGCTGGGCGCCGTCAGCGTGGTGGCGAGCGCGGGCTCATCCGCGAAGTCGTCCTCGCCCAGATCCTGGAGGGTGATGCTGTAGGCGCCGGTCTCGCCAGGGACGAACGCGCGGACCCGTACGAAGAGCGCTCCTGAGACTGTCGCCTTGTGGACGATCTGCACCCCCGCCTGCCCGCTGTGGTCCGAGACCAGCACGGTGCTGCCATCCGCGGCGTAGAGGTCCAGGTCCAGCCGCGCACCTGCCGCGCCCGTGGCGACGGCCTCGTAGACGTGCCCCGCGACCGCGGTGAGCTTGAACCAGTCCTCGTCAGCCACCGGGGACAGCGTGTGCCCCTCGTTCTGCGCCCCACCCGGGCCGACGTCCCGCGCCAGCGCCGGGCACTCATCCGGCTCGAAGGTGTCCCCCGCCGAGTGCTGGCCCTCGCAGGTGATGGTCGGCTCCGGCACGCACCCCTCCCCCTCGGGGAGGTAGCCGCTCACGCACGCGCAGACTGGCTGCCCATTCGAGACGCTGCAGTCCGTCTTGTTCGGCGTGGTGCAGGGGTTCGGCTCGCACGGGTTGGGAGGGACGCAGACGCCGCCATCTCCCTCCTGCGTCCCCGGGGTGCAGCCACACACGGCCCCGCCGTCCACGCTGGAGCACTGGCCACGATCCGGCTGCATGCACGGGTTGGGCTCACAGGGGTTCTTCGGGGGCTGGTCGTCCTCGACGCAGGTCAGCCCCTCGGGGTGATGGCCCGGCTCACACTCACAGGCCGCCCTGCCCTCGCTCACCACACAGCGGCCGGGGCCGCAGACGACACCCTCGCAGGGCTCCTGAGGTTCCTCGCCCCCAGGGCAGCCCGCCAGGCCCGCGGTGATGACCAGCGCGCAGAACGCGAGGGACGCAACCTTCAGAGATCGACTCATGGGGGGTGTTGTGCCAAATGCCCGCCAGGAGCACAAATCCCCTCCTGCTCACCGCCCGCCGCGCCGCGCCTCCCACTCGGGCCGCAGCAAGCCCCAGAGCTGCTGATCCACCCGCCGCCCCTGCACCACGCAGTGCCCCCGCTGCACGCCCTCCAGGACGAACCCCAGCTTGCGCGCCAGGGCCTGCGAGGCGAGGTTCTCCACCGTCGTCGTCAGCCAGATGCGGTGGAGCGAGGGGATCGTGAAGAGGCGCTCGAGCGCGATCGTCACCGCGCGGGTGCCGATCCCCCGCCCCAGGAACTCCTCGGCGAGCATGTAGCCCACCTCCACCCGGCCATGCACGTGGGACAGCTCTCGCGCCGCCACGGTGCCGACGATCTGGCCCTCGAACTCCACCATCCACCGGAAGTTCTTCGCCTGGGGATCCGTCACAGCACTGCTCGCCTCGCGCAGCCGCTTGAGGAGGAGCTCGCGAGTGTTCTCCTCGATGGTCAGGAAGCGGCGCGTGGTGGGGCCGGCCCGGATGGCGAGCCACACATCCACATGCTCGGGGAGCGCGGGGACGAGCTTCACTTCAGAGGTGCTCATGGGAGGCGCAGCGTACCGCCTGCGCCTCCCGAGCGGGAGCTGCTAGGCGGGGGTGATCTCGCCGCCCTGGATGCGGAAGGCCTGGGTGGTGAACTGCCGCTGCAGCTCACCGTCACTCCGCAGCGAGTAGTCCTTGCGCACCTCGCTGCTGGGGATGAGGTTGTAGGTCGCCAGCGCCTCATTGGCCCGCAGCTCCACCACCAGGAAGCCGTGGGCCTCCGAGTTGGAGAAGACCAGGCCCGGGTTGCCTTCCTTCAGCGTGGCATCCATGTTCCGGACGGCGTGCTCGTAGATGGCGCTGCCCTGCGCGTAGCCCGCGCCCACCACCGCCGTGCCCGCCAGCTCCGCCACCGTGCCGGACGAGATGGCAGGGCCCGTCAGCGCGGGGACCCCGCCCTCCACCGACGCGTACGAGGCGTGGATGTCTCCGGACAGCGTGATGACGTTCTTGTCCTTCATGCCCGCCAGCAGCTCCCTGCGCTTCGTCGGGAACCCGTCCCACTGGTCCGCGTTGAAGTAGAAGCGCTGCCGCAGCGAGGGATCCGGGATGTCCGCCTTGGCGCGCAGATCCCACACCAGCGACGTGAACGACACGGAGCTGACCACCACCTTCCAGGTGTTGGCGGCCTGCAGCTTCTCCTGGACCCACGTCTCCTGCGCGGTGCCCCACGCGTTCTCGGAGGCCTTCTGCGAGGTGGCGTAGCGGTACTGGGCGTACAGATCGTACGTGTCCTTCACCACGATGTAGCGCGTGCCCCGGATGTCGAAGAGGCCCTGCTTGCCCATGTGGAGGTAGGCCAGGCCCCTCGGCGCGTCCGCCGTGGGGATGGGCGGCGGCCGCACATCCTCCGGGAGCTGCGCCAGCACCTGGTTGACGTAGGCCAGCGCCAGGTTGCCCTTCACCCAGGTGCCCGCCTTCGCCGTGGCCTCGGCCTGGCTCAGCCCCGCCTGCATGGCCAGCGCCACGTAGACCTGCTGCAGCGCGCCCTTGTACGGGGCGTACTGCTGCGCGTCGATGTCCACGTACGCGAAGAGCTCCGAGGTGAAGGCCGGCGCCGCGCCGAGCGCCGTCAGCACCGCCGCGTCCATCACCACGGTGGCCGGGTAGGCGTCCTCGGGGATGAGGTGATCCGGCCGGTAGGTGCGGTAGTCGGTGACGATGAGCTTCACGTGCTGACCGAAGTCGAAGTCCCGGTAGATGCGCGTGTCCGGGTACCGGGGCTCGCTGCCCGGATCGATCGTGCCCTCGGCGGCCGCGCCGCTGGTGTCGATGGGGAGGTACTCGAAGAAGGCCTGCTCCGCGTTGCGCCGGCGCTCGTCCTGCTTCTCGTCGCGGCGCCCGTCCTCGTACGTCGCGTTGGAGCCCCAGCAGTCGTCGGAGAACTCGTGGTCATCCCAGACGTTGATGAACGCGTAGCGCTCGTGGACCTTCTGCATCATGGGGTCCGAGCGCAGGTTCTTGTACAGGTCGCGGTAGTTGGAGAGCGACGCGGCGGCCAGGTACTGGAAGATGCCGCTGCGCTGCACCAGCGCGCCGTCCGGCTCGGTGAAGGTGACGTCCCGCGTCGTGCTGGCGGACTGGAAGGCCGGATCGCCCGTCGTCTCGTAGATGTAGTCTCCGAGGAAGACGATCGCGTCCAGGTCCGTGTTGAGCTGCAGCAGGCGCTGCCAGGAGTTGTAGTAGCGCCCCACGTAGTCCTGGCAGTTGCCGACGACGAAGCGCACCGGCACGTCGTCTCCCGCCGCGGGCGCCGTCTTGGTGCGGCCCACCGGCGAGAGGAAGCGCTCGCCGTCGTGCTCGAAGACGAAGCGGTAGTAGTAGTGCTTTCGCGGCTGAAGGTTCGTCACCTTCACCTTGATGGCGTTGTCGTGCTCGACCAGCGCCTTGAGGCCATCCAGCTTCACGACGAGCTGTCCGAAGCTCTCGTCCTCGGACACCTCGAGCGACAGCGTCGTGTCACTGTTGGCGTGATTGGGATCCACCGCGCGCGTCCAGAGGACGACGCTGTTCGGGCGCGGATCTCCCGAGGCGACGGACTGCGGGAAATAGGCGCGTGCTGCCTCCGCCTGCTCTTCGGTCGTCTCTTCGTCGCTGCAGCCGAACGCAGTCGTCGCCGCGACCGCGACGATGGACTGCAGGATGGTGCGGCGGTTCAGTTTCTGGGACAAGAACCCCTCCGTATAGGCCGGGCCATCGGGCCTCCGGCGGGCGCGGAGTCTATGGCGCTTTCCTCCCTCGGGGAAAACATCGTTTTGACGCGCCGCGCCTGAGGAGCCCGGCCACGCGCCCCGGCGTGGAAATCCCTTCACCTGGCGCCTCTCAACGCAAGAAGGGGCTGCCCACCTCGCGGCGGACAGCCCCTGGCACTTCGCTCCGAGGGAGCGGCGCTCCGACTACTTCACCGCCTTCACGCGCGGGCGCTTCTCGGGCTCACCCGCGGGCTCGTCCTCGGTAGGAGCCGCCGCCGCCGGCCCCTTGGTGACGCCGTACTTCTCCAGCACGCGCGCCTCGATCTCCTTGAAGATCTCCGGGTGCTCGCGCAGGTAGTCCTTCGCGTTCTCCCGGCCCTGGCCGATGCGCTCGCCCTTGAAGGCGAACCAGCTGCCGCTCTTCTCGACGATGCCCTCGTTGGAGGCCAGATCGATCAGGTCCCCCTCACGCGAGATGCCGGTGCCGTACATGATGTCGAACTCCACCTCCTTGAAGGGAGGCGCCACCTTGTTCTTCACCACCTTCACGCGCGTGCGGCTGCCCACCACGTTCTCGCCGTTCTTGATGGCGCCGATGCGGCGGATGTCCAGGCGCTGCGACGCGTAGAACTTCAGCGCGTTGCCGCCCGTCGTCGTCTCCGGGTTGCCGAACATCACGCCGATCTTCATGCGGATCTGGTTGATGAAGATGACGCACGTCTGGCTCTTGGAGATGGTGCCCGTGAGCTTGCGCAGCGCCTGGCTCATCAGCCGGGCCTGCACGCCCATGTGCGCATCCCCCATCTCGCCCTCGAGCTCGGCCTTGGGGACCAGCGCCGCCACCGAGTCCACCACCAGCACGTCGATGGCCCCCGAGCGCACCAGCATCTCGGCGATCTCCAGCCCCTGCTCACCGGTGTCCGGCTGGCTCAGCAGCAGATCATCCGTGCGCACGCCCAGCTTGCGCGCGTAGCCCACGTCCATCGCGTGCTCCGCGTCGATGTAGCCGCAGATGCCGCCGCGCTTCTGCGCCTCGGCGACGATGTGGAGACACAGCGTCGTCTTACCGGAGGACTCCGGCCCGAAGATCTCGACGATGCGCCCCTTGGGCACGCCACCCACGCCCAGGGCGATGTCGAGCGAGATCGAGCCCGTGGAAATGGCCTGGATGTCTCGGACGAGCGGCTCCTCGTTGCCGAGCCGCATGATGGAACCCTTACCGAACTGGCGCTCGACAGCCGTCATCGCCAGCTCGATCGCCTTCTCCTTCTCCTGATTCACCGCCATCTCTACTCCTCCAGTCGTATGAGGTGAGCCACCCCGGCCCACCTGAACCTGCGTTCAGAACGCGGTTCGTATTACTACGCGACGGGTAGACCGTAGTCCACCCCTCTGACACACCCTTGTAGAAAGGCCCCTCAGCTCCGATGGAGAGCGAACAAGAGGACGGCCACCAGACCGGCCAGACCGGCCACCATTCCAGCGTAACCCGTGAAGAATCCTAGGGAAACAGAGAGCAGGGACACCACGAGCAGCACCGCCAGCCCCATATTGCGCAGGGGGCTGCGCGGGGTGCTGAGCAGCAGGGCGACCATGGCCAGCAGGGAGAGCCCTACCTCTACCGTGAGCGGCCCCCGGACGGGGTGCGCACGCAGGAGGTTCAGGACCAGCTCCGTGAGGATCCCCCCCGCCAGGACGCCCGCGCTCGCCCCCTTCACGTCCTTGTCCCGCCCCCGCCGCCGGCGCTCCCGGGGCTTGATGCGCTCCAGGTCCTCGGGCCGCACCTCCAGCGCGTAGGGGAAGCCCATGGCGAGCAGCCCTTGGATGGCCGTCTCGTGGCAGGCATGGCCCGCGGCATCCGCCAGGCCCTCCAGCCGCTCGCTCTCGATGAGGTGGTGGAACCAGTCCGCCACGTGCCGTGAACCGCCCTCGCGCACCATCTGGTCCAGCCAACGGTTGATGCGCCGGGACAGTTCCTGCCGCTCCTCCCCCGAGGCGCTCCGAGCCTGATCGATCAACAGCAGCACCGGCAGCGGCGTCTCCGGGGGCGGAGTCTTGGCTCCCCGCAGCGGGAGGGCGCTCGGGTGCGAGGTGATCTGCGCCGGATCGATCAGCACGGAGGGCAGGTCGCGCTCCCACCCGGGGAGCGGGCTGGAGCGCTCTCCAGGCGCCTCGGCCGGCGGCGCTGGCGCGGCGGGAACTGGCGTCTCCGCCCAGGACAGCCCGGCGGACGGCTCCTGGGGCTCTCCCTCGGTCAAGATGGGGGCGTGACTCACACCCTCGGCCTGGGGGGCGTCTGGGGCCTCCTGCGAGGTGGGAGGACGTGTGCTGGAGGCGATCGCCACGCTGAAAACTGTACCCACGAGTGCCTGTGCGGTTCAAAGCGCATGAGGCCCGCAACTTCCTGAAGGCAACGGGGTTCAGTTCGGACGTGGACGCGGATTCGGACGCACAGACGATGCTGAGGGTGGCCGCGGGCGATCGGAAGGCCTTCGCCCTGCTGTTCGACCGCCATCACGCCAGCGTGGCGCGCTTCGCCTTCCGCTTCGTGGGGGATCGGGCGAGGGCGGAGGAGCTGACGCAGGACATCTTCGTGAAGCTGTACCGGAACGCGAAGGCCTACAAGCCGACGGCGCAGTTCAAGACGTTCCTGTTCCGGGTGGCGACCAACCACTGCCTCAACGAGGTGCGACGCGGAGAGTACCGGGTGGCTCATACGAGCACATCTCCGACAGAGGAGTCCGAGGCGGGGGTGGAGGTGGCAGGCCCCGAGGGGGATCGGCCCGACGAGGCGGTGGCGGGGCGGGAGCTGGAGCGGGCCGTGGGCGAGGCGCTGAAGGGGATGAGCGAGCGGGAGCGGGCGGCCTTCACCATGTGCCGCTTCGAGGGCATGGCGTACCGGGACATCGCGGAGGCGCTGGAGGCGAGCGAGGCGGCGGTGAAGAGCCTCATCCACCGAGCCACGCTGGCGGTGGCGCGGAAGATAGAAGAGTTGCAGGCGGGCGTCGGACCCGCGAGGAGCAGGGCATGAGCTGCACGTTCGAGGAAGAGCTGACGGCGTACATCGACGGGGAGCTGCCCCCGGCGCGCCGCGCGGAGGTCGAGGCGCACCTGGGGACGTGCGCCGGGTGCCAGAGCACGGAGGCGCTGCTGCGGCGCACCGTGGCCCGGATGGTGGAGCTGCCCGCGTTCACGCCCTCGGCGGAGACACGCCGGGCGGTGCTGGCGAAGGTGGACGCGCTGCCGCCTCCGCTGAGGGAGCGGCTGCTGGCGCTGCTGCGCCCCTCGGTGCTGATGCCCTCGCTGGGGCTGGCGGCGGCGGTGGGGCTGGCCGTCTTCTACAGCGGCCGTGACTCGCGGGGCCTGGAGGTGATGGACGCGGGGGCGCTGGAGCTGGCGGCGAACCTGGAGCTGGTGGAGGACTACGACGTGGTGGGCCTGGACAGCTTCGAGGACCTGGAGGTCATCGAGAACCTCCACGAGCTGGAGGTGCGGTGATGGCACGCAGCCTGACGATCATCGGCGTGGTGGTGGCGTTGCTGCTGGGGGTGCCCTCGCGGGCGCAGGAGCCGGGGCAGGGGCAGACGGCGGCCGAGCGCTTCGAGAAGCTCTCGCCCGAGCAGAAGGAGGCGCTGCGCGCGAAGCTGCGCGAGTTCAAGGCGCTGCCCAAGGAGGAGCAGGAGCGCATCCGGGCCAACCTGGAGCGCTTCAAGCGCCTGCCGCCCGAGGAGCGTGAGCGGCTGCGCGCCAACCTGCGCGAGTTCCAGCGGCTGTCTCCGGAGGAGCGGAAGCTCCTGCGCGAGCGCTTCCATGAGTTCCGGAACATGGATCCGGAGCGCAAGACGGAGCTGCGCAAGCGGATGCGGGAGTACCTGCGCGCGCACCCGGAGCGGCGCGAGCAGATGATGGAGAACATGCGGCGCTGGCGGCAGATGACGCCCGAGCAGCGCCAGGAGCTGCGCGAGCGCATGCGCGAGAGGCGGCGCCGGTGAACCGCCTCCTCTTCATCCCACTGGCCGCCTGGCTCTACGCCGGCGCGGCTGCCGCGGAGGAGCAGCGCCCGCCCCCGCCCCCGCCGCCTCGCACCACCGAGCCCGCTCCCACCCCGGCCGAGCCCAGGCTGTCCGCCGAGGACCGGGAGGTGGTGGAGAACCTCGAGCTGCTCGAGAGCCTGGACGAGGCGGAGGACCTCGAGCTGCTGATGGAGCTGTCCCGGCAGGAGGACTGACACTTCGGCGCTTCGTGGCCTAGACTGGGCCCGTGGAAGTCGGGGCCACCAAGACCGTCGAGATTCCCTCGCGGCGCTACGGCCGTTTCGTCGTCCGCTCGCGGCTGGGCGAGGGCGGGATGGCGGAGGTGTTCCTGGCGGACGCGATCCCCGCCCGGGGAGACACGTTCCCGGTGGCGCTCAAGCTGGCGCGCAAGGACGCGCCGCCCGAGGCGTTCGCCGACGAGGCGGACCTGATGGGGCTGCTGGATCACCCCAACCTCGTGCGCATGCTGGAGTCGGGGCACGCCTTCGGGCGGCCCTTCATCGCCATGGAGTTCCTCGTCGGGGGGGATCTCCGGCGGCTGATCGAGGCCCACGAGACGCTCAAGCGCAGCATCCCGGTGGGCACGGCCGTCCACGTCTGCATCGAGGTGCTGCGGGCGCTGGCCTACTTCCACCAGCTGCGCACGCGGAGCGGGCGGCCGCTGGAGCTGGTGCACGGGGACGTGAACCCCTCCAACATCTTCTTCTCGGGCGAAGGGGACGTGAAGCTCGGCGACTTCGGCGTGGCGACGGCGCGCGGGGCGGACATCGGTCCCCAGGACGGCAGCACGGCAGGCAAGCTGCACTACCTCTCACCCGAGCAGACGCGGGGGGAGCCGCTCACGCCCGCCTCGGACCTCTTCGCGCTGGGCATCGTGCTGCACGAGCTGGTGGTGGGCACCCACCCGTTCCTCCGCGACGAGACGAACGAGGAGGTGGTGATGGCGGCCATCCGCGCGGCGAAGCTGAGCCTGCCGGAGTCGGTGGACCGGCCGCTGGCCCAGATCATCCGCAAGGCGCTCGCGCCGGATCCGGCCAGCCGCTACCGCGCGGCGGGGGAGTTCGCCGGGGCGCTCTTCGCGTGGGCGCTGGACGCGGGGCAGTGCCCCACGCGCCAGCAGGTGCAGTCCTGGCTGCTGAAGACGCTGAGCTACGCCGGGCTGTAGCCCGCTCACGCCAGCGCTTGTCCGGACAGCGGCCTCACGGCGCGAACGAGAGGCTCGAGGCCTTGTCCGCGTTCACCTCTTCCCGCGTGAAGGCGAGCCGGGGCGCCTGGTTCCGCCGCCAGGACTCGAGCTCGTCCGCGTGGTGGTCGCTCCGGGGATCGAAGTGCTGGCCGCCCGGCAGCGCGTTCCATGCTCGCGGCCCCTCGGGCGTCATCTCCACCACCAGCCGCTGCACCGGGCCATGCGCGTACGAGAAGCGCTCCGGGTCCGACATCCCGAACGACGCGACGTCCACGGAGAAGTTGTCGCCCGGCCGCGGAAAGCCGTTGGGGAACGCCGCGTTCCCCGGGGCCGGGAGCGTCACCGCGCTGTCGCCCGTCAGCGAGGGCACCAGCGACTCCAGCGTCAGCGTGTGCAGCCGCCCCCACCGCCACTGCGACATGTCCGCCCCGAATTGCTCCCGCAGGTACAGGCCGCCCAGCAACATCGCGCTGGCGATCCGCTCGTCGCGCGTCTCCATCACATCGGTCGTCGCGAGGTTGTCCCAGAGCACCGTATCGCCCCGCTCGGCGCTGTACGTGGCGAGCCTGCTCGGCTCCAGGATCGCCCATTGGAGCACCTTCGCGATCCCGTTGCTGCCCGGGCTGTGCCCGAGCGCGCTCAGCTCGTCATCGAAGGCCAGCTTGACGAGCCGCAGCATCGAGGCGTTGAAGAGCGTCGTCGCGACGGAGTCGGCGACCTCCGCCGCGGGCGGCTCGCCGTCCCCGATGTCCACCCCCGCGGGCGTCTCATAGGTCCACGCCGCCAGCCGGTCCGCCAGCTGCGCGAGCAGGTCCAGGTCCGCCGCGGTGGACCGCTGCACGAAGGGCGCCAGGTCAGGGTGGGTCCCCGGCTGGGCCCGCTCCTCCGCCACCCGCCGCGCCGCCGCCACGAACGCCGGCGCCAGCAGCGCGCCCATGGGCGAGCGGTGATCTGCCTGCACCTCCACCATGTCCTCCGGCCGCACCCCGCCCTTGTCCACGAGCCCCTGGAGCCGCTCCGTGATGCGCGCGATCCGGTGCCCGAGATCATAGCCCCACCCGATATAGTGCGGATCGTTGAACGGGTTGCCGTCCTGCGTCGTCCCCACCAGATCATTGTTCGCCGTCGCGATGAAGCCCCTGGCCGGGTTCAGGTCCTGCGGCAGGAGGCGATCCTCCAGATCGCCGATCCACTCCGCGCTCCCGTCGCCCGGCAGCACCATGGCGGGCGACAGCCCGGCCTGCGTCTGCGGATCGTACGTCATCGCCCGGGGATCCCTCACCGGCAGCCGTGACTGCGTGGACCAGAAGATGTCCCCGCCGCGCGTCACCACCACGAAGCTCTGGGCGCCCACCTTGAAGTTCGCGAGCGCCGCGCGCACCTCCTCCAGGTTCGTCGCGGTGTTCAGCCCCAGGAAGGCCGAGAGCTCGTTCGACACCTCGTCCCCCGTCCACCGCGCGGACAGGGCCTTGCTCGCGGTGCGTGGCACCACCGCGCCGTCCTGGATCGTCGGGAGGATGAGCCCGTGGTGGGGGACGCGCTCGAGCTGGAGCACCACATCCGGCTTGCCCGCGACCTTGATCGTCTCCGTGATGATCTCGATGGGCACCTGCTGGCCCTGGAACAGCACGGTGTCCGGCGCCCCGTCCACGCCCTCCGTGATCGTCTCCTCGTACACGTCCGTCACGTCGTGGTTCGCCGTGGTGCTGCCCCACGCGATCTGATCGTTGAACCCGAGGATGACCCCAGGCACTCCGACCAGCGAGAGCCCCTGCGCGTCCAGGTTCCCTCCCGCCTGCTTCGTGTTCAGGTGCGAGTACCAGAAGAGCGGAGGGCTCGGCAGCGACAGGTGGGGATCATTCGCGAGCAGCGGCGCCCCCGAGGCCGTCTTCGCCCCGGCCACCACCCAGTTGTTCGACCCGCGGCTCTCGTCGCCGAGCACCTCCCTCAGCCTCCGCGCCGCGTCGAGGAACCCCTGTGCCTTCGAGAGCGCCTGCCCATCCGGGAGCACCGCCCGCCCGGCGCTCGCCTCCCCCTCCACCTTCGAGAACCCCTCTCGCGAGAACACCTCGCGCGCCGGGGCGAACGACCAGAAGTCGCGGAAGAGGCCCGCGCGAGGGTTGCCCGCGGGGAACTTCGCCGCGACGGCCATCCTGGCCTGCGTCAACGCCACCTCCTCCCCCGCCGAGTACGACAGCGCGTGCGACAGGTAGCGCCCGATCGCGATCGAGTCCTGTGGCCTCCAGTCGGTGAACGCCGAGGGCCGGGACATCAGGAGCCCGAGCAGCTCCGCGCCCGGCGGCAGCTTCGCGCTCCCGCTCCGCAGCTCGGCGATGTGGACGTTCACCCCCGCGGCGAACGCCTCGACCGCGACCTTCTCCGGTGCGCCCTCGGGCAGCGACGCGTAGATCTGCTCGCTGAGCCGCTTGAAGCCGATCACCCGCGCGGCGACGTCATTCTCCAAGGCCATGGGCGACAGCGTCCCGATGAACTCCGCGAGCTGCCCGGTCACGTTCCGCTTGAGGATCTCCATCTGCGGGAACCTGTCGCGCGCCATCAGGTAGCCCTGCACCAGCATCGCGTCATGCAGCGAGGACGCGTAGATGTGCGGCATCCCCCGCGTGTCCACGACGACCTCCACCGGCCCTTCCAGCCCCGGCAGCTTCGGATTGCTCGTCCCCGGAGGATCGACAGGGGGATCGACAGTCGAGTCTGAGCAGCCGCTCACACCTCCAAGCAGGACCGCCACGAGCAGACCGAACCGAGACAGGAGAGCAGAACGACGCATGAGTTCCTCCTCGCCCAACAGGAGCGCGCGAAGCTAGCACAGGAGCTCCGACCGGCGGCGAAGCGCTCACCTCGCGCACTGCGCCATGAAAGCGACGAGGCCCGGGGACCTCCCCGCGAAGAGGAGGCGCCCGGGCTCCGGGGCACAGCCTGGCGTGGACCAGCTACTCCACCGTCACGCTCTTGGCGAGGTTGCGCGGCTGATCCACGTCGTTCCCGCGCATCTCGGCCACGTGGTAGGCCAGCAGCTGCAGCGGGATGGTGGCCACCACCGGCGCCAGCAGCGCGCAGGCCGGCGGGATGCGGATGACGTCGTCCGCCAGCGAGGCCACGTGCGTGTCATCCTCGTCGATGATCGCGATGACCTTGCCGCCGCGCGCCCGCACCTCCTCGATGTTGCCGATGATCTTCTCGTACGCCACGTGCGGCTGCTTGGGCGCGATCACCACCACCGGCATCTTCTCGTCGATGAGCGCGATGGGGCCGTGCTTCATCTCTCCGCCCGCGTAGCCCTCCGCGTGGATGTACGAGATCTCCTTCAGCTTCAGCGCGCCCTCCAGCGCCACCGGGTGCATGGGCCCACGGCCGAGGAAGAGGAAGTCCTGCGAGCTCATGAAGTCGCGCGCCACGCGCTTCACGGACGTCTCGCACTTGAGCACCTCCTCGATCATCTTCGGGACCTCGGTCAGGCGCGTCAGGTGCTCCTGGGCCTGCTGCACGGTGAGGGTGCCGCGCATCCGGCCCAGCTTCACCGCCAGCATGTAGAGCGTGACGAGCTGCGTGGTGAACGCCTTGGTGGACGCCACGCCGATCTCCGGCCCGGCGTTGGTCAGCACCGAGATGTCCGCCTCGCGCGTCATCGCGCTGCCCATCACGTTGCAGATGGCCATCGCCGTGGCGCCACGCCCCTTGGCCTCCTTGAAGGCCGCCAGCGTGTCCGCCGTCTCCCCGGACTGGCTGATCGCGATCGCCAGGTGCGTGGAGTCCACGATCGGATCGCGGTAGCGGAACTCGCTGGCCAGCTCCACCTCCACCGGGATCCGCGCCAGCGACTCGATCATGTGCTTGCCGGCGATGCCCGAGTGCCACGAGGTGCCGCACGCCAGGATCGTCACCTTGGAGAGCGCGCGCACCTTCTCGGGGGAGAGGCTCCAGCCCTCGAAGTGGACGTCGCCCTCGGACAGGAGCATGCGGCCGCGCAGCGTGTCCGCCACCGCGCGAGGCTGCTCCCAGATCTCCTTGTGCATGAAGTGCTTGTGGCCGCCCTTCTCCGCCATCATCGGCGTCCAGTCGATGCGGCGGGTGGGCCGGTTCACCAGCTGGCCCTGGCGGTTG
Organism: Myxococcaceae bacterium; assembly: GCA_016926755.1. Taxonomy (GTDB): domain Bacteria; phylum Myxococcota; class Myxococcia; order Myxococcales; family Myxococcaceae; genus Hyalangium. The sequence continues at coordinate 3,637 of JAFGNZ010000391.1, read as the reverse complement.
TAGAGCGCCACGCCCTGGGCGGTGACGACCGCCAGGTCCCCCTCCTCCATGTAGACGATGTCCCGGGTGTGCTCGAGCAGCGCCGGCACGTCGCTGGCCACGAAGTTCTGCCCCTCGCCCAGCCCCAGCACCATGGGCGAGGCGTCCTTGGTGCAGACGATGCGGTTCGGATCGCTGGAGCACACCACCGCCAGCGCGTAGGTGCCCTTCACCTGCTTGATGGCCTGCCGCACGGCCTCGGGGAGATCCCTGCCGCTGTCCAGCTCGTCCGAGATCAGGTGGGCGAACACCTCCGTGTCCGTCTCCGAGGAGAAGTGATGGCCCCGGGCCCTCAGCTCCGCCTTGAGCGCCAGGTGGTTCTCGATGATGCCGTTGTGCACCACCGCCACGCCCTTGTACGAGTGCGGGTGGGCGTTCTCGTCCGAGGGGCGACCGTGCGTGGCCCACCGCGTGTGGCCAATGCCGATGGTGCCCTTGGGCTCCTCCTGGGACACCCGGTTCTCCAGGTTCCGCAGCTTGCCGGTGGCCCGCACCACGTTGAGCGTATTGCGGCTCACCACCGCCACACCCGCGGAGTCATAGCCCCGGTACTCCAGCTTCTTCAGGCCGGACACCAGGATGGGAGCCGACTCCTTGTCACCCACGTAACCAACAATGCCGCACATGATTCGACCTCTCTCTCGCTCGCCCGCGCCCGCCGGAATACTCCGGGAGCTCCCCGAGCCACTCTGCCTGGTCACCTACCGGTTTTCTCACCGAGCAAGAGCCGCGCCATCGTATCGCGGCGTGGGGTGCCCCCGGAAACCGCCCTCTCTTCAAGGGCTTAGCCCTGCTTCGCCTTCTTGCGTGCCACCCAGCCTTCCTTGTTGACCTGTGGCACCCGGGACACGGCGAGGCTCCCAGGCGGTACATTTTTCGTCACGGTTGTCCCCGCGCCGACATATGCGCCATCGCCCACGCTCACCGGGGCGACCAGCTGTGTGTCCGAGCCGATGAAGACGCCGTCCCCCAGCTCGGTGACGTGCTTGTTCACCCCGTCATAGTTGCAGGTGATGGTGCCCGCCCCCACGTTGACGCCGGCGCCGATCTTCGCGTCCCCGAGGTACGTCAGGTGGCTGGCCTTGGAGCCCTTGCCGATCCGGGCCTTCTTCGTCTCCACGAAGTTGCCCAGGTGGACCTCCTCGGCCAGCTCCGTGCCCGGGCGCAGGCGGGAGAAGGGGCCGATGATGCACCGCTCGCCCACGCGCGCCTCCTCGAACACCGAGTAGGGCTTGATGGAGGTGCCGTCCGCCACCGTGGAGGCCGTCAGCACACAGCCCTGCCCGATGGTGACGTCGCGCCCCACCACCGTGCCGGCCGCCAGCGTCACCAGGGGGCCCACCTCCGTGTCCGGGCCCAGGGTGACGTCGTCCTCGATGAAGGTGGTGGCCGGATCCAGCAGCGTGACGCCCGCGCGCATGTGGCGCTCGTTGATGCGCTGCTGCATCACCCGGGCGCGCGCCGCCAGCTCCACCCGGTCATTCACCCCCGCCATCTCCGTGGCGTCCGCCTCCACCGAGGCCACCGGCCCCAGCCGCGCCGCCAGCTCCACCAGATCCGTGAGGTAGTACTCGCCCTGGGCGTTCTGCGGCCGGATCTCCGCCAGCGCGCGCCACAGGAAGGAGGACTCCACCAGGTAGATGCCCGCGTTGCACTCGCGCACCGCGCGCTGCTCCGGGGTGCAGTCCTTGTGCTCGACGATGCGCGCGATTTGGCCACCCTCTTTGCCACCCTCGCGGATGACGCGGCCATAGCCGGTGGGATCCTCCAGCACGGTGGAGACCAGCGCGAGCGGGCCCTTCCCCGCCTCGTACGCCGCCACCAGCGCCTCGAGCGTCTCCCGGCGCAGCAGCGGCACGTCTCCGTAGAGGATGAGGACGCGGCCGGAGAACTCCTTCAGCGCCCCCTCCGCCGAGCGCACGGCGTCCGCGGTGCCGCGCTGCTCCTGCTGGAGCGCGAAGCGCAGCGTGGCCGAGGGGAGCTGCGCCCGGATGGCCTGCTCCACCTCGGCGGCCTGGTGGCCCACCACCGGCACCAACGGAGAGGCGCCCAGCTCGAGCGCTCGCTTCAAGGGATATGCACACAGGGGCCTGCCCAGAAGAGGGTGAAGGACCTTCGCCTTCTCCGACTTCATCCGGGTGCCCTTGCCGGCACACAGCACCACCGCCGCTAAGGGAGAGGACATGCAGCGGAGAAATAGGAAGTGCGACATGGAACGTCAACCGCGCTGGGGCTCGTCCTCCTCAGCCTTGGGTAGGGCGCTGACGTCCACGGAGAGCCCCCCACACCCCTGGGCGCGGATCCCAAAGCGCGGCGTGTAGATCACCTTCACCTTCTTCTCCTGTGAAGGGGGTTGCTGCATGGGCTTCGCGGCGGTGGTGCTCATAACCTCCCCCGGTGGGCGACTCATGGCGTTTTCCATCATGTACGGATTCTTACACCCGTACAAGTTAAATTCTGTGGCCATATTAAAATCCCGTAGCAGGTACGCGAGTTCGTCCACAGCGGACAGCAGGTCGGGGATACTGGCTGGAGATCCGACACGGGCTGAGCGGGAGACACTTCGTGTACAGGCGGGCCTCTTCTGACACGGCGCGTCGCAGGCTGCAAGGGGCCCGCGGAGAGTGAGCCATGGCCGAGCTGCCGCCCCTGTTCGACGCGCACCTGCACCCGGAGGCCCTGAGCGACCAGGACCTGGAGTCAATGCGCTTCTTCGGGGTGGAGCGGGCGCTGGTGGTGGCCCATCACTTCGCGGAGCCCACGGCCAAGGCGCTGCTGCGGCACTTCGATGAGCTGGTGGGCCGGCAGCTGCCGCGGCTGGAGCGGCTGGGCATCCGCGCGTACGCGGCGCTGGGGGTGCACCCGCGCTGCATCCCCCGGCGAGGGCTGTCGGAGGTGCTCTCGCGCCTGCCGGACTACTTCCAGGGTGGGCGCGTGGTGGCGCTGGGGGAGACGGGGCTGCACGCGGGCGGCGAGGAGGAGGAGGAGGCCTTCCTGGAGCAGCTGGCGCTGGCGCGGCGGCTGAAGCTACGGGTGGTGGTGCACACGCCCACGCAGGAGAAGGAGCGCCACACGCGGCGGATCCTCGGGCTGCTGCGCACGGCGGGGGTGCTGCCCTCGCGCGTGCTGGTGGACCACGTCACGGGGCGGACGGTGGGCGCCATCCTGGGCTGTGGGCACTGGGCGGGGCTGACGCTGCACCCGGAGGCGCTGAAGGCCGAGCGCGCGGTGGCGCTGGTGCGCAAGCTGGGCAGCGAGCGGCTGGTGCTCAACTCGGATGCGGGGGATGGGGCGGGGGACATCCTCGGGATGGCGCGCGTGGCCCGCCTGCTGGCGAAGGCGAACCTCTCGGAGCGGATCGTCCGGCGCGTGGCGTACGAGAACGCCGAGCGCTTCTTCCAGACCGGCGGCTCGCGCTGAGCCCTCCAGCCGGCGATGAGACGGGACTCGAGCCCGGAGAGGAGAGGTGCAGCCACCACCATCGTATATCGGTTTTCCACACGCCGCCTCGCACTTTGACGCTCTCGAGAATTGACCCAGGTCTGCTCTCCAGAAATGGACCACTCGCGATGGATCGGCGCCAACTGCGGCAACGGCG
>JAFGNZ010000390.1 GCA_016926755.1 Myxococcaceae bacterium | reverse complement strand
CCAACGAGTCCGGCGCGCTCAACGAGGGCATGAGCGACATCTTCGCCGCCTACTGCGAGAGCTGGACGCGCAGCTGGGCCACGGACGCGGACGTGTGGAAGATCGGCGAGGACATCTGGACGCCGGGCACCTCCGGGGACGCGCTGCGCTACATGGCCAACCCCACGCAGGACGGCTCCTCCAAGGACTACTACCCCGAGCGCTACACGGGCACCTCCGACAACGGCGGCGTGCACTGGAACTCGGGCATCGCCAACCTGGCGTTCAAGCTGCTGAGCACCGGCGGCACGCACCCGCGCAGCAAGACGACCGTGACCGTGCCGGCGCTCGGCGTGCAGAAGGCCGGCGCCATCTTCTACAAGGCGAACACGGACCTCTTCACGGCCTCCACCACCTTCGCCCAGGCGAAGACGTACACGGAGCAGGCGGCCTCGACGCTGTACGGCGCGGGCTCGGCCGAGCAGGCCGCGGTGACGAAGGCCTGGGAGGCCGTGGGCGTGGGCGTCGCGGCGACGTCCATCGCGCTGACCAACGGCGTGACGAAGACCGGCCTGTCGGGCGCCTCGGGCTCGCAGACCTTCTACCACCTGGATGTCCCGGCCAACACGGCGGTGACCTTCACCATGAGCGGCGGCACGGGTGACGCGGACATGTACGTGAAGTTCGGCTCGCAGCCGACCACCTCTTCGTACGACTGCCGTCCGTACAAGAGCGGCAACGCGGAGACGTGCTCCATGGCGGCGAAGACCACCGCGGGCCGCTACAACGTGATGCTGCGCGGCTACAGCGCGTACTCGGGCGTCTCGCTCAAGGGCCAGTACTAGCCCCTCGCGCGCTGAGCCCTGAGCCGTGAGCGCCCTCGGGAGGCCACCTCCCGGGGGCGCTTTCTTGCGGGCCAGGCCTTCGCCTCGAGCCTCCGGGCAGGGCGGGCGCCTGTCAGACGGCCGGGCTAAACCTCTCTCCGCATGGGACACAAGAAGCCGCGTCCACCCATGGATGTGCCCTCCACGAGCGAGGCCGAGGAGGCCCTCTTCGAGGAGCGCGCCGCCATCCGGGAGTTCATGGGCGGGCTGCCGCGCTCGGAGGCCGAGGCGGCGGCCCGCGAGGACGTGCAGCGCATCCTCTCGGCGGAGCGCGAGCCCGTGGCCGGCTGGCGTGAGCGCATCAAGCCCTGAAGCGCGGCACGAGGCTCCGCGGCATGTCGTGCATGTGCGCGCGCTCGCTACATGAGGGCTGATTCAGAGCCCATGCGGCGCGATGCTTCGCGGTTATCCTCTACGGCCCATGGCGTACGACGACTTCAAGGGCCGCATCCGCGAGGGCTGGGAGGACACGCTGCGCGGCATCCTGGCCAGGGCCCGCTCGCTGGGGGCGCAGGCCGTGCTGGCGTTCGATCTGGACTCCACGCTCTTCGACAACCGTCCGCGCCAGTCGCGCATCCTCCGCGAGTTCGGCGCGGCCCGCGGGTTGACGCCGCTGGGCGCGTGCGTGTCCGCCCACTGGACCCGCGGCTGGGACATGAGGGCGGCCATGCGCAACTGCGGCCTGTCCCCCGAGCAGGTGGAGGCCGTCTACGCGGAGGCTCGCGCCTTCTGGCTGGAGCGCTTCTTCACCAGCGAGTACTGCCTGGAGGACGTGGCCATCGCGGGCGCCGTGGCCTTCACCCACGCGGTGGTGCGCACGGGCGCTCAGCTGGTCTACGTGACAGGCCGCCACGAGGGCATGCGTGCGGGCACGGTGGAGGCCATGCGCCGCTGCGGCATGGCGCTGCCCGGCGAGGGCGTTACCCACCTCATCATGAAGCCCACGTTGCGCGAGAGCGATGACGCCTTCAAGCGCGAGGCCCACGCGCGGCTCGGGACGCTGGGGCAGGTGATCGCCGCGTTCGACAACGAGCCCATGCACGCCAACGACTATCGGCTCAACTTCCCCGAGGCGAGTGTTGTCCACCTGGCGACAGATCACTCGGGCAGGCCGGTGCGGTTGCTGGAGGAGGTCATCTCCATTCCGCACTTCCCGGGCGCGCTCTGACGCAGTGCGCCCAGGCGACACTTTGGCTTTGAAGTCCCACAGTCGCGCGCTATGAGGCGCACGGCATTTCACGCCTCGCCAGCACGGGCGGGGCCCGACCTCCATGGAGGCAACTCTCGGTGGCCAGCCAGTACTCGAAGGATCTGCTGTTGACGATGTACCGGAAGATGTACCTCATCCGTCGCTTCGAGGAGCGCACGGGGCAGCAGTACACCCAGGCGAAGATCCACGGCTTCTGTCACCTCTACATCGGGCAGGAGGCGGTCGCGGTGGGGGCCAACGAGGCCCTCCGGCCGGATGACTACATGCTCTCCGGCTACCGCGATCACGGCCAGCCGCTGGTCCGCGGCGCGGATGCGGGCATGGTGATGGCGGAGCTGTTCGGCCGCGGCACCGGCTACAGCAAGGGCAAGGGTGGCTCGATGCACATCTTCGACATCGAGCACCACTTCTACGGCGGCTACGGCATCGTCGGCGGGCAGATCCCCCTGGCGGCGGGCATGGCCTTCGCCAGCCGCTACCGCAACGAGGACCGTGTCACGGTCTGCTTCTTCGGCGACGCGGCGGCCAACCAGGGCTCCTTCCACGAGACGTTCAACATGGCGGCCAAGTGGAAGCTGCCGGTCATCTACATCTGCGAGAACAACCGCTACGGCATGGGCACGGCCATCGGCCGCGTCTCGGCGGAGCCGGAGATCCACAAGCGCGCCTCGGCCTACCGGATGCGTGGCGAGACGGTGGACGGCATGGACTGCCTGAAGATGTACGACGCGATGAAGGACGCCGTCGCGTACTGCCGGGCGGGCAAGGGCCCGGTGCTGCTGGAGGCGCTGACCTACCGCTTCCGCGGCCACTCGGTGGTGGATCCCGCCAGGTACCGCCCCGCCGAGGAGGTGGAGGAGGAGCGGAAGAACGATCCCCTCCCGAAGCTCAAGGACTACACGCTCAAGAAGAAGCTGGCGGCGGAGGCGGAGTTCGACGCCATCGACGAAGAGGTGAAGGCGCAGGTGGATGCCGCGGTGAAGTTCGCCGACGAGTCGCCCGAGCCCAGCGTGGACGAGCTGTGGCGCGACACCATCGTGGAGCCCGGCGAGGAGGACGTGCGCCCCCGCGAGCGCGTGCTGGGCATGAAGGTGAAGTGGCCCTCGTACCCCTCCGGGCAGGAGCTGAAGGTGACGTGGGATCTGGAGCCGCGCGAGAAGGCCGAGCGCGAGGACAAGAAGGCGGGGCTGGCGCGCTAGCGAGTCGCCCCCCAACCCCTTACTGAACAAGAGCTACGAGTCGGAGCCAACGATGCCCGAGTTGATGTACCGCGAGGCGCTGAACCAGGCGCTCGCCGAGGAGATGGAGCGGGACGCCAACGTCTTCCTGATTGGCGAGGAGGTCGGCCGCTACAACGGCGCGTTCAAGGTGTCCCAGGGGCTGCTGGATCGGTTCGGGAGCGCGCGCATCATCGACGCGCCCATCTCCGAGCTGGGCTTCGCCGGCCTGGGCACGGGCGCGGCGATGGTGGGCCTGCGGCCGGTGGTGGAGATGATGACGTGGAACTTCGCCATCCTGGCGATGGACCAGATCGTCAACAACGCGGCCAAGCTGCGGCACATGTCCGGCGGCCAGCTGCGCTGCCCCATCGTCTTCCGTGGTCCGGGCGGGGCCGGCGGCCGGCTCTCCAGCCAGCACAGCCAGGCGCTCGAGGCCAACTACGCCCACTTCCCGGGCCTGAAGGTGAT
>JAFGNZ010000389.1 GCA_016926755.1 Myxococcaceae bacterium | reverse complement strand
CTCTTGAGCCGTCCGCCTGGAGCCTATGGGGTGCCTCCTATGCGCCCTCTTCGCTCTGCCTCATTCGCCGACAAGCTCCTAGGGCACGGCGCTCACCAGCGCACGGGCAGGAGGTGCGAGCGTGCGGAGGAGCGCCAGGCGGGAGAGCGGAGCAGGGGTGCTGCCTTCGGGAGGCAGCACCCGAGGAGTGCTCGGCAGGGGCGGTCCGCCTTGCTCCTACGCGCGGGTTACTTCTTCTTGCCGACCCGGTAGAGCGCGTTGCCCTGGGTCGCCACGAACCACTTCGAGGTGAGGAACTTGACCTCGAACGTATCGGACGCCCCATTCGGGAAGATGATGGTGACCTTCATCTCGTTCGAGCCGGGCCACGAAGCCCACACGCCGGTCCAGGCGCCCTTGGCGCTGACGGTGCCATCCTTGTGGAAGACCCAGGGGATCGCGTGCGGCTTGTCGCCAACCATCGTGCCGTCGTTCAGCGCGCCGACATCCCACGAGGTGTTGTCAACCATCGCGGGCTCTACGGCGTAGGCGCTGGAGGCGATGCTCACCACCGCCAATGTCAATGCCAGGGTCATCTTCTTCATCATGTGAGGTTGCTCCATCGTTGAGGGTTCTTGCTGTGCGGCAGGGAGCGCTGGGTGGCGGTGCCGGCTCACCGGTCTGCCTTCCAGCGCCCATGGCGGGCCGTGAGCAATCCCAGGGCCAGCCCGGTCTCGTCGAACATCCCTGGGCCGAGCCTCAAGGAAACAGGGGGTTGACGTTCCCAGCGCGTCGGCCGCGGCTGCCAGGTCCGCTCCAGCAAGTCGGCTGACACGTCCGCGAACACGTCGGCTGACACGTCGAGGTAGCTGACTGTTCGGAAGTGTCGGGGGTTTTGGGCGCTCACGCGTCGCGGCTCCAGGGCCGTGCACCGGGTTGCGACAGGTTCGGCCAGTGCTCCTGAGCTAAGGTGTGCCTCGCCTTCGCCAGGCGCACCATGCAGACACCCCGCCCCCCCGCGTTGAACCCCGCGCTCCTTCCCCCTGGGACGGTGGTGGGAGATTGGCGCGTGGTGGCCTGGGCCGGCCGCGGCATCCACGGCGTCGTCTACAAAGTGGTGCCGGTGGACAATGAGCACGCTCACCCCGTGGCCCTCAAGCTCGCCCTGCTCCCGAGAGACCCGCGCTTCGCGCGCGAGGCCGAGCTGCTCTCCTGCGCGCGCCACCCCAGCATCCCGCGCCTGTGGGAGCACGGTGAATGGCAGCACCCCTCCGGCACGCTCTACCCCTTCGTCGTGATGGACTGGGTGGACGGAGCGCCGCTCTATGACTGGGCCCGGTTGCACAACCCTTCCTCGCAGCAGGTGCTCCGGCTGATGGCCCAGCTCGCGAGCGCCCTGCAGGCCCTGCACGCCCAGGGCTGTGTCCACCGCGATGTCAAAGGCGACAACGTGCTGGTGCGGCACAACGACAGCCGCGCCCTGCTCACCGACTTCGGCTCTGGCCGCTACCCGGACGCCACTACTCTCACCCCGGACATCCTGCCTCCAGGCACCCCGGCCTACCGTTCCCCGGAGGCCTGGCTGTTCTCGCTGCAGTTCCTGCGCGACCGCTCGGCTCGCTACTCTGCTCAGCCGGCCGATGACCTCTACGCGCTGGGCGTCACCGCCTACCGGCTCGTCACCGGCCAGTACCCCGAGCTCGCGGAGCCCTCCCAGGATGAGGCGGGCACCTGGCACCTGGCGGGCATCGCCTCACCCGCGCCGCTCACCCTCAACCCTCGCCTGGCGCCACAACTCAATGCCTTGATCCTTCGAATGCTCTCGGTGCGCCCCGAGGAGCGTGGCACAGCGGGGGAGCTGGCCGAGGCGCTGGAGCAGGCAGCGCAGCTCACGAGTCCCGCAACCGACCGCTCACTCTTTGCCCCCGAGACGCCGCCCTCGGCAGCCCTGGGTGAGGAAGGCACCAGCGTTTCCGGACGGGAGCCACTCCCACGAGGAGAAGCCGCGGTGAGCGTTCTTGAGCCTCATGAGGTGGCCAGGGCGGAGGTACAGGTTTCTGAGGTGCCCTCTCGCACGCTGGGCGCTGCTGTACCTGTCAGGCTCCCAGCGCAGGCGCGGCCCTGGCTGCTCCGGCTCGCCATGTCGGCAGTGCTCCTGGCGCTGGGCGCCTGGGCGGGCTGGATCGCCGGCGAGAGGCCCGTGCAGCAACCTTCTGTCCTCAGGCAGGAGGCAGGCAGTCCTCGTGTGGAAGACCCAGGTCCGGCAGGGCTCGGCGATGACGCCGCAGCTTCGTCCACGGGGGGCTCCCCCACTCCCTCCGTACCAGGGGTGCAGGCCGAGGACACGCTGCCCGAGCCGCTGCCAGGGCAAACCCGGCCCGACGTGAAAGGACGATGCCCTCACAAGAGGCACGTTCCCCTCAACGGTGGGTGCTGGGTGCGCCTGCATGGGGAGCGCGATGAGTGCACAGCGCTTGGCCGCACCGGCCACATCTTCCAAGGCGCTTGCTACGTGCCCGTCTTCCTTCCCGAACGCCAGCCTACTTCCCACCCGGTACGCAGACGTTGATGCGCGCCACCCTCGCCCCAGGTGGAAATCTCTCAGAATCAAGAGGCGGTTTGATGGCGCCTTCGTTCTATTGATGACCCATTTGCCCCCACCACTTGAGGGCTGGGCCCTCTGGAGTAACCTCTGCATAGGTCAGGCGCCGCAACCGAGGCACGTTCCCGGCCTCGGCAGCAGCACTCCTACCCCGCTGGGCCCTGGGCCGCACCCCGCAAAAGGGCCTCCATTTCTCCTATCGTTTCTGAACAGGCGCTCCGTGGTCACCTGGTTGTCGGTGAAAAATGGATCACTTTCTCGTCGGTGAAGGGTGGATCTCCGGCCCTCGGTGATTTCGGTGAAAGTGGGACCGGACCCGGTCGGTGGTGACAGTGGCCACTCACCTTGGCGTCCAGGCTCTCCCTGTCGAGCGGTAACCTACCACTGGCCTTCTGACTGATACCACCAGCGCATCTCCCAAGACATGCCCAGGGACAGGTTGTTTTCGGCATAGAAGGCTTGCCGACTTGCAAGCTCGAACCCCGGCATTGGCGCAAGTGCGCCGTTGGGGGCTTGTTGGAAGTACTCCAGGTTGACTCGCAGGTGGGTGAAAGCGTGCGATTGAGCAAGGAGCGTATGGTAGTTCTTCACATCCTGGTAGGTCATCGGGCTGGAGCGTGAGTAGCTTTGACCCACGAAGTCCTGGAAGTCCAACCACTGAACACCCACGCCATTCGTGCCCTCCTTCAGGCGAGAGAAGTACGTCGTCAGCGCGCCCTGGAGTGCGCTGAGATCTGCAACCTGAGAATGAGGTGTCCAGAATGTGGGCGACCACAGGGTCACTCCATCCGGCCTGATCGCGCGGAAGTCATTGATCAAGGCCAGATTCATGGCCAGATGCGCCTCTCGCAGATCCGCCTGTACGAAGTCATTCAGATTCGCTTCGTAATCCAGGTAATAGTGAAAGCTCAGGTGGGGGTAGCGATTGTGAAACAGGCCCAAGGCCTCGCGCGCCCCATGGATGTTTCGCCAGCGGACCGATGGATCCAGGATCCCCGCCCCATACGGATCTGGCACGCTGCCTTGGAGGCCCAGAAAGCCTACGAAGACACTGGCAAACCCTGAAAAGTAGTCATCAACGAGATCAAGCTCGGCTGTGCGCAGGGTGACGACGTTGTTCGAGTCAATCCTGGCAACGTCTGTCAGCGTCAGACTCTCGATCTGGGGATCGTTGGCGGCTTTCTGAAGCCAGGCGCGCACAGCCTGCGCCACGGCTGGGTCCGCGACATTTCCCAGCGAAGAGAGCTGGAGAACTTTAGCGGCGGGCTGAGCGGGATCCACCTCGCGGCGGGATCGAGATCCACTTCGAGGTGATCGCCGCCGGGCAGTGGCGGCGGGCT
>JAFGNZ010000388.1 GCA_016926755.1 Myxococcaceae bacterium | reverse complement strand
TGCCACTGGACGAGCCAGTGATCGCGGCAGCGGCAGCTGTGCTTGAAGCCGTGGCGGAGGGAGCGCGCGCCTTCTGGGGACGTGCGACGCCCGACGCCGCTGCGGTGGATATCGCGTATCAGACAGCACCCACGCTGCAAGGTCCGCCGTCCCCACGCCGGGGGCTACCGGCACTGAAGCTCTCCCAGCACATCCGCTCGCCCGAGATTCCTTATTACCTTGGGTGGCTGAACTACTGGTCGGCCGCCGCTGCGAAGGCCATCGGATTCCCGGACCCGACCCGCGATGCCGAGTTGCTCACGCGGGCGCGGCGCACGGCAACGGGTGGGTGGGTCGTGCAGCTCACCGATACGCCGCTTGATCTCGACAACTCCTCCCACCTGGACGCGCTGAAGCGGGCCTATGAGCGCTTCCCGGAGATTGGCGGGCGCGTCACTCCGGGCTGAAGGAGGCTGCTGCGCGTCTCCTGGCGCGCTCCACAGGCCCGCGCTGGCACTGTCTGATCAGAGGGAGCGCGCTTGAAAGCGGCGGGTAGCCCTGCGTGGGAGCGGCGGCAATCGAACCCGCCACCGCGCGCACGCCACCTGCCGAGTGGCGTGCGCCGCGGCCTACGGCAGGAGGCGGCTGGGCGTCACGGTGAACTCGAACAGCAGGAAGTGCCGCGCCTTCAGCCGCACCGGGTTGATCTCGGCAAAGCAGTGCGAGCACGTCTTGATGGACGTCGCGACGTCGAGGAAGCGGTGCGGGCACGGGTAGCCACCCCAGCGCGCGAGGGCCCGCCGGACGATGAGGATCTCCGCGTGGCGTGAGTTCTCCGGCGGGAATGGGCCGTCCCGGTAGGCGCCCCTCCTGTTGGGAGGCGAGCCGCCCGGCCGGACCAGATCGATCTCCACCGGACCCAGGGTCGCCACGAGATCCTTCATCACGAGGGACTCGAGCAGGCCGAACACCAGCTCCGCCGGAGAGTGCAGCAGGTCCGCCAGGTTCTTCCACCGGTTCTTCGTCACGGAGATGAGCTTGGTGGCCTTCGGCATCGCCTGGGGGCTCAGGTGGTACACCGTGCCCAGGCCGAACGTGAACATGCTGCCACCGCGCGGCAGCGTCCAGCCGTTGACCTGGTGCAGCAGGATGGCGGCGAACGTGGAGACGGTGATCTGGTCCGCCGTGGCGCTGAGCGTTGACAGGGCGATCAGCGCGGCCGTGTCCGCGCCCTGCGAGGGGCGCTGGCCGGAGACATAGCGGGCATGCGCGCGGCTCTGCTCCTCGCTCGTCTTGTTGGTGCCCGCGTACTCGGCCATCAGGCCCGTGGGGTCCATCTGGTTGATGGGATCATTCGCCGCGTACGTGTAGCGGTTGAACTGGCTGGCGTCGTCCAGGGGCTGGAGGATGAAGTCGCGGGACTGGAAGCGCCCCGAGTCGGGCACGTACCAGCGGGCGCGCAGATCATACAGCCCGCTGGTCGGCTCCAGCCGCTGGCCCGTGTACAGGTAGGGCGTCTTCGGGCTCGCCGGGCCGGAGCGCAGCGCGCCGAACGCGTCGTACGCGTACTGCTCGACGGGGGCCCCGCTCTCGTCCACCAGGGTGCGGGTGCTGCCCTGCCCGTCACGCAGGTGGTAGTCCGTGCCCTGAGCGTCGTGCCGGGCCAGCACCGCCGACTCCACCGGGGTGTAGTGCGTGTGCGCGTGGCCGTCCGCGTCCGTCTCCGCGACGATGTCGCCGTACTCCGAGGTCTCGTCCCATACCATCCGGGTCTCCACCCCGTTCACGGACTGCCGGATGCGCCGACCGTGGGGGTCGTAGCCCAGGTGCACGTCACGGCCCGGCGCCTGGATGCGCACCAGCCGCTCGGCGGAGTCGTAGGTGTACGTCGCCTCGCCGTCGCTGAGCAGGTTGCCGCGCGCGTCGTACTCGTAGTCCAGCGTGCGCCCGTCCGGGAGCGTGATGTGCTCCAGCTGGTCCAGTCCGTTGGGCGCGTACGTGTACGAGGTGAGCAGGGGAGCGGGGCCCCGCTCCTCCACCTGGGTGAGCCGGCTGCCCACGGCGTCGTAGGTGTAGCGCACCACCTGGTCCACGGTGCCCGAGGGCAGCCGGTGCTCCTCGCGCAGGAGCCGGTGGGCGTCGTCGTACTCCCAGGTGGTGACGGAGCCGTCCGCCTCCTGCATGCGGGTGCGCCGGCCGGACGCGTCCGTGGTGTAGACGTACGAGGCCAGCGTCTGGCCACCGCGCTGCTGGTCCACGCGCACCAGCTGGCCCTGGCTGTCATAGGTGCTCGTGGAGGTGACGCCGTTGGGGTACGTCAGCGTACGCGTGCGGGCGGACTCGTCATAGGCGAACGAGAAGGTGGAGTCGCTGTGGGTGCCGCAGGGCGCGGGCGTGGCGCTCAGCGTCACCCCGCAGAGCCGGCCCTTGGGATCGTACGTGTAGCTGGTGTGCCGCGTGTCACCGTCCACGGTGGTGCTCATCCGCGTGCGGCGGCCCTCTGCGTCGTAGGCGTAGGTGACGCGCTGCGGGCGCGGCGAGGTGTCACAGCTCGCGGTGGGGCTGGTGCCGAGCGAGGCGACCTCCACCAGGCGCGCCAGCGCGTCGTACTCGTAACAGGTGGTGCCGCTCTCGTCGCGCGCCTCGCGTTGCAGGCCTCGCGAGTCGTAGCGGTACCGGGCCACCCGTCCATCCGCGTACTCCACGCGCACCAGCTCGCCCAGCGAGTCGTAGTAGGCCACGTTGGTGCTCCCGTCCGCCAGCCGGTGCGCCACCTTCATCAGCGAGTCCACCGGCGTGGCGCCGGGCACCACGTCATAGGTGAACGTCTCGAAGGAGCCGTCCGGCCACTCCTTGCGCGTGGGCCGGCTCATCGCGTCGTACTCGAAGCGCGTCACGCGCCCGAGCGCGTCCGTGATGGAGGCCAGGTTGCCAAAGCCGTCGTAGCTGTAGCTCGTCGTCTGCAGCATGGGATTGGTGACGGAGGTCAGCTGCCCCACGGCGTCATACGTATAGGTAATGGAGCGGCCCGCGGCGTCCGTGATGCGCGTCACGTTGCCCTGGCCGTCGTGCTCGCGGCGCACCGTCCACTCCTCCGAGATGGCGAGGTTCGTGGCGCCGGTGGCGTATGTCACCGCGGTGGGGAAGCCCCGGGCGTCGTACGTGTACCGGGTCTGCTGGCCGTGGGGATCGATGGTGACGGCCAGCCGGCCCGCGCCGTCGTACTGCAGCCGCGTGGGGCGCTCGGGGCCGTTGGCCGGATCGATGAGCTCCAGCGGCTGGTCCGCGTCGTTGTAGCGCCGCTCCACCGCGTCCCCGGCGCCGTTGGCCTGCCGGACGATGCGCCCGGCCAGATCGTACTCCGTCCGCACGGTGACGGCGTGGGGAGTGCCCTCCCCGGAGGTGACGGAGACGAGGGCACCCGCGAGATCATAGTTGTAGCGGATGACGGTGCCGGTGGAGTCCGTCTCCGTCAGCACGTTGCCGCGCCAGTCATAGGTGTAGCGCGTGACGGAGCCATCCGGCCGCCGCGTCGCGGTGACACGGGAGAGCACGTCGTACTCGTGCTCGGTGCGCCAGCCCGTCAGCTCGTCCACCTCCGCGGTGCGGTTGCCGGTGGCGTCGTACTCGTAGCGGACGGACTCCAGCGTGTCGCCCTGCGAGTCCGTGAGGCTGGAGATGCGGGTGACGCTGCCCAGCGCGTCGTGGCTGAGCATCGTCAGCCGCCGCGAGCCCGTGGCGGACTCGGCGGTGATGGCG
Source organism: Myxococcaceae bacterium (assembly GCA_016926755.1). Classification (GTDB taxonomy): domain Bacteria; phylum Myxococcota; class Myxococcia; order Myxococcales; family Myxococcaceae; genus Hyalangium. Next base: position 13,830 of record JAFGNZ010000388.1, on the reverse strand, counting down.
CTCGCGCGGCCGAAGCTGTCATAGCCGCCCATATAGGTGGTGGTGCCCACCGGGTCCGTGGAGGACTCCCGGTTGCCGAAGGCGTCGTAGGTGTACGTCGCCGCGTGCGTGGGGTTGCTGCCGACGTAGTGGCTCTGGATGTTGCCGAACGCGTCCCGGCTGAGGCCCCCCAGGGGGCCCTGCGCATCCGAGGCCTGGGTGAGGTTGCCGATGGCGTCGTACGTCAGCGTCCGCGCGTTCCCCAGCGGATCGATCAGCTTCGTGGGGCGCCCGGCGCTGTTGTACTCGATGCGGTTGACGCGGCCGGCCAGGTCCGTGATGACGGTGGGGTTGCCCTGCGCGTCGTACGCGTAGCAGAGGTTGCGGCGCGCGCAGGTGTCCGGAGACGAGGGCGGCGGGGCCGGCTCGCCCGTGGCGGGATCCGGGAAGCCGACGAAGCGCAGGTTGAGGTTCGTGTCGTAGCCGTAGCGCGTGGTGCGCGTCAGGCGCTGGGCACCCTCGATCCTCACGTCCTCGGTGCGGCTGAGGAGCCGCACGTCCGTGCCACCGCCGGTGCCCGCCGGCATCCGGGTGTAGCGCTCCACGACGCGGCCCCCGTCCGGCTGGGTGGTGGTGATGGTGTTGCTGTCCAGATCGTAGGCGTAGTGGAACGTGTAGGGCGTGTTGCCGTCCCCCCACGTGGTGGCTGACTTCAGCCTGCCTGCCAGGGCGGGCGGGCTGGTGTAGTACTCGTGGGTGACCAGCTTGATGCCTCGCGGGTCGATGACGTCCTGGATGAGGTGCGGCCAGGCCGGCTGGTAGAGGTACTGGATGATCGGGGCCGGCTCGCCGTCGCGCGGCGCGGGCAGCGTCACGCGGACGAGGTCGCCCTGGCTGTCATAGGTATAGCCGTACCGGGAGACGACCTGGCCCTGCGGGTCCTTCACCTGGACTTCGGTGATGCGGCGCGAGCCGTCGCGCAGGAAGGTGACGCCGCGGCCGTCCCGGTTGCTGGTGATGCCCTCCGAGGTGAAGGTGAGCTGGGCCCCGTCGAGCTCCTGGATGGCGCGCAGCTGGCCGTCCGCCCCCATCGTGTACTTGCGGCCCCGCGGATCCGTGTAGACGAAGAGCGTGGGCGAGTAGGTGGGGTTGCTGTCCAGGAAGCAGACCAGCGTGCCGCCGGAGGAGACCAGCAGCGGGCAGCCGTTGGCGGTGAGGCTGCCGTACACGCCCGCCTGCGGCAGGTAGTGCGGCTCGAGCAGGAAGCCGAAGACACCGCCGACGGAGCGCGGTTGGAAGAAGAACGTCACCCGCTTGCCGTCCGGCCGCGTGAACGTCACGTCATGGGCCGGGCTCACCTCCAGCTGCGTGCTGCGGGTGGCCAGCGACCAGCCGTAGCCGAAGTCACCCACGCGCTCGCGGTGGAGGCTGTCGTAGCTGCGGCCGATGCTCACCGGAATGCCAACCAGCGGCACGGTGACGTCATACACCGTGAAGGCCACTCGGCCCGGCTTGTAGCCACCGGACACCGTGACGAGCACGCCGCTCTCCTTGTACACGCCCTCGGAGTTGGTGCCCCTCAGGCGGATGATGAAGGGGCCGTTGTCCAGTCGGGTGGTGTCCAGCGTGGCCAGGGTGCTGCCACCCGGGCCGGACACGCCCTCCGCCAGCACGGTGACGGCGCTTGGGTTGTCGGCCGGCCAGTAGTCGAGGGTGCCCTCCACCAGCGTCACCTCCTGGATGAGCTGGATGGGGACCGCCCCGGAGACGGTGCTCTGGTTCAGCGGCGAGGCGATCCAGCCCGGGATGTCGAGCGCCACCTGCGGCGGGAGGATGCGCACGCGCGCGTCGGACGAGGCGCTCAGCTCGGAGTCGCTCGCCGTCAGTCGCAGCACGTACTCGCCCGGCTCGCTGAAGGTGGCCGTGGTGACGGCCGCCGCCGGGTTGCCGAAGGTGACCGCGCCGGGGCCGTGCAGCACGCTCCAGGAGACGGACACCTCGGCGCCCAGCGGCAGCCCGTCATCGCCCACGGCGCCGCTCAGCGTCACCGTGCGCTCCTGCGTCTCCCGATCGCCGCCGGCCCACACCTGCGGCGCCTGGTTGTCCCCCAGCACCTCGATCGTCACGTCCGACGAGGCGCTCAGCTCGGAGTCGGTGGCCGTCAGCCGCAGCACGTAGGTGCCCGCCGCGCTGAAGGCCGCGCGGGTGGCCACCTGGGCCGGCGTGGAGAAGTCCACCGTGCCCGGGCCGCTCACCACGCTCCAGGCCACCGCGAGCGTCCCCGTGGCGGGCAGGCCCTCGTCGTACACCGTGCCGGAGAGGAACGCCGGCTGCTGCAGGCCGATGCTCGCGGGCGCCGCCGCGCTCACCACCGGTGGCGCGTTCACCAGATCCGGGCTCACCTCCACCTTCACCGCGTCGCTCGCGGACAGCTCCGAGTCCGTGGCCCAGAGGACGAGCGTGTAGCTGCCGGGCAGGGTGAAGCCCACCTGCGTCTCGAGCTGGTCCGGCGTGGCGAAGGTGACGGGCGCGGGGCCGCTGGTCTGCCGCCACTCCACGCGGGGCGTGCCGCCCTCGGGCCGCCCATCGTCCAGCATGCGGCCCGTCAGCGTCACCAGGCCCGGCGGCAGCGCCACCATGCGCTCCGGGCCCGCGTCCACGCGGGGCGCGGTGTTGGGGGGCGGCTCGGGGAGCACCACCACCTGCGTGTCCGCCGTGCCCGCGAGCTGCGAGTCGCTGGCCATCAGCCGCAGCCGGTACGTGCCGGAGGCGCTGAAGGAGGCCGTCGTCTGCGCCGCCTTCGGCGTGCCGAAGGTGACGGTGCCCGGGCCGGACAGCACGCTCCAGATGATCTCCAGCGGCACACCCGCGGGCTGCCCGTCGTCCGAGACGGCGCCCTGCAAAGTCACCATGCGCGCGGGCAGCGTGAGGCTCCACGAGTGGCCGGCGGACACCTGCGGCGGCTGGTTCTGCGCCGCGGCGCCGCCCACCTGCACCAGCACATCCTGGCTGCGCGACAGCGCCCCATCACTGGCCGTCAGCCGCACCACGTAGGTGCCCGCCTCGCTGAAGGTGGCGGTGGTGGGCACCTGGGCCGCGTCCTCGAAGGTGACGGTGCCCGGGCCGCTGAGCTTGCTCCACTCCACCGTCACGGCGCTGCCCGCGGGCAGCCCGTCGTCCGTCACCGTGCCCGTCAGCACCACGCTGCCGGGCGGGAAGTCCGTGGACTTCGGCGAGTCCACCGCCACCTCTGGAGGGAGGTTGGAGGCCTCCACGGTGAGGGTGGCGTCGGCGTGGCCCTCCAGCTCGCCATCGCTGGCCGTCAGCCGCACCACGTACGTCCCGGGCGCGCTGAAGATGACCGGAGTCACCTCGCGATCCGGCGCGGAGAAGGTGGCGGTGCCGGGGCCGCTCACCTGGCTCCAGTGGTACGACAGCGCCCCTCCCGAGGGCAGGGTGTCGTCGCACGCCGAGCCGCTCAGCTTCACCGGGTTGGGGTACGTCCCCGTCCGGTCCCCGCCCGCGTCCACGTGGGGCGGCGCGTTGACGGGCATGGCCATCACGTACGCCGCCGTCGCCACGGTCAGATCATGGATGAACGGGCTCTCCCCCTTGCTGGAGCGCCGGAAGGCCACGTTCACCTTGAGGTAGCGTCCGTTGGGCACGTCGAAGTCCACGCCGGCGCGCACGGGGACGGGGGCGCTGTAGGTGATGCCATCCGCGCTGCTGGCCGCCGTCACCGTGAGGCTGCCGTCGCCGCACACCTGGCCCGTCCACGTCGCCTTGCCCCACTCGGAGTCGGCCACGCCGGTGTCGTACACCACGGACCAGGTGCCGTTGTCGGGCGCGCCCTTGAGGGTGCTGCCCGTCATGTCGCTGTAGTTGTAGAGGGTGCCGCCCAGGTTGCCGGAGGTGAAGTCCACCGCGCCCACCGGCGTCTTCCCGTCCGCGCCGATGGGGCCCAGGAGCGGGTCGATGCGCACGACCTGGCGGGCGTTATGGCTGGTGGCCCAGATCTTCCCCTTGCCGTCCACCGCGACGCCGGTGGGGCCAGAGGGCACGGAGACCTTGCCCACGTAGGTGCCGTCGTTCTTCAGGTGGCCCACCGTCGAGGAGCCCCACAGCACGTGCGCCACCCAGACGTCGTCGTTCCGGTCCACCACGCAGCCCTGCGCGGACGAGTAGCCGTGCCAGTAGCTGCCCAGCAGGGTGCCGTCCGGCGCGAACTTGTGGATCTTCCCGCCGTACAGCGAGGTGTTCCAGACGTTGCCCTGGCTGTCGATACACAGGCCGTAGCTGTCGTGGCTGTAGCCCCGCCAGTTGCCGCCGTTGGGGCCGCTCAGGGGCTTGGAGGTGTCCCAGCGCAGCAGCGGGCGCGCGGACCAGATGACGCCGTTCTTGTCGATGAGGCCGCCGTAGCCGCCGTAGCGCACGCCGTTCTCGCGGCGCTTGATGACGCCGGTGCGCCCGTCGATGAGATCAAAGTAGCCGTCGAACTTGCCGGTGCCGCTCACCCAGACGTCGTTGTCCTGGGTGACGGAGACGTGGCGCGTGCCGGACGAAGTCACCCGGACGTAGTGGAGGATGCACTCGTCCTGGGCGGTGGCGACGCCGCCCAGGGTGTCCGCGCCGCCCGTGTTCGGCCAGGGCTTGATGTCCCCCTGGCCCGTGGACGTGTCGATGACGCCATTGCCGTTGCGGTCCACGCACTGGCCGTTCTCCACCAGGCCGATGTGCACCACGCTGTTGCCGTTGCGGTTGGTGGCCCAGACGTTGCCGTTCTTGTCCACCGTGGTGCGCGACGGGTCCTTGGCCTGCTTCGTCGGAGAGGTCCAGTACTCGCCCAGCACCTTGCCCGTCTCCGTGTCGAGCTTCACCACCGTGCCCTTGGAGGACACCGCCACCCAGATGAAGTTGAAGGCGCGCGTGGTGTCGTCCAGGCGGATCTGCCCGTCGTCGCGGATGACGTTGATGAGGACCTCGCTCTCCGTGGGGGTGCCCGCGGGGATCGTCGTGCCGTTGCCGGCGCGCGGCAGCACCACCACCGTCAGCTCGTCGCTGGCGGTGAGCTGCGAGTCGCTGGCGCTCAGCCGCAGCACATACGTGCCGGGCTGCGGGAAGGTGACGCGCGTCCCGGGAGAGGTGGCGTCCTCGAACCAGACCGTGTCCGGCCCGCTCACTTGCACCCAGCTGGAGCGCAGGACGCCGCCGACCGGCAGCCCGTCATCCGTGACCGTGCCGGCCATCGTGGCCTGCGCGGGCAGGGTGATGCTCTGATCCGGCCCCGCGTCCACCACCGGGGGCTGGTTGGAGGCGCGCACCTCGGTGCGGACGCTCGCGGACAGGGGCCCGTACTCGTTGGCGAGGGCATCCAACCAGCGGAGGGAGGCCACCGCCAGCACCTGGCCAGCGGGCGTCCCCAGGGGCAGCGTGTCGCTGACGGGCACCTGGAGGAAGCCCCCCGGCGGCAGCGCGCTCACCGGCAGGAGCACCTGCTGCTCGGCCCCGGAGGGGAGGCGGAGCGTGAGCGCCAGCCCGGTGGCCTCCGCGCGGCCCGTGTTGCGCAGGGTGACGGTGTACTGCAGCGTGTCCCCGGCGCGCGCCTCCGCGGGGCCCTCCATCGTAACGGCGAGCACCGGGAGGATTTGCAGCGGCCGGACGTGCCCGGGCAGCGGGCCCAGGAGCCCACCACACGGTGTGCTCCACTCGAGGCGGTACGCGTAGTCGAGGAGCTGGCCGTTCAAGGCCTCCAGGCGCGCGCGGTAGGCGGCGTCGGGCTCGGCGCTGCCCTTGCGGGCCACCGTGGGCGCCGTGGCCTCCAGCGTGGCGAGCGTGCTCTCCCCGGGCGCCAGCGGGAAGGGCGGCGCGGCGCCCCCCTGCTCCAGCCGGAGGAAGACCGCGTCCGCGCGCAGGTTGCCCGCGTTGGTGACGGTGAAGGACAGCGGGAAGCTCTGCCCTGGGAGCACCGGCGCCGGCGCCGCGGCGGTGGCCATGGGGATGGCCATGCGCGCCTCCGGGGCGCTCTCCTGGCCGATGGGGCCGTAGGCGTTGCCGAGCTCATCCGTCCACGCCAGCCGGGCGGAGACCGTGAGCCCCTGCGCCGTGAAGGCCTGCAGCCGCGCGAGGTACTCCACCACGGACTCCTCCGGGCGGCGCGGCCCCGGGTCCGTCACCGTCCACTCCACGGTGCGCGTGACGGTGGCCCCCGGCTCCAGGGCGCCCAGCTCCAGCGCCTGCGGGCTGCCGTCCGGGAGCACCACGCTCAGCGTGGCGCTGGCGGCCCGCGCGAGGCCCAGGTGGTTGACGGTGAGGACGTACGAGACGGTGGTGCAGGGGCCCGCGCACGAGGGCGCCGAGAGGGCCAGGCTCAGCCGCGGGAGCTGGAGGCGGCTCGCGGAGAAGAGCTCCACGAGCGAGGGCTGCGTGCCCGTGGGATCCGTGAAGCGCACCGTGCCCAGCGAGGCGAGCGTGCGCCCATCCTCCGCCGCCAGCCGCGCCTGGTACGCGTCCACCGGCTCGTCCTCGCCGCGGGGAGCCACCGTGGGCGCCGCCCGAGCGAACTCGAGCTGCCGCGTCTCCGAGGGCGCGATGGTGCCCACCGCCTGCTCCGCGGAGGAGGGCAGGGAGCCCTCGAAGCGCTCCGAGACGGTGACGGACGCGGCCGGCGTCTGCGTGGGGTTGCGCAGCTTCACGGAGACCGCGAAGGCCTGGCCGGGGAGCGCCGCCTCGGGCTGCTTCTGGCTGGCGACCAGGGCCACCGGCGGCGGGAAGAGCGGGCCGCCGTCGATGATGGCCACGAGCGTGCCGAAGCCCGGCTTGCCAGGCACCGGCCCGTAGGCGGGCTCCGGGTGCACGCGCACCACCGCCAGCGCGGCCACGTTGCCGTGGAGCGCGCCCTTGTCCTTGGCGACGGCGTCGGTGACGAGCACGCCGATGTACTCGGGCAGCGAGCTCGGCGGTCCGCTCTGCCCCGCCTTGCTGTTCCAGCACCCCGGCGCCAGCGGCGGCGTGCCGCCAGGGCGCGCGGTGGGTTGGCAGAGCGCGAAGCCCGCCAGGTTGTTGGCCCAGCCCTTGAAGTCGCCCTGCGCCGCATACGCGCCGCCCGTCACCTGCTTCGGCCAGGAGTGGCCCCAGAAGTTGACCTGCTGCCCCAGCGCCAGGCCCGGCGTGTTGCCGCCCCAGAGGGTGAAGGCGGTGGGCTGGTAGCGCATCACGGGCGCCTCGCTCGCCGAGGGCAGGTAGTACGCATCCCCCGCGAAGGACACCTTCAGGATCGCGGGGCCAGTGGCGCTCGCGCTCCAGGAGAGCGTGGCGGTGGCCACGCCGGCCTCATCCGTGAGGCCCGTGGCGAGGACGCCGCCCACCTCGAAGACGAGGGCGCGGCCCGCCAGCGGAGCCCGGTCGTTCACGCTGGCCAGCGAGGCGCGCACCTGCACCGGGGCGCCCGTGCCCAGCAGCGTGGGCCCCAGGATGCGCGTCACCGTGTCCGCCTTCGTGAGGGCCACGGTGGCGGTGGCGCTCGACGGCCCGGTGGTGGCATCCCCCGCGTACTCCACCGTGAGCGGGAGGGCCGCGGGCTCCTGCCTGATCGTGAGCGTCACGCGGGCGTGGCCGAGGGCGTCCGTGGTGCCGATCGCCTCCTGGGTGCCGAGGACGAAGCGCACCGCGCGCCCCGCCAGCGGCTGGCCGGCGCCGTCCGTCAGCCACGCGGTGAGCTGCACGGTGTCGCCGTACTCGGCCTCGGTGGGGCCCAGGTAGAGCAGCCGCGTGGGCTCCAGCGCCACCGGGCCACAGGCCTCCTGGCTCGCGGGCACGCTCACCATGGCGCTGCGGAGTCTTCCTGCTGGCGCGGCGGGACTCCCCGCCTCCCCATTCACGGAGCAGCCCGTCCCCACGCATGTGAGGACGAGCAGCGCCAGTTGGCACGCAAAGCCACGAGCGACGTTCATGACGGCTCCCCCTGTCCCAGGGCTCACCCGGCAGGGGTGGGCGTGTCTGGGCCTCCTCGCCGGGTGTAGATTTCCCGTAGCGAGCGTGAAATCTTTCAGCCTATCTGAAGGGGAGAATCAAGTTCTTTGAATGTGAGAAGAGCCGCCGGGGCTCATCTCCCGAGGCCTTCGAGCCCGCTTACTCCCGCGCCAGGAGCGCGCGCAGGACACGCTCGCTGGTGGCGGGGATGCGGGGGATGTGCGCCCCGGTCGCATGCCGGATCGCATTGGAGACGGCGGCGGCCACGCCCACCAGGCTGACCTCCGCCACCCCCTTGGCCCCGAACGGCCCCGGGCCGTGCGGGTGCTCGAGCAGGACGGGGTGGATCGCGACGGGGACATCCGGCGCGCCGGGGACCTTGTAGCTGCTCATGGAGGGGTTGAGCAGGTGGCCCTCCCGCCACAGCAGCTCCTCGGTGAGCGCGAAGCCGAGCCCCTGCACGAACCCGCCCTGCACCTGCCCCTCCACCGCCGCGGGGTTGATCGCGCGGCCCACGTCGTGGACGCTCCAGGCCTCGAGCACCTGGACGTGGCCGGTGAGCTCGTCCACCTCCACCTCCACCACCTGCGCGGCGAACACGAAGTAGCCATTCCCCATGGAAGACAGCCCCTGGGCGGACGTCCGCCGGGCGTCGAGGGGGATCGGCGGGAACAGCCAGCGGGAGCTGGCGATGATCGGCCCACCCTTGAAGTAGAGCGCGCGCGCGGCGATGGCGCCGAACGGCACCGAGGCCTCGGGCTCGCCCCGCACCCCGACGATGCCGCCGGGCCGCAGCTCCAACTCCCGTGCCGGGCGCCCCAGCACCTCGCTGGCCTGCTCGAAGAGCTGGTGTTGGAGCTGCTCGCACGCCTGGGTGATGACGCGGCCCACGGTGAGCGTGGTGCGCGTGCCCCCGGTGCACCAGTCATACGGCGAGCCGTCCGTGTCCGGCCCGGTGAAGTTGATCTGCTCGAGCGAGAGGCCCAGGGCCCCGGCCGCGCACTGGGCGAGCGCCGTGTCCGAGCCCTGGCCGATGTCCACCGCGCCGGTGCTGACCGTGACGGTCCCATCCTCGTTGAGCCGGACGGTGGCGCTCGAGCCCAGCAGCGCGGACACGTGCGCCACCGCCGCGATCGCGATGCCGCGCCGCTTGCCGGGCGCGGAGGCGCGCTGGCTCCGGCGCTGGCTCCAGTCCGACACCTCGCGCGCTTTCTCCAGGCAGGCCTTGAGCGTGCCGCTCTCGACGGGGACGCCCCCCAGCCACCGCTCCCCTGTCTCCAGCGCGTTGCGGAGCCGCAGCTCGAGGGGATCCATGCCCAGCCGCTCGGCGAGCTGGTCGAGCTGCACCTCGCTGGCGAAGTGGACCTGCGGGTTTCCGAACCCGCGGAACGCCGACGCCCGGAGCTTGTTGGTGTACACGCACCAGCACTCGATATCGACGTGGGGGATGCGGTACGGCCCGCGCGCGAACCAGGTGCCCACCCCCGCGACGAACGGCCCATCATCGGCGTACGCGCCGGTGTCGAAGAGGATCCGCACCTGCCGCGCGAGGATGCGGCCGTCCCGAGTCGCCCCCGTGCGCATGTGGATGCGGCACGCGTGGCGAGACCTCATCATGCGCATGTCATCCGTGCGCGAGAACGTCAGCTTGACCGGCGCGCCCGCGGCCCGCGCCAGCGCCACCGTGATGGGCTGGTGGGTGGACTCGGTCTTGCCGCCGAACCCTCCGCCCACCCTCGGGGCGATCACCCGGACCTTCGACATGGGGAGGCCCAGCGCCTCGGCGATGATCGCCTGGGTCCGGAACACGGACTGCGTCGAGGTGAAGACGGTGACCTTGCCGCTGTCGCGATCCACCGAGGCCAGGCTCGCGCACGGCTCCAGGTAGATGTGCTGCTGCGCGGGCGTCTCGTACACGCCCTCGACGATGACCTCGCACTGCTCCCACGCCTTGTCCGGCGCTCCCTCGACGAGCCGGATGTGAGACGCGGCATTGGGCGCCTGGGCTCGTGCCTCGGTGTTCCCCTGGAGGCTGAAGTAGGCGTCACGCTGCTCGTGGAGCACGGGCGCGTCCGGCCTCAGCGCCTCCTCGGGCTCGAAGACCGCGGGCAGCAGCTCATACTGGATGTCGATCTCCTGGAGCGCCCTGCGGGCCGTCTGGAGATCGACCGCGGCCACGGCCGCCACGGGCTCACCCGCATAGCGGACCTTGCCGCGCGCGAGCAGCGGCTGATCCTTGATGGAGGCGCCGATCGGGCGGTCGGGCAGATCCTCGGCTGTGAGCACCGCCTTGACGCCGGGCATGGCCCTGGCCCGGGAGGTGTCATACGACAGGATCCGGGCATGCGGATGGGGGCTGCCCAGCAGGGCGCCATGCAGCAGGCCCGGCAGGGTCATGTCGTCGGTGTAGATCGCGCGTCCGGCGACCTTCTCGCGCGCCTCCAGCCTCGGCACGGAGCTGCCCAGCACCTCTCCCACAGGGGTGGGGACGGGCCCCGGCTTCTCCGAGTGGCTCATGGCTGTCCTCCCGTGGGGGGCTTCTGTCCGGACGGCTCGCCGAGCGAGGCGATGGCGCCCACGACCTTGGCGTACCCCGAGCACCGGCAGACGTTGCTGCCGAGCGCCTGGCGGATCTCCTCGACAGTGGGGTGGGGGTTGGCGTCGAGCAGGGCCTTCGCGGTGAGGACGATGCCGGGCATGCAGAAGCCGCACTGCACCGCGCCATGCTGGACCAGGGCCTGCTGCACCGGGTGGAGCTCGCTGCCGGCCCCCAGTCCCTCGATCGTGGTGATGTCACGGCCGCGCAGGGGCAGGGCCAGGGACAGGCAGGAGAACACGGGCTCGCCGTCCACCAGCACCATGCAGGCCCCGCAGCTCCCCTGATCACAGCCGCGCTTGGTGCCCGTCGCGCGAAGCTCCTCGCGGAGCACGTCCAGCAGGGTCCGCTCGGGGGTGACGGCGAGCGTGTGGGCCGTCCCGTTGACGGTGAGTGACAGAGGGATCTTCTCAGCCATGGGCGTGCTCCCGGGCGAGGGTCAGCGCGCGGCCGAGCAGGCGCGGGATGAGCATGCGCCGGTACTCGGCCGAGCCACGGACGTCATCCACGGGCGCGGCGGCGTTGGCGAGGAGCCGGCCCGCCTCGGCCACGTCCTGTTCTCCGAGCCGGGTGCCCACCAGCCGCTGGTCCGCGGCGTCCACGTGGAGCGGCACCGGCCCGCAGGAGCCCACGGCGACGCGCGCCTGGCGGCACGTGTCCCCCTCCATGGCGAGGACGAGCGAGAGGGACACCGTGGGGTAGTCGCCGGACACGCGGCTGAACCGGAGGTGATGGCCCACCGCTCCCTGGGTGCCCCTGGGGACGAAGATCCGGGTGACGAGCTCGTCGCGCGCCAGGGACGTCTTGAAGCGATCGACGAAGAGCTCCTCCACGGGGAGGGTTCGCCTGCCCGCGGGGCCCGCCACCTCGACGCGGGCCGAGGCGGCGACCAGGGCCACGGGGAGCTCGGCGCTGGGATCGGCGAGCCCCACCGAGCCGCCGATCGTGGCCATGTTGCGGATGGCGGGGTGCGCGAGCTGCGCGGCGGCGCTGCGCACCACCTGCATGGCCCCGCGCAGGCGCGTGTCCGCCGCCACGGCGCGATGACGGAGCATGGCTCCCAGCCAGAGGCCCTCCGGCGTCTCGGTGGTGGAGGACAGCTCCTGGATGCGGTGCAGGCTGATCAGCATCCCGGGCGCGGGGTGGCCCGCATGCATCATCGCCACCAGCGAGGCCCCACCCGCGAGACAGCGCGCATGCTCCGTGGCGGCCAGGAGGGAGACGCCTTCCTCCACGGTCTGTGGTTCCGCGTACCTCATCGCATCACCTCGGCCCCTTCAAGGACCCTCCCGACTGCGGGTGTTGGGCTATGTGTGGAGGCTCCACTCCGAACAGCGGCTGATTGCCCCGGGGAGGGTGCTCGTCTGGTCAGACACTTCCTCCGGTCAGAGGATTTCGCAGCTCCAGATGCCACTCAGGCAAGAGCAGACTCCGCCTCCTCCACCAGGGAGGCAGCAATCCCTCTGAGCGCCGTTCGTGGAGCAACGCGTATTGGCCAGACTCCCACAGTTGTCTCTGCTGGAGCACATCGTGGAGCAGTACTGAGAGACTCCGTCACACCGGACATAGGAGCCATTTGAGGTGGAGCATGTCGTCCCCTGGCATGAGAGGAGACTGCCGTCCGCGCAGGTCGTGGAGCAGGTGGACAGGGCGCTGGAGATCTCCTCCATGGGTTCCAACTCTGGCAGGGGAGCGACGGAGTCTCCACAGCCCGTGATGAGGGTAGCCACAAGCACAGAGAAGGGAATCAGGTAACGAGCCATTTGATTGTCTCCTGTTCAGCCAGAGAGCCGGCATTCCGCGGCTCGGGACGGGTAGAGTTGGAGCCAGTCTGCTTTGCGTGTCAAATTCTCGCGTGTCCGACAGCGCATGCGGGTGGGGGTTGCTCACGTGAGGCCTGCGTCTCGGCCCTGTTGGTGGTGCGCCGCGATGGATGGACACCACCTCTCCAGGACGAAGGTGTTCACCCAGGCCTTCGGTGCGGGACTCCTGGAGCGCTGGGGCCGCCAGGTGCTCCAGCAGGCGCCGGCCCGGAACAGCGATCGGTCCACGAACGTCAGCAGCCCACCTCTATCTTACAAGTTGGTTCCCTGCGTCGCCGGTAGGGGGATCCAGCCAGGCTCTCCCTCTATCGATCCTTCCCCTTAAGGCAGCGGAGCATCCATCTGCGCATGGCCAGCAAGGCGGGAGTCTTGGCGTCCTGCTGCGGCTCTTGAGGAGGCAACGTGTGCGGCCGGCCAGCTCCTGGTTCCAGGTTGACCGCGCATGGCGCAAAGCTGTCCGGCAGCCCGGTGGGTTTCGGCAGGGCGCGTTCGGCCGCTGCCCGCTGGGAGACTGAGGTGCTGGCCCGAGCACGGTTCGTAGGTTCAGCAGCCCCCATTTCCGCGCCAGCAGAAGGAACTCCCCACGACATAGCCATAGGGGAGCAGGTGTCGCCCCCTCCTTCTTTACGGACGCCAGGGAGCCTGCCGGCCTCCAGCCGTCTGTGGCCCGAAGGCTGGCCGAGGCCGGTGAAGATAGATCCGCTCGGGGCACTGCCTGTCGGCGGCGCATGGCACAAAGCTGTCCGACAACCAGGTAGGTTCAGACAGGCCGCCTCCGCCAGCGCCCCCTCCGCAAGTTCAGGCTTGGAACTGTCTGGGGAAAGTGGCTCTGTCAAAGCAGGGGGCTGCAAGGGCACGTGGCCTGTCGGACAAGCAGGCAGGTTCGGACAAGCCGAGCCCGCCAGCGCGCCCCTGGTGGACTCGGCCTCGGAGCTGTCCAGCGCGGGCGGCTGCACTGGGGTGGGCGGCTCGGGCACCCCCTGCGCCGGGTGCACGGGCATCAGCTTGTGGAGCAGTTGCTCATCGCCGGCCAGCAGCAGTGCCGACAGGTGGCTCCTCAAGGCCTGAGCATCCCTGTCCCCCAGGGCCCCCGCTACGTACCGAGCCCACTGGACGACAGCCTCCCTGTCCAACTGGGGCACCACCCGTGCGGCCATGCCCCAGAAGGAGCGCTCCAGCGACTGGATGAGCAGGAAGTGCCCGGGGCGCCTGGCTATGAGGGCTGCCAGTCGCAGCAGTTGGAACTCCCCCCGCGCCCACCTGCTGTGCTGCTGCCAGCGCGCCGCCTCCTCCAGCGAGAGGCAGGCCTCCTCCAACTGCTTCAAGTCTTCCTCGGAAGCCTGCTCGCAGCAGGCGGCCAGCAGCTCCACCGTGGTTTCCCGCTTGAGGGTGAGGTAGCCCTCCAGCAGGCGCCTGCGCTCGGCGGCAGCGTGGCGGCCCTCGTGCAGCGCCATGCTCAGGTTC
>JAFGNZ010000387.1 GCA_016926755.1 Myxococcaceae bacterium | reverse complement strand
GTGGAGGTGGACTACCGCCCGGACCTGGAGCTGGGCGACTTGGTGGCCCTGAGCGGCAACGAGGTGCAATTCACCTCGGAGCAGACGGGCGCCGTGCAGAGCCTCACGCACACGGTGAACGCCTCCACGGCCTCCACGAAGCTCGTGCTGCGCGGCAAGCCCGCCACCTCCCGGCGCGCCTGGCTCAGCATGGAGCAGCGGCCCGGCATTGCTCCGCCCTCGCCCTTCACCGGGCCGGAGGCTCCCAGCAACCTCGCCACCTCGGACACCGTGCAGGGCTTCCGCCTCCGGTTTGACCCGCCCACGCGCGGGCCTGCCGCTGCCTCCTACGAGCTGCACGTGAGCACCAGCAACGGCTTCACCCCCAGCAGCTCCACGCGGCGCAACACCTCCACCGCGACGGAGTTCGCCGTGACGGACCTCACCCCTGGCACCACCTACTACGCCCGGGTGGTGCCCCGGGACTTGAAGGGGAACCGGGGCACGGCCAGCGCCCAGGCCACCCTCACGGCCCGGTACGTGGAGCCGGGAACGCTGCAACCAGATGTGTCGGTGGCCCAGCTCCCGCTCAACGCCGACTTCCAAGCCGCCAATGTGGCCGGTTCGCCACCTGACGCATGGGAGGTAACGGCTGGCACCTGGGGAACAGATATTCAGGAAGAGACGACCACCGTCTACAGCGGAGACCGGGCGGTGAAGTTCAACGAGACAGCCGTTGCTGCGCGGCTGACGTCTGGTTTCTTCCTTCTGCGGCCGGGGGACATGATCATCGCAGAAGCCTCCTTCTACGGAGGGCTCACCGCGTACTCATCTGGGAACGACGCAGGGGTCTATCTGCTCCTGTACGATGCTGACTTCACCCTGACGAGCACAACGCTCGTTGACTCCAGGGACACCGGCGTCGCATCGTGGTTGCCTCTCGGAAGAGGAATGGTCACGACGATTGACGTCTTCGCTTCGGCTCGATACGGGCGCATCTCGGTAGGCAAGACTGCGGCAAATGCATACGCGATGCTCGTGGACTCAGCGCGCGTCTTCATCTTCCCCCGCCTGGAGAACAGGCGGGATCCAACGCTCCTCAACTCCTGGACCAACTACACCGCGAACAACCGTGATGGTGCCCGCTACTACAAGGATCCAACCGGGCACGTCCACCTGGAGGGGATGATCCAAGGGGGCACTGTCCCGTCCGTGGCGTTCAATCTACCGGCTGGCTTTCGGCCGCCGTACACACGCGACTTCGCCGTGGTGAGCGCGGCGGGAGCAGGCTACGTAGAGATCGCCTCTGGAGGAAACGTCCAGATCATCACGGGGTCGTCAACGTATACGAGCCTGGATGGCATCCGGTTCCGCGTGACCGACTAAGGCCACGGCTGGCCGGGCGTCCGGCCCACCGAGATGACGCGGCCGTTGTAGATGTTCACGGTTGCGCGCGGAAGGCAGTCAGCAGAGCACGCCCCGACACAGTAGAGCCACCGCTCGGAGAGGGAACCACTGATGCCGGGCGGCTCGATCAGGCAGGGAGCACCAGCACATGCCTCGACGGCGACGCTCGCGGAGTCCAACAGGCCGTTGCCGAGGAGGCAGGCAGGCAGTGCGCCCTGGGACTCGACACCACTAGCGGATGAGGCATCGGCGCGTAGCCCAGCATCCGGAAGCAGCGTGTCCTCCCCACACGCGGTGAAGCCAGCGAGAAAGGCAAGGGCGAGAGCGGAGGCAAGGTGTCGAATCATGGTGGGCTCCTGGTTGTAGACGTCTGCAGACGGCGGGTTCTCTACTTCACGGCCCTCGCCCGGGCCATGACCTTCAGGGCACGCTCTCCGTGGCCTCTGGCACATCGAGGCCTTCGGCCCGGGCCTGACGCTTGAGGGCGCGGCGCCACGTCTCGTGCTCGCCCAGCCCCCACTGGAGCTGGAGGTACCCGAGCGCGGCCATAGTGTCCGCGTCCACCTTCACGGCCTTCTGGCCGATGATGCTGCCCTTCGGCGCGCGGCGCTTCGCGCGCGGGGTGGCGCTCTTGTCGTGGCGGGGCATGGCTACTCCTTCACCTCAGCCGGGGCGATGGTCGCCCAGAAGTGCTCGTATGCCTTGCGCGCCGCCGTCTCGCCGCCGGGGAGAGCGTCATCCTCGAAGGTGTCCGCGAGGTCATCCGGGAGTGCGGCCAGCAGCGGGAGGAGCTGCGCCACGTCGTAGACGCCACCGGCGCTCTCGTCGAGGATCTCCACCAGGGTGGGGGTGTCCGTCTCCTGTGCGATGCACCCACCCTCTCCGATGTCCGCGACGCCGATGCGCTCCAGGTGGGCCTGCACCACCTTCCACTCCGGCACGTCCACGTAGATGAGCGAAGGATCCTGGGCAGCGATCTGCTCGGCCACGTCCACGGAGAGGCCCTCGCGCGCCCCTTCCGTAGGATCCTCGTACTTGGAGAGCAGGGACCCGTGAGCGCGGGCGAAGGCGATGGCGGCGGAACCGGTGAGCTTCTGCATGTGCGGCCTCCAGGTGCTGCGCGTTGATGGGAGGAGAATACGCATAGCCCTATGGAGTGTCAATAGGGATAGCTCTATTTCTTTCGGGAGTGCCGCCACTTCTCCCAGGCTCACCCGTAGCCCAGGAGTCGCCTCGTGTCCCAGAAGCCCAGCATCGGCCGCATCGTCCACTTCGTGATGCCGGCAATCCCCAGCATCAACAAGCCGCCCGAGAGCCACGCCGCCCTCGTGACGGGAGTGAATGACGACGGCACCGTCTCGCTCACGGCCTTCCCGCCCGGGAAGATGGCGTACACGGTGGAGAACGCCTCGGAAGGGCCGGACGCCGCCGGCACCGGAGGCCACTGGACGTGGCCCCCGCGCACGTAGCCCGCCACTTCTCTCCCCTGCGCGAGCGGCGGCCTCCCCTCCTCCTGGCTTGCGCAACGAGGGCTCCCCTGGGCTTACCCCACGGCGGGGCCCTCGTTCTATGCCCGGCCGGCGAGGCGTTTACTGTTAATCGTTGACAGTGTAAATTCTTGTGCATGGGGAGAGTCGCCGCACGCACACGCGAGAGGGGGTATGCCGCGCCGCGCGCTCGTCGGCAGGCCTCCTTCGTATTCCTGGAGGGCCTCCCGGAGCGCCACCGCGCCCGCGCCTTCCGCCCGCACCTCCGCACCCGCGCCGCGCCCGGGGCTGAGCAGCTGCTGCTGCCCCTGCGCTCGCCG
>JAFGNZ010000386.1 GCA_016926755.1 Myxococcaceae bacterium | reverse complement strand
GCCCCGGCCACGCCCGCGGACGCCAAGGGCCTGCTCAAGTCGGCCATCCGCGATGACAACCCCGTCGTGATGTTCGAGGGCGAGAAGCTCTACGCCCTCAAGGGCGAGGTGCCGGAGGGCGAGCACATCGTCCCCATCGGCAAGGCGGACGTGAAGCGCGAGGGCAAGGACGTCTCCATCATCACGTGGAGCCGCATGTACTACTTCTGCGAGGAGGCCGCGAAGCAGCTGGAGCAGGAGGGCATCTCCGCGGAGATCCTCGACCTGCGCACGCTGCGGCCGCTGGACGAGGAGGCCATCCTGGCCACCGTGCGCAAGACGAACCGCGTGGTCATCGTGGAGGAGGGGTGGCCGCTGGCCGGCGTGGGTGCGTCGGTGGTGGATCTCATCCAGTCCAAGGCCTTCGATGAGCTGGACGCGCCGGTGCTGCGCGTCACCGGCCTGGACGTGAACATGTCCTATGCGGCGAACCTGGAGGCGGCGACGCAGCCGGACGCGCCGAAGATCATCGCCGCGGTGAAGAAGGTCCTCTACCGCGAGGGAGCCTGAGACGTATGGCCAAGCCCATCCAGATGCCGTCGCTCTCCCCGACGATGAAGGAGGGGAAGATCCTCAAGTGGCTCAAGAAGGTGGGGGACAAGATCTCCTCGGGCGAGCCCATCGCCGAGATCGAGACCGACAAGTCCAACCTGGAGCTCGAGGCCTACGACGACGGCTTCCTGCTGCAGATCACCGTGGCGGATGGAGAGCTGGCCCAGGTGGGCGCTCCCATCGGGTACATCGGCGCCAAGGGCGAGAAGGTCGAGGCGGGCAAGGCCGCCGCGCCCGCTCCGTCCGCCCCCGCCGCTCCCAAGGCCGAGGCCCCAGCGCCCGCGCCGGCCGGGGGAGGTGAGGGGATCCCGGTCCTCATGCCGTCGCTCTCCCCGACGATGAAGGAGGGGAAGATCGTCCGGTGGCTCAAGAAGGTGGGGGACAAGGTCACCTCGGGCGAGCCCATCGCCGAGATCGAGACCGACAAGTCCAACCTGGAGCTCGAGGCCTACGACGACGGGACGCTCGCGAAGATCGTCGTGGGAGAGAACGAGATGGCCGTGGTGAGCGCTCCTATCGCCTTCATCACGGGAAAGGGTGGCAAGGCCGCCGCCGCGCCTGCTCCCTCGGCGGCGAAGGCGGAGGCTCCCAAGGCCGCCGCGCCCGCCCCCGCTCTTGCTCCCGTCGCGAAGCCCGCCCCGGCGCCGGCGCCCCAGGCTGCTCCGGCGGGGGGCCGTGTCCGTGCCAGCCCACTGGCGAAGCGGATGGCGCGGGAGCGAGGCCTGGAGCTGGGGGCCGTGCACGGCTCCGGTCCGCTCGGCCGCATCGTCAAGCGCGATATCGAGGAGGCGCTGGCACGCGGGGTCGCTCCCGTGGCGAAGAAGGCTCCGGCGGCTCCCGCGCGTGCACCTGCGGCGCCGGGTGTCCGGCCCGAGCCGCAGGTGGTGCCGATCTCGACGATGCGCCGGGTGATCGCCCAGCGCATGACCGAGGTGAAGCCCGGCGTGCCCCACTTCTACCTGACGGTGGACGTGGAGATGGACGCGGCGATGAAGATCCGCGAGGAGGCCAAGGCGCTGGAGTCGAAGGTCTCCGTCAACGACATCATCGTGAAGGCGGCGGCCATCGCGCTGCGCCGCTACCCGAAGGTGAACGTGTCGCTGCAGGGCGATCAGATCCTGCAGTACGCCACGGCGGATGTCGGCATCGCGGTGGCGCTGGAGGAGGGGCTCATCACGCCCATCATCCGCGACGCGGATCAGAAGGGGCTGTCGGCCATCTCGGCCGAGGCGCGGGAGCTGGCCGAGCGCGCACGCAAGCGGGCCCTCAAGCCGGACGAGTACTCCGGTGGTTCGCTCACGGTGTCCAACCTGGGCATGTACGGCATCGATCAGTTCGTCGCGGTGATCAACCCGCCGCAGGCGTCCATCCTCGCGGTGGGCTCGGTGGCGGACAAGCCGGTGGCGCGCGACGGGCAGCTCACCGTGCGCAAGATCATGACCGTGACGATGTCCTGCGATCACCGCGTCATCGACGGCGCCGTCGGCGCGGAGTACCTGCGGGAGTTCAAGGCGCTGCTCGAGCACCCGATGCGGCTGCTGTTCTAGCCGCCGGGCACGGGCCGCCACGTCGTCGCGCGTGGCGGCCAGCTCCGGGGCGGCGCTCCGGCGCGGCCCTCAGCTCCGGGGCTCCTTCATCTGCTCCATCTCGTCCTCGAGCTTGCGCTGGGCCTCGGTGACGCTGGCCTGCTGCTCGCGCGGGGTGCCGGTGGGCAGCTCCTCCTCGTGCTCCTTCGAGCGGCCCTGGATCCCTGGCCACGGCTCGGGTCGCGTCGCCTGCGGGTGCTCGATGTGCTCCACGTAGCCCTTTTCCTTCTTCGCCATCGTCCACCTCCTTATCCGTGTCCGTAGAGATACGGTGAGGTGTGGAGGTGGAGGTGACCATGGGCTGCCTGCTCTCCCGCCTGCTCGGCGAACGATGAAAAAAGCCCGCAAGGTCCCCCACGCCTGTTTAACTTCTCCCCAAATGAATGACGACATGACACGAGCCCGGTCCGCCGCAGGTGAAGGTGGGCCGGAGGCACGTGCGGAGCCGGTTCTCTCGCTCGCAGCCATGCTGCGCCAGGCGCTCCAGGGCGCGGTGTTCCCACTCTCGGTGGAGCAGCTGGTCCGTGTGGCCCGGGAGAACGAAGGGCCCGCGGCGATCCTCTCGCTCCTGAGCGGCTTGCCCCGCAGGGAGTTCCGGTCGCTCGAAGAGGTGGAGTTCGCCCTCGAGGGCTGAGGCGCAGAGCCCGGCCGCCTGTCTCACCCCCGAGTCAGCGCAGGGGCGCTCTCTCGCACGGGGCTGACGGGGTTCGCGCGGGTTGAGACGCGCTGCGTCAGCGGTCGGCGCTGGCTGCCGGAGCGGGGGTGCCCGGCGGGAGGTGCACTGGCGGAAGGTCGCGTTATCCTGTCGTTCTCCCAGCCGCCTCCCCTCCCTGGCTTGGACCCTGGACATGAGCCCGTACGATCTCCCCGCAGTGCTCTACTGTGACGACGACAACCTGAACCTTCGGGTGTTCGACGCCAACTTCGGGCAGCGCTTCCGCATCTTCCGTTGCAACTCGCCCAATGAAGCGCTGGCCATGCTGGAGCAGCGGCGTGGGGAGATCGGCGTCGTCATCTCCGACCAGCGGATGCCCGGCATGACCGGCGTGGAGCTGCTGGAGCGGGCGCGCACGCTGGCGCCGGATGCCAAGCGCATGCTCGTCACCGCCTACGCCGATCTCCAGGCCGTGGTGGACGCCGTCAACCGCGGCCAGGTCACGCGCTACTTCGTCAAGCCGTGGGATCGCGCGGAGATGCTCGCCGCGCTCGAGGACGCGCTGAGGATCGCGCGCCTGGAGCTGAAGATCCGCGAGGTGGAGAGCCGGATGATGAAGGCCGAGCGTCTGGCCACCCTGGGCCAGGTGACGGCGGGCATCGCCCACGAGCTGATGGGCCCGGTGGGCTACCTCTCGCAGAACGTGGCCGCGCTGCGCAGGGACATCGACTCGGTCATCGAGTTCGTGAACAAGCACCTGGCGCAGGATCACGACAAGAGCGTGGCGGAGACGGTGAAGGATCTGCCCGCGCTCATTGGAGACCTGGTCACCGGCACCGAGCACCTGCGGCAGGTGGCGCACGGGCTGAAGGCCCAGGCGCGCGGCGACGAGACGGAGCAGGCGGCGGAGATCTCCGAGGTGGTGTCCTTCGCGGTGAAGCTGGCGCGCGCCGAGGTGCGGGATCGGGCCCGCCTCAGCAGCAACGGCGAGCCGGTGCGCGTGCTGTTCGGCCCGGTGAAGCTCTGCCAGGTGCTGCTCAACCTCATCGTCAACGCCGCGCAGGCCATGGAGGGCACCGGCCGGTCCGGCAAGATCGACGTGAAGTGGGCGACCCAGGATCACAATGTGATCCTCACCGTCGCGGACAACGGCTGCGGCATCCCGATCGAGCTGCAGGAGAAGGTCTTCCAGCCGCTCTTCACCACCAAGCCGGTGGGGATTGGCACGGGGCTGGGGCTCTCCATCTGCAAGGAGCTGGTGGCGCAGTACGGCGGCAAGCTCAAGCTGTCCTCGATCCCGGGGGAGGGGACGACCATCGAGATCAGCCTGATCCGGGCGCCGATGCCTTGAGCCCGAAGGCGTTGTGGAGCATGCGCCAGATCCGGTGGAGCGTCTCCGCCTCGCTGGGGCGGATGTGCTCCACCAGCACCTCGCGCCGCGCTTGCTCGCCGGCCTTCCAGGAGACGGTGATCGCGTAGTGCCCGGAGGCGCGCTGGAGCACCTCCACCGCCGTCACGTCGTCGAAGGGGATGGCCTGGGTCCGGGTGGCGCCGGGCGCCCAGGCCAGGCGCTCCAGCCGCAGCACCTCGGTGCGGAAGTGCAGGGCGAAGCGCCGGCGCCCCAGGCGGGCCTCGAGCCGGAGCGCATACCCGATGAAGGCGGCTGCCGCCAGCCCCAGCGCCGCCGGGAGCCCATAGTGGCTGGGCGCCACCACCAGCAGGCTCAGGCTCCCTACCCCACAGGCTGCCGCCAGCAGGAGGCACAGCTCGGGCGCCAGGCGCTGGCCCATGGAGGGGGGGAGGGACTCTCCCATCAGGCGCCCCTCGTCGTACCTCAGGCGCACGTCTCCAATCCGGGAGGGGATACGGCTCTCCACCAGGGCGTCGGCGAAGCTCACATCCTACAGCATAGGCCGGCTCGACACCTTGCTCGAAGTTGCCTTCAAGCTATGCGATCCTCCCTCCAATGGATCTGCCGTTCGAGACAGAGGAGGGTGAGGGCGGGGGCGCGGGGACACTCGCTTCGACCATCTTGGTCGTAGACGATGAGCCAGTCGTGCTGGACGTGTGTGCACGTCTGCTGGCCCGCGAGCCTGATCTGGTGGTCATCCAGGCCACCAGCGCCGAGGAGGCTCTTCCGATGATGGAGGGCCAGCGCATCGACGTCCTCATCACGGATAAGAACCTGCCGCAGATGAGCGGCATCGAGCTCATCGCCGAGGCCCGGAGCCGCCAGCCGACCCTGGAGGCGATGATGATCACCGGCTACGCCAGCTCGGAGTCCGTGATCGCCGCCTTCGCGGCGGGGGCCAGCGACTACATCCTCAAGCCCTTCGATGATCTGCGCGTGCTCCGGGCCAAGGTGCGCGCCGCGCTCGAGCGCCGCGCCGAGCGGATCAAGGGCCGAGAGCAGGCGCGGGACGTGGCCCGGCAGGCCTCCGCGCTCCTGGACTCCGGGCAGGATGCTCCGGAGCCCGCCCACCAGGCGCTCGAGGACGAGCTGCGCAGCTACGAGCAGGCGGTGAAGAGCGGCTCCATGAGCGGGCGCGTGGCCGTGGTCGGCAGCCCGGCGGCGGTGGAGCTGCTGCGCGCCGAGGGCTTCCAGGTGGAGGGCCTGCCGGCCACTTCTCCGGATCTGGAGCACTGCGACGTCGTCATCCTCGAGACGGGGGAGCCCCGGTGGCGGATGCTGGCGGAGATCCTCAAGGCCCGCTCGCCGGATGTGCTCCTGCTGGCCAGCCCGCAGGCGGACCTGGCGGATCTGCTCGAGGCCATCGGCCTGAGGCTGGATCTGGTGGGCTTCGGCACCACCTCGGGCACCGAGGCCCTGCCGGAGCGGGTGAGGATGCTGCTGGTGCGCCGCAGCATCCAGCGGGCGCAGACGCGGCTGGCCAATGCCCTGCTCCTCTTCCACCGGAGCATCACGCGCCGCTGAGGGTGGGCCCCCCGCGGGGGCCTCGGAGCCCGCAAAAGCGAAGCGCCCGCCCTCCGTGGGGAGAGCGGGCGCCTCAGTTGACCCTGCCGGGATTCGAACCCGAGTTTGTGCCGTGAGAGGGCACCGTCCTAACCACTAGACGACAGGGCCGTATTTGACGCGACCTCAAGTATCCCTTCGGTTTGCTCACGTCAACCGAAGTTTTCAAGCTGGGGAACTAGGATTCGAACCTAGATAAGCAGAGTCAGAGTCTGCTGTCCTGCCGTTAGACGATTCCCCAAGAGCTGCCTTGCTGCGTGCTGCTGACTTCGCGCCTTCTCCTACCACAACTGGCGGGGCCTCGTGAACTACCGAGTTTTCTTCCCCGCCTTGGGCCCGGGCGCCTTCCGGACTGGCTTGGGCGCGGGGGGCACCGGGACGATGTAGATGCGAACCTCGTCGTTCGCTTCATAAATGTTCAGCCCCTCGAAGTTCTTCCCCGAGGGGTTGACGATGTGGACGGCCTTCACGCCAGGCTGGTTGACGACAGGCCTCCGAGGGAACGCCTGCACCGGGTACACCGTCCGGTAGTACTTCAGCGTGTCCTCAAAAGTGCCCGGCGCCCGAAACCGATTCTCGCCCACCTTCTGCGCGCCGTCGGGGAGCTGCGCCCCGCTGACCGTCTCCGCCCCCGCCCCCGTCACCCACAACAGGACGGCCACGGCCGCCCAGAGCGGGCGCGCCTTATAGAAATGGCCTCTCAGGCTGTCAAGCGCTCGTGGCATGGGGAGACAAGATAGGGCCCGCGTCCCGCGGCGTCCACCGCCTTTGCGCGGGCCCCTGGGGGGATGTCAGCCGCGAGCCAGCGCGGCATCCAGCCGGCGCAGCGCCTCCTCCTTGCCCATCAGCAGGAGCGTCTCGCCGATCCCCGGGCTCACCGTGTTGCCCGTCACCGCCACGCGGATGGGCTGGGCCACCTTGCCCATGCCCACGCCTGCCCGCTCGCTGACCGCCTTGATGACCGCGTCCAGGCCGGCCACGGACCACTCGGGCAGGGTGGCCACCTCGTCCCGGACCTGCTGGACCAGCTTCAGCGAGTCCGCGGTGAGGTGCTTGGCGGCGGCCTTCTCGTCCAGTGTGACGCCCTGCTTCAGGTAGGGGACGGCCATGGCGGCCATCTCCTCCAGCGTCCTGGCGCGCTCGCGGAACGCCAGCACGAAGGCCTCCAGGCGCCGATCTCCCGCGGGCAGCGGGTGCCCCTTCTCCGCGAGGAAGGGCGCCAGCCGACCGGCGATATCGGACGAGGGGAGCGTCTTCAGGTATTGCTGGTTGAGCCACAGCAGCTTGTCCGGGTTCCATACGCCGGAGGTGGTGCCCACGTCCTTGAAGTCGAACCACTCGATCATCTGCTGGCGGGAGATGATCTCGTCGTTGCCGTGGCTCCAGCCCAGGCGGATGACGAAGTTGAGCAGGGCCTCCGGGAGGATCCCGTTGGCCTTGTGCAGCATCACGTCCGCCTCCTTGTGCTTGCGCTTGGACAGCTTCTCGCGGTCCGGGCCCAGGATGAGCGGGAGGTGGGCGAACTGGGGCGGCTGCCACCCGAGCGCCTGGTACAGCATGAGCTGCGGGAAGGTGGAGTTGACGTGCTCCTGCCCGCGCGCCACCAGCGTGATGTCCATCAGGTGGTCGTCGATGACGCAGCCGAAGTTGTAGAGGGGGATGCCGTCGCCGCGCAGCATCACCCAGTCGTCCAGATCCGAGTACTCCTTGGTGATCTTCCCGAGCACCAGGTCATCGAACGAGACGGAGCCCTCCTGCGAGGGCATCTTCAGGCGCACCACGTAGGGGCGCCCCTCGGGCGCGTCCGTGCGCTCGCGGCAGGTGCCCTCGTACTTGTAGGCGCGGTTCTCCTTCTCGGCGAGCGCGCGCCGCTCCCGGATCTCCTCCTGGGTGCAGTAGCAGCGGTAGGCCTTGCCCGCGGCGATGAGCTGCTCGGCGTGCTGGCGGTAGGTGTCCAGCCGCTGGGTCTGGAAGTAGGGCGGATAGGGGCCGCCCTTGTCGGGCCCCTCGTCCCAGTCGATGTCCAACCACTTCAGGCCGTCCAGGATGGCCTTCAGTGACTCCGGCGTGGAGCGCTCCAGATCCGTGTCCTCGATGCGCAGGACGAAGGTGCCGCCGAAGCGCCGCGCATAGAGGTAGTTGAAGAGCGCGGTCCGGGCGCCGCCAATGTGGAGGTAGCCGGTGGGAGAGGGTGCGAAACGTACGCGAGGGGCAGAGGCCATAGAGGAGGCGCGGGATAGCAAGGGGGGGGATGGATGGTCAACGCGAGTCCAACGGTGGTTCGAGCGCCGCTGGGGTCCATGGGCTACACTGAGGGAAACAGAGGTGAACTGATGACACTGCGCTCCGCGCTCCGCGCACTCCTGGCCGCTGCCCTGCTGCTCGGGCTACCGGCCGCCGCGACGACAATGCTCCGAATCGACCTGCCCGAGCTGAGCCAGACGGCCGACACCGTCGTCCATGGGACGGTGCGCCGGATGGAGAGCCGGTGGAGCGGAGACCGCCGCCGCATCGTCACCGACGTGGAGATCGAGGTGACCGAGGCCCTCAAGGGACAGGTCGCCGGCACGGTGCGCCTGGTGCAGCTGGGCGGCACGGTGGGGGAGATCGGACAGAAGGTCCATGGCATGGCCACCTTCAAGCCGGGCGAGGAGGTGGTGGTCTTCCTGAATCGCCAGAGCTCGAAGGCCTTCCGGGTGACCGGCATGTCGCAGGGCAAGTACCAGGTGCGGCGCTCCGCGGACGGCCGTTCGGCGCTGGCGGTGCCGGAGGGCACGGGGGAGGTGCTGCTGCTGGATCCGGACACGCGTAAGCCCACCGCCGCCGCGCAGCGGACGCTCACGCTCGAGGAGCTGAAGGCCACCGTCCGGGCCGCCCTCCAGCAGCCCGCGCCAGCCCGGCCCGGCCAGGAGAAGCGCCAGTGAAGATCGCGGCGTTGATGCTGGCCCTGACGCTGGGCCAGAGCTTTCCCCCCTATGTGCGCAGCCACGTCGAGGAGAGGGATCCTTCCACCCAGTGCCTCTTCTGGACGGTGCCGAAGATCGCCTGGTACCAGAGCAGCGCGGGCAACCCGCGGACGCAACCCGCGGGCACCGAGTTCGACGCCGTCCGCCGCTCCTTCCAGCGCTGGCAGGCCATCTTCTCCCAGTGCGGCAACCTCTCCTTCGAAGAGGGGGGCCTCGTGGACGAGCGCGAGGTGGGCTACCTGCCCAATGGCGAGAACCGCAACCTGGTGCTCTTCCGCACGAAGCGCTGCATGGATGTCGCGCCGGAGAACGCGGAGTGCTGGGAGGACCAGTCGTGCAACAACACCTACGACTGCTGGGGCCATAAGAAGGGGGTGGATGACAGGCTGACGATCGCCGTCACCTTCACCACGTACGACACGAACTCCGGGATCATCTACGACTCGGACATCGAGCTGAACGCGGTGAACTACCACTTCACCACCATGGATAGCCCCGTCTGCATGCCACCCCTGATCACCACGGACTGCGTGTCCACCGACATCCAGAACACGATGACGCACGAGATTGGTCATCTCATCGGCCTGGATCACACGGATGATCGGCTGGCGGAGTCGACGATGCGCCCGAGTGCCCAGACCGGGGAGCTCACCAAGCGGACCATCGACTCCGGCTCCGCCAGCTACGTGTGCGCCGCCTACCCGCAGGGGAAGCCCAGCCAGGCTTGTATCCACCCGGTCACGCCCCCGGAGCTTGGCCCCAAGGCCGCGGGCTGCGCCGCCGCCGGAGCCCAGGCGTGGCTGCCCGCGCTGGTGGGGTGGGCGCTGCTGCTCGCCCGTCGCCGCGGAGGAGCCCGCTCGTGAGCCAGCGGTGGCTGGCCCTGCTGAGCCTCCTGCTCGTGGCCCCTGTCGCGGGGGCCCAGACCTACCGGCGCACCCAGGTGGAGGGCAGGCCGCTGTGTCTCAACTGGCTCAGCCGCGAGTTCCGCTACCACGTCGACTCCGCGGGCAGCCTCCGCACCCCCCGAGACACCGAGTTCCCCGCCGTCGAGGCCTCCTTCGAGACGTGGCGGACGCTGTCCGCCACGTGCAGCGACTTCACCTTCGTCCGCGGCCCGGACGTGAGCCGCCCCAAGGTGGGCTACGTCCAGGGTGGGGAGAACCAGAACATCATCACCTTCCGGGAGACGGCGTGCCAGGACGTCGTCCCCTTCGATGATCCCTGCTACGCCGAGGACACCTGCTCCAACGACTACTCCTGCTGGGATCACGGCGATCTGGTCATCGCGCTGACGAACACGACGTACACCAAGGAGCGCGGCATCGTGGTGGACGCGGACATCGAGTTCAACGCCTCCCAGCCCTCGGGGGGCCTCGGCTTCCTCTTCACCACCGTGAGCTCACCGATCTGCGAGGGGCTGCCCACCCCGGACTGCGTGGCCACGGATCTGCAGAACACGCTGACGCATGAGATCGGCCACGCCATGGGGCTGGATCACGTGTTCGAGCCGCTGTCCACCATGGAGGCCACCGCGCCTCCGGGCGAGACGAACAAGCGGATCCTCGACTGGGGCACCTCCGCGGGCTTCTGCGAGACGTACCCGCGCGGCCTGCCGCCCACCCAGTGCACCGAGGTCGGCGTGCCCAGCAAGAAGCTGTCCGCCCAGAGCGCGGGGACGGGCTGCGCGGCGGCCCCGGGCATGCTCCTGCCCGGCGTGCTGCTGTGGGCGTGGCGGCTGCGCTCCCGGCGCGCCGGGGCGCGGCGGGTGCGCGGCGTGCGGGCACCTCGTGGGTGAGGGCGAGCGCATGAGCGTCGCGTTCTTCGATCTCGACAAGACGCTCCTCGCGGTGAACTCCGGGACGCTGTGGATCCGCCGCGAGCTGGCCCTGGGGCACATCACCCGGCTCCAGGCGCTCCGCGCCAGCCTGTGGATCGCCCGCTACCACCTGGGCTTCGTGTCCATGCAGGACGCGGTGCTCGCGGCCATCTCCCACCTGGCGGGCACCCCCGCCCAGGCGTTCCAGGAGCGCACCACGGCCTTCTATGAGGAGCAGGTGCGCCCGCTCTTCCGCCCCGGCGCCCTGCGCGCGCTCGAGGAGCACCGGAGCGCGGGAGAGCGGCTGGTGCTCCTCACCTCCTCCTCGGGCTACCTCTCGGAGCTCGTCGCGCGGGATCTCCGCCTGGACGCGATCCTCTGCAACCGCTTCGAGGTGGACGAGCGGGGGCTGCACACGGGCCGGCCGCTGGGGGCGGTGTGCTTCGGGGCGGGCAAGCGCACCCACGCGGAGGGCTACGCCCGCGAGGTGGGCGTGCCCCTGTCCGCGTGCGCCTTCTACACGGACTCCTACTCGGATCTGCCGGTGCTGGAGGCGGTGGGCAGGCCCGTCGCCGTCCACCCGGATCACCGCCTGCGCCGGGAGGCGGCGCGGCGGGGCTGGCCGGTGGTGGACTGGGGGGCGCCCACCGTGGGAGCCCCCCTGGCCGCCGGGTGAGCGGCGCTCAGCGCCGAGGCAGCTGCAGCTTGATGCTGAACACGTAGTCCACCGCGACGGGCTGGCCCTTGTAGAGGATGGGCTTGTAGACGCGCGACTCCAGCGCCTCCAGCACCGGCTGCTCCATGTGCGGCACCGGCTTGAGGACGCGGCAGTTCTCCACGCGCCCCTGGCGGGAGATGGTGCACTTGACCAGCATTGTCCCCTGGACCTTGGCCGCGAGCGCCTCTCGGGTATAGGTGATCTCCTTGCCCTCGAGCTGCTCCGGCCGGCTCATGCCCTCGCCATAGGGCAGGGGCTTGTTGCTCGCCGTGGCCAGCACCCCCGCCGGGAGCATCGGCACGGCGAGGCTCCCCCCCGTGTCCACGGGCGGGGCCGCGGCCTTGGGCGGCGGGGCCGCGGCCTTGGGCGGCGGGGCCTTCTCCGCGGGCGCGGGCTCGACGCTCTCGGGCACGAGGGACTCGGCCGGGTCGAGCGAGGCGGACATCGCCATGGCGGGCTCGAGGCCGCCGCCCTTCGAGTTGGCGTACTCCACCTTCCCGGCGCCCGCCGCGCCGCCCCGGCGCTTGGTGAGCTTCTGCGAGAGCACCACGTCCCCGGAGCCGCCGGTGATGACGTTCTCGGTGGTGTAGCCCTCGAGCGCGAAGGTGAGCTCGGCGGTGACGGTGCCGTCTCCCCCCGCGGGGATCTCCAGCACGAAGGGCGTCGTGCCGCGCTCCTTGCCCTTCCAGAAGACGCGGGCGCCGCTCGGAACGCTCATCAGCCGGAAGCGCACCAGCTGGGGCGCCTCGGCGGCGGGCTCGGGCGCGGGGGGCGCCGCCGCGGGAGGCGGGGCCACCGCGGCGGGCTCGGGCGCCGCGGGGGCCACGGGCGGCTTGTCGCCGGGCCGCAGCACGAAGATCGCCGCCACCAACCCGAGCAGCGCGACGCCGGCGCCGAGCCCCACGGTCATCAGCTTGCGCCGGCGGGCCCTGGCCACTGCCTCGGGCACCTCCACGCTGATGTCCAGCGCCAGGGTGGAGGCGTTGGTGTCCTGCTGGCTGACGCTGGCGAAGAGCGGCGAAGGGTGCGGGCCCGTCGTCCCACCGCCCGGACGCTTGAAGATGCCGCTGTGGCCGCCCGCGGCCATGTTGGCCGAGCGCATCGCCTCCAGCATCTCGTCCATGGACTGGAAGCGCCGCGCGGGATCCTTCTCCAGGCAGCGCATCACCGCCGTCTCGATCTCCCAGGGGACCGGGATGTGCGGCCGCAGCGAGTTGAAGGGCGGGGGCGGCTCCTTGCAGTGGGCGAAGATCAGCTCCAGGTGATCCCGGGCGACGAACGGCGGGCGCCCCTGCAGCATCTGGTACATCACCACGCCCAGCGAGTAGATGTCGCTGCGCGCGTCCGCCACGTTGCGCGCCTGCTCCGGCGCCATGAACTGCGGCGAGCCGAGGAACGTGCCGCTCTGGGTGATCTCCGGGCTGAGCGTGGCGCCCTCGCCCTCGGCCACGGGCGCGATGGACTTCACCAGGCCGAAGTCGAGGACCTTGACCAGATCCTGGTCCGCCTCGTTCAGCAGCATGATGTTGGCCGGCTTCAGATCCCGGTGGACGATGCCCAGGCTGTGGGCCTCGCGCAGCGAGCGGCACACCTGCTGGGCGATGGAGATTACCCGGCTCCAGGGCAGGGGGCCGGACTGGCCGAGCACCTGGGCCAGCGTCCTACCCTCCAGGTACTCCATGGCGATGTAGTAGATGCCGTCATCCGTCTGCCCATAATCGATCACCGTCACCGTGTTGGGGTGGCGGAGCTTGGACGTGAGCGAGGCCTCGCGCAGGAAGCGCTGCTGGAAGCCGGGGTCCTTGGTGCTGGGGAAGCTGGGGTTGAGGACCTTGAGCGCGACGACCCGCTCCAGCGGGGCCTGTATGGCGCGGTACACCTTGCCCATGCCTCCGACGCCAATCGCCTCGGTGATGCTGAAGCGACCGTTGAGCGTCCGGCCGATGAGCGGATCGCCCCCGGGATTGCCAGCCGCCCCCGGGGTTGGAGAGTCACTCTTGATCATTCAAGCCCTCTGCCTGCAAGCGACGTCCTCGCCTTCATCCAGTGTCCCAGCCTCCATCAAACCACAACTGCTTGCCCTCCGCGATCAGCACGGCGACCCACCGTAGCAGGTCGGACCGGTCGCCCTGGAGCAGCCAGGGAAGCATCCTTGCCTGTTCGCCCGCATTGACGGTCCTCTATCGGGCAGACTACGTTTCGGGACAGCCCAAACGTGTGCGCGGGTGGGTCTCCCCGATGGCTGAAACTCCCATAAACAAGGCGGATTCCCAGGCACGCCGTGCATCGGTCCAGCAGCGGCTGCGGTCGCTCGAGAACGAGCTCACGCGGCTGCGGCGTGAGCTGGTCCAACTCGGCGGCGAGCAGCGGCTGCCAGGGCTGTTCCTCACCGTGGAGGTGGCGGGCACGCAGGTGCTGCTGCCCTCCGAGTCGGTGCAGGAGGTGGTCCGGCTGGTGGAGCTCCAGGCCCTGCCGGGGGCGCCGGCCCACGTGCCGGGCGCCTTCATCTACCGGGGCGTCTCCGCCGTGGTGGTGGATCTGGCCTCGCTGCTGGGCGTGAGCCGGGAGCCCTCCCTGGACGCGCACCTGGTGGTCTGCGTGGGCGCGCGCACGGTGGCGCTGCTGGTGGATCACGTCCAGGACATCGTCGAGGCGCCGCTCCTGGTGGACGCGCCCATCGCGGGAGAGGCCCACTCGGCGTGGGACAGCACCGGCTTGATGGCGGGCCTGTGCCGCGTCTCCGATGGAGGGCTGCGCCCGCTGCTGAAGACGTCCACGCTCCTGGCCGCCCCGGAGGAGACGTGAGCGACGTACCGCGAGCGGACACGCTCGATGAGACTACGCTCAGCCGGGTGGAGGGCGTGCTGCGCGAGGCGAGCGGGATGACGCTCGCCTCCAGCGTCCGGCGCTCGCTGGGCACCGCGCTCACGCGGGCGGCGGAGGCGCGGGGGATGGAGCTGAGCGCGTTCCTCCAGCGGCTGCTGGCGCGCGAGGCGGGGGTGGTGGAGTCGTTCATCGAGTACGCGGTGATCGGCGAGACGTACTTCTTCCGCCACCCGGAGCACCTGCGCGAGCTGGCCCGCGTGGCCACCGAGAAGGAGGAGGGCCTGTTCCGCGTCTGGAGCGCGGGCTGCGCGACGGGGGAGGAGGCCTACAGCATCGCGATGGCGCTGCTGGCCGCGGGGCTCCCGGCGGAGCGCATCCGGGTGACGGCCAGCGACATCTCCTCCCGCTCCCTGCAGCGGGCCCGCGCCGCCACCTACGGGCCCTGGTCGGTGCGGCGCATCGAGCCCTCCATGGAGCGGCGCTTCCTGACCCCCCAGGGGGATCTGGTGATGGTCAACTCCCAGGCGCGGCGGCCGGTGGAGTTCCTCCGGCACAACCTGGTCCTGGACGCGGCCCCGGTGGGCGATCAGGACGCGGTCTTCTGCCGCAACGTCCTCATCTACTTCCCGCCAGAGCTGGTGCGGCAGGTGCTCACCAAGCTCATCGCCGCGCTGGTCCCCGGAGGGCTGCTCTTCCTGGCGCCCGCGGAGCTCCCCCTCACCAACGGCCTGGGCCTGGAGCCGGTCGAGGTGGCGGACACCCAGGTGATGCGTGTGCCCCGCGTCAAGCCCCCGCCCGCGGAGAGCCGGGCGGCCCCCGCGCCGCCGCGCGTGACGCCGGAGGTGCTGCGCAAGCTGAGCGGGCCGCCGCCCGCCCCGGCCCGCCCCGCGCCACCCCCGGCGCCCATCACTCCCGCGCCGATTCCTCCCTCGCCCGCCCCCGCCGCGGCGGATTCCACCGCCCGTGATGACGTGCTGCGTCAGGCCCTGGCGGCGGCGCAGGAGGGGAACTTCGACAAGGCGGAGGAGCTGGCGCGGGAGGCCGCGCGCAAGCTCGCTCCCGAGGCCTACCTGCTGCTGGCGATGGTGGCCGAGGCGCGGGGCAACCTCAACGGGGCGGTGGATTTGGTGCGCAAGGCGCTATATCTGGATCCGCAGATGGCGCTCGGCCACGCTACGCTGGTGACGCTCTACACGCGGTTGAATCGGCGGGAGGATGCGGAGCGGGCGAGGCAGAATGCGCTGCGCGCGCTCGACGGGCTGGATGACGAGCATCAGCTCAGGGGAGTGGAGACGATGACAGCGGGTGGCCTGCGGCAGGCGTTGGCCGTGAGGAGTCGGGCAGGTTGGCAGGGGGCGCACTGAAGCGCGTGCGCTCGCGATAGCAGGGAGGCAACGTGGAAGTCCAAGGCAACAAGCTGTCCATTCCGGGTCGCCGGACGGTGGGACGGCTCAGCCTGCGCACCAAGATCCTGTCGATCACGGGGATGACCGGCGCCCTGGTGGCCACCCTCTTGGTCGCGGTGTTCACGGTGCAGATGCGCCAGGCCCTGCGCGAGGAGCTGGCCTCGCGCGCCCGCGTCGTCGCCATGCAGCTGGCGAGCAACCTGGTGGCGGCCGCTACCACCAACGCGCAGGTGAG
The DNA here is from genome assembly GCA_016926755.1 of Myxococcaceae bacterium. Classification (GTDB taxonomy): domain Bacteria; phylum Myxococcota; class Myxococcia; order Myxococcales; family Myxococcaceae; genus Hyalangium. The sequence continues at coordinate 12,937 of JAFGNZ010000386.1, read as the reverse complement.
CCTCCAGCAGGCCACGGACACCACGCTGCGAGACGTGCCCGAGGTGGCGTACGTGCTGGTGCGCGACGCCCAGGGGCAGGTGCTGGCGCTGTCGGCCGAGAAGGCCTACTCCGCGTCCGAGAAGGTCCTCCCCTCCAGCCCCAGGCAGATCACCCAGCGCGAGGTGCAGGTCAGCGGCCGGCCCACGCTGGAGGCCGCCGCGCCCATCCTGGGCGAGGCCGGCGACGCTCCCGATGCGCAGCGGCCGCTGGTGGGCACGGTGCAGGTGGGGATCCAGCTGGACACGCTGGCCTCCTCGGTGAGGCAGAGCGTGGCGCGGGCCGTGGGGCTGGGCGTGCTCGCCCTGGCGCTCTGCATGGGCGCCGCGGCCCTGCTGTCCCGGCTGGTGACGGTGCCGCTGGAGACGCTGGCCAAGGCGGCGGCGGGGATCGCCGCGGGAGATCTCCGCCAGCGGATCGCCATCCGCGCCAACGACGAGATTGGCGAGGTGGCCACGAGCTTCGGGCAGATGGCGCAGACGGTGACGCACCTGGTGGCGGACCTGCGCAGCGCCGCGGCCGACATCGAGCGCGAGGCGACGAGCGCGCTCACCACCTCCTCGCAGCAGTCCGCCATGGCGCACCAGCAGGCCTCCGCCATCAGCGAGACGAGCACCACGGTGGCGGAGATCGCCCAGACGGCCAAGCAGGCGACCAGCTACGCGGACTCGGTGATCAGCGGCACGCAGCGCTCCGAGGCCCTGTCCACCGAGGGCCAGAAGGTGGTGGCCGAGAGCGTCTCCGGCATGGAGAAGCTGGGCGAGCAGGTGCGGGCCATCGCGGTGGCCATCACGGAGCTCAACGAGCGCACGCTGCAGATCGGCGACATCATCACCACCGTGAGGGATGTGGCCGAGCAGTCCAACCTGCTGGCGCTCAACGCCTCCATCGAGGCGGCCAAGGCGGGCGAGCACGGCCGCGGCTTCGCGGTGGTGGCCATGGAGATGCGGGCCCTGGCCGAGCAGTCCAAGGTCGCCGCCAACCAGGTGCGCGGCCTGCTGGGCGAGGTGCAGAAGGGCACCAAGGCGGCGGTGGCGGCCACGGATGAGGGCAGCCGCAGGGCCCAGGCGGCCATGGCGCTGGCGCAGAGCGCGGGCTCGGCGATCCTCGGCCTGGCCGAGGTCATCAAGGAGTCCTCCGCGGCCGCCCGGCAGATCGCCGGCAACACCCGCCAGCAGACGATTGGCGTGGAGCAGATCGCCACGGCCATGAGCGAGCTGTCCGTGGCCATGGCCGACAGCGTCAATGGGACGCGCCAGATTGAACAGGTCGCAAGTAACCTCTCGAACCTCTCCAAGCGGTTCTCGGAGCTCGTAGGTAGATATCAGCTATGAATACGGCCGGGATCGGAGCAAAAGGCGCACCACCGTTGAAGGTCCTGATCGTCGAGGACACCAAGACGATCACGAACCTGCTGCAGGTGTACCTGATGGGCTGGGGCCTCCAGTTCTTCGACGCCGGCAACGGCGTGCAGGGGTTGTCCAAGGCGCGCGAGATCAAGCCGGATCTGATCATCTCCGATGTGCAGATGCCGGAGATGGACGGGTTCGCGCTGTGCGCCGCGGTGCGGGCGGACACCGCCCTGCACAACACTCCCTTCTTGATGCTCACCTCGCTCAAGGACGAGGCCAGCCGGCAGCGTGGGCGGCTGGTGGGCGCCAGCGCCTTCCTCAACAAGCCCGTCTCGGTGGACGAGCTGCGCGAGCGGGTGCGTGAGCTGTTGAAACTCCCCGTGAAGGGCCCCTCTGGCCGCTGAGCAACGGATGTCCACGGAAGACGCCAAGGTCGAGATCGACTACGCCAGCCTCATCCAGCGGTTGGATGACGCGCGGGCGCTGATCGAGAACGCGCAGGTGAGCCCGGAGAAGCGCCGCGAGGTGCTGTCGACCCGGGCGCGCGCGCTGGCGGGCTCCCGCGAGGAGGTCCGCCCCGCGGTCCTCACCGTGCTGGCGTTCCAGGTGGGCGGCGAGCGCTACGCGGTCCCCATCGAGCAGGTGGATCACGTGCTGGAGTCCCGCGGGCTGTGCGCGCTGCCCGGCGCCCCGCGGCACGTGATGGGGGCGCTCGTCTCGCGCTCGCGCGTGGTGCCGGTGCTGGACCTGCGCCAGCTGCTCGGGCTGGAGGGCGGCGGCATGTCGGATCTTGGCAAGGTGGTGGTGGTGGACGTGGACGGGGACGCCTTCGGGATCGCGGCCGAGCAGGTGGATGGGCGGCAGGAGCTGCTGCGCTCCACGCTGTCCCAGCCCCCGCCGGGGCCCTTCCAGTTCCTCACTCCCAACCGGCTGACGGTGCTGGACGTGGTGCAGCTCGGCGCCCCGTCCGCCGAGAGGCGAGGGTAGGCACGGCGCATGGATCCGCAGGTCCTCCGGAGCATCTGGCCCATCTTCTCCGCGGAGACGCGCGAGCAGATCGAGGACATTGGCAAGAAGGTGCTCGGGATGGAGGGCGATCCGACCGGGCGCGATCCGGATCTGCTCCCGTCGCTCAAGCGGCTGGTGCACAGCCTGAAGGGCTCCGCCGCCAGCCTGGGGCTGTCGGAGATCGAGCAGGTCGTCCATGCCATCGAGGATGGACTGGCGCGCTTCCGTCTGGACGAGCGCATGCCGCGCGAGGCGGTGGAGGCGACCCTGAGTGGGCTGCGCTCCATCGAGGAGGCGCTGGAGCGCGGGGATCAGGGAGAGGAGCCTTCCATCGACGGGCTGACGGCGCTGATGTCCGCGCTGGGGCGCGATGGGGGCAAGCCCCACGCGGGCGAGGGCTTCCGGAAGAAGGCGCTGGCGTCGCTGGAGAAGCTCGAGGCGTCGCTCGTCACCCTGTGCTCGCCGAACGTCCCGGATCGCGTGGGCACCGTGCGCGCGGCGGTGGCGCTGGCGCGCTCGCTCAAGGGCGAGGCCGAGGCGGCCAAGGAGGCCCGCGTCTCTCCGCTCGCGGAGAGCACCGCGGTGGGCTTCTCGAAGATGGAGGAGGAGGGAGACGCCGCGAGCATCGCCGCGTCGGATCTCGCCGGCGTCCTGGTGGAGCTGCGGGGCGCGCTGGCCGCCGCGGCGCCCGAGGCCCCCGCCAAGACACGCGCGGCGGAGCCTCCTCCCGCCACGAGCCAGGCGGCCCAGGCCCTGCGCGCGGCCAGCGAGGCCTCCGTCTCACCCGCGACGACGGGGGAGGCCACGGGCGGCCCCAAGGGTGGGGTGGATCAGGCCGTTCGCGTCTCGGTGAAGACGCTGGAGTCCCTGGGGCTCCAGGTGGAGCACCTGATCTCGGGCCGCGCGCAGCAGGCGCGCCGGATCGACTCCCTCCGGGATCTGCTCGACAGCACGCATGACACCATCGTGCACCTGGAGCGCGCCTCCTCTCAGCTCTCCCTGACGGACAATGGGGAGGCGCTGGAGCCGCTGCGCGCCGGGGTGGGCAGCCTGCGCGGCATCCAGAAGCGGCTGGTGGAGCTGCTCAAGGACGCCACCCGCGAGGGGGAGCAGCTCAACCTGGTGGCCCAGGTGGTGCGCGACGATCTGCGCGATCTGCGCATGGTGCCGGCCCTCCAGGTGCTCGAGCCGCTGCGGCGCACCGTGCGCGAGGTGGCCTCACGCCTGAGCAAGAAGGTGGATCTGTTCATCGCCGGCGGAGACGTGCGGCTGGATCGGCGCATCCTGGATGCCCTGAAGGATCCGCTGCAACACCTGGTGCGCAACGCGATCGATCACGGGATCGAGCCGACGGAGGCGCGGCGCGCGGCGGGCAAGTCCGAGACGGGCCGGCTCTGGGTGCGCGTGGAGTCCCGCGGCACGCGCATCGCCGTCGTGGTGGAGGATGACGGCGGGGGCCTGTCCCCGGCGAAGGTGCGGGCCACGGCCGTCAAGCGCGGGCTGCTGACGGCGGAGGCCGCGGCCAAGCTCGCGGACGCGCAGGCGGCCCGGCTCATCTTCCAGCCCGGCTTCTCCACCCGGGACAAGGTGACGGAGACCTCCGGGCGCGGCGTGGGCCTGGACGTGGTGCTGGCCACGGCCCAGCGCCTCCAGGGCGCGGTGGATGTGTCATACACGGAGGGGCAGGGGACGCGCTTCACCATCGATCTGCCGCTCACGCTGGCCTCCGCGCTGGGGCTGCTGGTGCGCGTGGGCACCTCGGTCCTCGCTGTCCCCTCCGACATGGTGGAGCGCGTGTTCCGGCTGGCGCCGGATGACGTGGGGACGGTGGCCGGGCGTGTCGTCGCTCGGGTGGAGGGAGAGCAGCTCATCTTCCTGTCGCTGGCGGAGGCCGTCGGGCTGCCGCGGCTGCCGCTGGCGCTGGAGGCCGGGAAGATGCAGACGGTGATGCTGCTCACGCTCGGCAAGGAGCGGGTGCTGTACGCCATCGACGAGGTGGTGGGGCAGCAGGAGGTCGTCGTCCGCTCACTGGGGCCGCACCTGAAGGGCGTGGCGCACCTGGCCGGGGCCGCCGTGCTGGATGACGGCCGCCTGGTTCCGGTGCTCAACGCGCCGGAGCTGCTGCGCGCCGCCTCTCCGAATACGCGCGGCATTGCCGCCGGGGAGATCCGCCGCCCGCGCATCCTCGTGTGCGACGACTCGCTCACCACCCGCTTCGCGATGAAGTCGCTGCTGGAGATCGCCGGCTACCCCGTCGTCACCGCCTCGGACGGCGAGGAGGCGTGGGAGGTGCTGGAGCGGACGCCCTGCCAGCTCGTGGTCAGCGACTGGCAGATGCCGCGGCTGGATGGGGTGGGGCTCACGCGGCGCATCCGCGCCCACGCGACGCTCAACCGCACGCCCGTCATCCTCGTCACCTCGCTGGACAGCCCCGAGGAGCGCGCCGAGGGCCTCGATGCCGGCGCGGACGGCTACCTCGTCAAACGCGAGGTGGAGCGCGGCATGCTGCTGCAGCTCGTCCGGCAGCTGCTGCCCGCGTAGGCGGGCGCGGCGCGCCGCGCGCTGGGGGTTGGTCTCATCCTGCGCAAAGGGCGCCTTGGGCTGGGGGCCTTCCGCGGGTTCAAGTCCCTGTCTGTGTCCCTGGGCTGAATGGTAGAAATGGGGCGTGCCTACCCTCCCCGCGCCCAAGTGGTTCGAAGCCCTGAAGAAGGATCCCAAGGCCGCCGAGTCCGGGATCCGCTGGTTCACCCCCGAGGAGGCCGAGGCGAAGCGCGCCGAGCTCGCCCACTGGTACGAGACGGGTGACGCGCGCGTGCGCCACCACCTCCCGGACGCGGCCTTCGCTGCCGCGAAGGAGCAGGCCGCTCGCTTCGTGCCCGTGGGCGAGGGCCCCGCCACCACCGACCGTCAGGGCCACAAGACGCGCGGCTGGCTGATGTTGGGCAAGCAGTCCGCGGACGAGCTGAAGGTGGCGCTCTCGCCCGTGCACCCGCCCTTTCTGTGGCTCGGCGCCGGGCAGACCGCCGCCACGCTCAAGGATGCGCTCGCGCCCTACTTCCTCTCCTATGTCCCCTCCGAGGAGAAGATGGCGCGCACCGTGCGCGGCTTCCTCGGCACGGGTGGGCCGAAGCTCGATCTGATCCAGCTCCACGACCGCTACAAGGAGTCCGCCTTCCTCGACGGGCTGGCCTGGGGCAGCGCCTTCAAGAAGGACCCGTACCTGGACACGGTGCCCAAGGGCCCCGAGGGCCAGGACATGATCCGCCGCTACCGCGAGCAGGCGCCCACCGGCATCCCCACCTTCAGCTTCCGCTCGCTCTTCTCCAAGTCCGTGCTCCGCGCCGAGGCCCACGCCAACGTCACGCCCGGCGTCCACATCTTCGTCGCCCAGGTCCGCTACCACGCCGCGAAGCAGGCCGCCCTCATCCGAGATCTCAACCAGCGGCTCGGCATGCGGCTGCCCGAGGATCTCCCCGTGGATGTCGCCGGCGCCCTCATCGGCCTCCCGTTCGATCCGCCCGAGCTGATCCGCGCCGCACTGCCCAAGCAGCCCGAGCCCGCGAAGATCTCCTTCGGGCTGCTCTGCCTGGACTGCCTGGACAGCGACAACGCCGCCGCGGAGAAGGACCTGCGCGAGTACGCCTCCCACGCCGATGGCGGCGTGCGCCAGCTCGTCGCCAACCTCGCGCTGCGCCGCGGGCTCAAATCCCTTCTCACCGAAATGGCCGGCCGCGAGCAGCACCCCGAACTCAAGAAGCAGCTCACCGAGGCCGCTCAGCGCCTCGCCTGATCCGGGGTTTCCGCCAGGGGCTCAGGTGGCTCTCTCTAGAGCAATGCATTCCCATCACCCACACTGGGCGACAAACACCCCCGTGTCGCTTCCCTGAAAACCCGACCTCCCAGCAAAAAAAAGACGCCCACGGTGTACGCTGGGCGCAACTGATCCAGAGGGGCTCGGACAATTCCACAGCCTCTTTTCTCTTCTGAAGGAGAAGTCCCATGGCCCGCCCCGTTGATTCCGGCTCTTCCGCCGCCGCCGACGCCGCACGCGCCGCCGCCGAAGCCGCGCGCCGCGCCGCCGAGGAAGCCGCTCGCAAGGCCGCCGCCGCCGCCGCCGCCGCCGCGAAGGCCGCCGCCGAGCAGGCCGCGAAGAACCAGGCCAAGACGCAGCCGGCCACCACCCAGGATCAGTTCCAGACCCAGACGGCCAACGGCACCAACCCGGTCAACCTGGACGGCGGGACCCAGCAGGGCCAGGGCACCGGCCAGCTCCCGAAGAGCGCCGACGAGCTGCCCAAGCTCTTCCCCGAGCTGAAGGACGCTCCCAAGGAGAAGCTCGAGACCGCCTACAAGGCGATGAAGTCGCTCGTCGAGGGCGACTTCTCGGAGAAGGCCACCGCGCTGGGCGAGCTCGCCAAGACGTTCCCGGACATCACGAAGAACGTCCTCGACAAGCTCGGCGTGAAGGACAACAAGCTGGCCCAGCTCGCCACCAACAAGGACGCGCTCGCGGCGCTGGGAGAGCTGACCAAGAAGGACGCCACCGTCGCCGATCGGGCCAAGGCCGCGCTCGAGCTGGCCAACGCCGCCTCCGAGATCTTCAAGCCGGAGGACCTCAAGGGCGTCCTCAACCACGCGCTCAACGGCCTGCCCGCGGGCGCGAAGCTGGCCGAGGCCATCGGCACCTTCATGGATCCGGAGAAGGGCCCCGTGGACAAGGCCAAGGCCGCCCTGGGCCTGGCCGAGGCGCTCAAGGACTTCGCCGGCAAGTCCTTCCCGCAGCTGGCCAATGATCTGCGCAAGCTGGACGGCACCTTCCGGGCCGCCAACGCCGCCATCACCCTGCTGGATCCCGAGGCCTCGCTGCAGGACAAGACGCTGGCCGCCGCCCAGCTCGCGGCGGAGATCCCCGACCTCAAGAAGGACCTCGCCGGCTTCAAGGAGGCGCTCAAGCAGTTCGGCGTGGAGGACGCCGAGAAGATCGCCCAGCAGGGCACGCAGCTCGCCGAGGCCGCGGTGAAGGGGCTGGATCCCTCCGTGGCCCAGAAGCTCACGCCCGACCAGCTCAAGAGCCTGCAGGAGGTGGCCACCAAGGTCGGCCCGGACGAGCTCGAGGGCGTGCTCAAGGGCCTCAAGGATCCCAAGGCCATCGATGCGCTCGTCGGCCAGCTCGGCAAGCTGGACGAGGCCGCCGGCAAGCGGCTCCTCAAGTCGCTGGGTGGCATGGAGCACGGGGCGCTCACCCAGGCGATCTCGGATCCGAAGATGCTCGAGCAGCTGGGCTCGCTGGCCACCAGGCTCGATGACGAGGGCGCCGAGCTCATCGGCAAGCTCGCCAAGGACATGGGGGCCGATGACCTCAAGCTCCTGCTGAAGTTCACCGACGGCGTCAACGCCGACGTCCTCAAGACGGGCCTCAAGGCCGCCTCGGGCGCGCTGGAGCAGGGCGGCGGCAAGCTGCTGGCCAAGGGCCTCAAGGCCCTGGATGGCGTGCTCGGCAAGCTGGGCGTGAAGATCACCGGCGAGGTCGCCGAGAAGGTCCTCAAGAACCTGACCAAGGTCGTCCCGCTGGTGGGCGCGGCCCCGGGTCTCATCGACGCGTACAACTACGGCAAGGACGCCGTCGAGCTCCAGGGCAAGAACAAGGACCTGGGCTTCTTCGCGTCGATCGGCGCGGGCCTCAACGCCTCGGACGCGGTGGTGGGCACGATCCTGGACTTCACCGGCGTGGGCGCCGCCGTGGACCTGGGCGTGGGAGCGCTGTTCGGCGTGGCCGAGCTGGCCTTCGACCTGGCCTACGGCGCCGAGAAGGCGAAGTTCGACGCGGACCCGGCCAACTACAAGGCGCCGGACTGGATGAAGGCGATCAACGTGGGCGCCGCGGCCCTGGGCGGGCCCGCGGGCATGACGGCGCTGGCGGCCTACTACGGGCCCGAGGGCGCCGCCGAGCTCACCCAGTGGGGCATCGAGAAGGGCGCCAAGGGCGCGGTGAAGCTGGCGGAGTTCGCCGGCGTCAGCGCCGCCAACGCCACGGGTGATTCGCTCAAGATGACAGCCGGCTTCATCCACCAGATGGCCGACGTCATCCGCAACCCGTCCAAGTACGGCGAGGCCGCGGTCAAGGCGGCGACCGACGCGTTCAACACCGCCATCGAGAAGGGCGGGCAGATCGCCGCGGAGGCCAAGGAGGTCCTCGGCAACGTCATCGACGAGGCGAAGAAGCTGGGCGAGAAGGGCCTGGAGACGCTCAAGTTCATCGCCCAGAACCCGGGCGAGGCCGCGAAGATGGCGGTCGACGGCATCAAGAGCATGATCTCCTCGGGCGCCGAGCTGCTGAAGCAGGGCGGCGAGGCGCTGCTCAAGAAGGCCGCCGAGACGCTCGACTCGCTCAAGGCGGGCTGGGAGACGCTGAAGGGCGCCGCGGCCGAGAAGGCCAAGGAGCTCATCGACAGCGCGAAGGCCGGAATCCAGTCCGCCGTGAACAAGGCGGTGGAGCTGGGCGAGAAGGGCCTGGAGACGCTGAAGTGGGCCGCCACCCACCCGGGCGAGGTGGCCGACATGGCCAAGAAGGCCTTCACGGACATCATGGCCAAGGGCGGCGAGCTGGCCCAGAAGGCCTGGGAGGGGCTCAAGAGCCTGGGCACCAAGGGGCTCGAGGTCGCCGAGGCCAGCATCAAGGCGCTCAAGGACGCGGGCGGCAAGGCGGTGGAGACGCTCAAGTACATCGCCGAGAACCCGGGCGAGGCCGCCGCGAAGGTGCGCGACTGGGCCGGCCAGACGCTGTCGGACCTCGCGCGCAAGGGCGGCGAGCTCGCTGAGCAGGCCGCCACCGCCATCAAGGACTTCGTGGACAAGCGCGTGGACTGGGCCAAGAAGTTCGCCACGGACCTGCTCAAGGACGGCGTGGAGTCGTTCAAGAACGTCGCCAAGGCCTGGGCCGAGAACCTCACCGAGGGCGGCAAGGAGATCCTCGGCGCGCTCAAGGATCTGGGTGACGCGGGCGTGGACGCGCTCAAGGATCTGGCCAGCGTGGGCGGCAAGCTGGCGGAGGCCGCGGTGGGCTACCTGAACGATCTGGCGAAGATGGGCGTCGACGCCGCGAAGGGCGCGCTCGATGGCCTGGCGAAGCTGGGCGGCGAGGTGGGCCGGCTGGCCGGCGAAGCGTTCGACGCCGTGAAGGACGCGACCAACGGCGAGGTGAGCGTCTTCGGCGTGGAAGTCGACGTGAACCCGTTCTGGTGACGTGAAGCGCCACGGGGCGCGCGGGCCCGGCAACCGAGCCCACGCGGCCTGCGCAGTTGGCTGCAGCGCAGGGGCCACCCCAGTACGCGGGGTGTTGAGCCCCAAGCCGTAACGCTACCTCAGAAGCCCCCGCCCCCGCCGCCCCCCTCCTGGGGGGCCGCCTGGGCCGGCGTGTGCCCCATGAGGGCTCGTCGTGCCGCATAATCGCCCGCCGCAAGCCAGAACCGAGGTAACTGGGGGAGCGAAATGCGCGCGTCTTTTTCGACGTATCCGACGGGAGTGTGGCGATGACCGAGCATGCGGTGGTGATCGCCGGGGGCGGTCCCGCGGGGATGATGCTGGCGGCCGAGTTGGCGTTGGCGGGGGTCGACGTCGCGGTCGTCGAGCGGCGCCCCGATCACGTGCTCGTCGGCTCACGGGCCGGCGGGTTTCACTCGCGCACGATCGAGGTGCTGGATCAGCGTGGGGTCGCTGATCGGTTCCTCGCGGAGGGTCAGAAGGTTCAGGCCGCGACGTTCGGCACGACCGTGTTGGACATGAGCGACTTCCCGACACGTCATCCGTACACGCTCGGGATCTGGCAGAACAAGATCGAGCGGATCATGGCCGCCTGGATCGCCGAGCTGCCGGTGCACATCTATTACGGAGGTGAGGTGACGGGCTTCGCGCAGGACGACACCGGGGTTGATGTCCGGCTGTCCGGCGGCGAGCCGCTGCGGGCGCGGTATCTCGTCGGGTGCGATGGAGGACGCAGTCTGATCCGCAAAGCAGCCGGTATCGACTTCCCGGGGTGGGATCCGACGAGGAGCAACCTGATCGCCGAGGTCGAGATGACCGAGGAGCCGGCGCTGGGCCTCCGTCATGACGCCACGGGCGTCCACGGCCTCCACAGGATGGAGGATGGGAGGACGATCCGGGTCGTCGTGACCGAGCAACAGCTCGGGCCTGGTAGCGAGCCCACCCTGCGCGATCTGAGCGAAGCGCTCATCACCGTGTACGGCACCGACTTCGGGGTCCACAACCCCACATGGATCTCCAGGTTCACCGATATGACTCGGCAGGCCGCGGCCTACCGCGACCGACGAGTGCTGCTGGCCGGCGACGCGGCGCACGTGCATTACCCGGCGGGTGGACAGGGCCTCAGCCTCGGTGTGCAGGATGCGGTGAATCTGGGATGGAAGCTGGCTCAGGTGGTCAATGGGATCTCGCCGGAGAGCCTCCTGGACACCTACCACGCCGAGCGTCACCCGGTTGCTGCCCGCGCGCTCAAGCACACGATGGCTCAGACCGTGCTCCAGCGCCGCGACGATCGCATGAAGGCCCTCGTCGATGTGGTGTCGGAGCTCGCGACCATGGGCGAGCCTCGCAAACGGCTCGCCGGAATCATCTCTGGGCTGGACATTCACTACGAGCTCGGCGAGGGACATCCACTGCTCGGACGCCGCATGCCCGACCTGGACCTGGTGACCGCCGGCGGCCCGCTCCGAGTCTTCGAGCTGCTGCACGACGCGCGGCCGCTGCTGCTCAACCTCGGCGAGCCCGACGGCTTTGACATCACTGCATGGGCTGGCCGGGTCCAGCTGATCAACGCGACCTACCAGGGGGAGTGGGAGCTCCCGCTACTCGGCCTGGTCAACGCTCCGAGCGCCGTGCTCGTTCGCCCAGACGGCTACGTCGCCTGGGTCGGAGACGGAACCGACGTGGGACTCACCGACGCACTGGCCACCTGGTTCGGACCGCCCACAGCGGCGTAGCGCACTGCTGCTGTCAACCCCGCGCGGCTGCGCGAGCGGGCGTGAAGGGTTACTGCCGGATCCGCACCTCGCGCGTCGACGGCTTGCCGGTGCTGTCGTAGACGGTCTGCTGGAAGGTGATCTCGGAGTCCTCAATGCTCGTGACGCGAACCGAGGCCTCCTTGATCTCCATGCCCGGCGTCACCACCACCTCGCGCCCATCCGGCAGTTGTAGGACGGCATGGCGGACGTCCCCGCTCTTCATCGTCCCCTTGAGCTGCAACTCGCCCGCGTTGAACGCCGTCGTCGCCGTGGGCGAGAAGCGCACCACTGGGGCCCCCTTCGACTCGGCGGGAGGCTCGTAGTAGGTACCCTCTTCGATCTTTCCCACCCAGGCCACCATGCTCCCGTAGAAGCTCTTCACCTGCGTGTTCAGCGAGGAGACGCTGCTGTTGTAGCGCATGCGTTGCTCGGCGATGCGGTTCTCCGTCTCGGAGAGCTCCTCCATCAGCTTCAGGAAGTGGGTGTCCGCCTTGAGGTTCGGGTGGATCTGCCCCCACAGGGAGAGGCTGCGCAGCTGGCGCTCCGCCTCATAGGAGGCCTTGATCTTGTCCGGGATGCTGGAGGCGCGGGTGTAGCCGCTATAGGCCTCGGCGATTCCATTCAGGGTGGCCTGCTCGTGCTCCGCGTACCCCTTCACGGTCGCCACCAGCCGCGGGATGAGCTCGTACCGGCGGATCAGCAGCACGTCGATCTGCGCCCACTCCCGGTTGGTGTCCTCCCGGAGGCGCACCAACTCGTCGAACTGGGAGATGGCTCCCGGGCCGAACATCACGGCCCCCGCCACGATGCCACCGAGCAAGAACAACAGGATCAGCTTCTTCATCTCGTGATGCGTCCTTCCGTCGCGAAGCAGCAGCACCGTCGGCGCGAGCTCCAGGCGGCCCGATTATGGCGGCCCCGCCGAGCGACTGCATGTGGGTGGTAGTCCCCCTCCACAGGAGCGAACTCGGCTCGGCGCGGCGGGCTGATCTGCATGGAGGCGGTGGGAATCGAACCCGCGCCGGGCGGTGCGAAACCTCTAGCAGAATCGCGCCCTTACCTCGTAACCGCCCGGAACGCTTAGGAGTCGGTATCCCGCCGCGTCCCGTCTCGTCCCGTCCTGTCCCATCCGATTCCGCAGGCTCCTGCGACATACGTGCAACATGGCGGCGCCGTCGCCGTGGGACGTGGCGGGAGCCAGCACCCTGCGGGCCTCAAAGGTGGTCCGCTGCCGAGCTGGAGAGCTTCGAGGCGGCGCCCCGGGCCGAGCTGGAGCTGTCCGACGCGCGGACCACCGGGCCGAGCTGGAGCAGTCCGACGCGCGCGCCACCGGGCCGAGCTGGAGAGCTTCGAGGCGGCGCCCCGGGCCGAGCGGGAGCCGTCCGACGCGCGGACCACCGGGCCGAGCGGGAGAGCTTCGAGGCAGCGCCCCTCGGGCCGAGCTGGAGAGCTTCGAGGCGGCGCCCCGGGCCGAGCTGGAGCTGACCGACGCGCGCGCCACCGGGCCGAGCTGGAGCTGTCG
>JAFGNZ010000385.1 GCA_016926755.1 Myxococcaceae bacterium | reverse complement strand
GCGAAGCCCGAGTACATCGAGACGCTGGCCACCTCCACCGCCATCGCGGACCACGTCCCGGTGGACTTCGAGCTGCGGGGCTGCCCCATCAACAAGCGGCAGCTGCTGGAGGTGCTGAGCGCCTTCCTCCAGGGGCGGCGGCCCAACGTGCCGGGCCACAGCGTGTGCGTGGAGTGCAAGCTGCGCGGCAACGTGTGCGTGATGGTGACGGGCACGCCGTGCCTGGGGCCGGTGACGCATGCGGGCTGCGGGGCGCTCTGCCCCACGTACCAGCGCGGCTGCTATGGCTGCTTCGGCCCCATGGAGACGCCCAACACCGCCTCGCTGGCGCGGGCCTTCCAGGCGGCGGGGCGCTCGGAGGCGGAGCTCGTCCGCACGTTCCGCAACTTCAACGCGAATGCCCCGGCGTTCCGCGAGGAGAGCGAGCGCCATGAAGAATAAGACCCGCACCCTCCATGTGGACTACCTCACGCGGGTGGAGGGAGAGACCTCGCTCACTGTCCGCTTGGAGGGGGACAAGGCCACGGACGTGCGCCTGGCCATCTTCGAGCCACCGCGCTTCTTCGAGGCGCTGCTGCGCGGGCGCTCGTACCTGGAGGCGCCTGACATCACCTCGCGCATCTGCGGCATCTGCCCGGCGGCGTACCTGATGAGCGCCTGCCACGCGGTGGAGGACGCGCTGGGCGTGCAGGTGGACGGACCGCTCCGGGCGCTGCGAGGGCTCCTGTACTGCGGGGAGTGGATCGAGAGCCACGCCCTCCACGTCTTCCTGCTGCACGCGCCGGACTTTCTGGGCTACCCGGACGCGCTCTCCATGGCGAAGAAGCACGGCGAGTGGGTGCAGCGGGGCCTGCGCATCAAGAAGGCGGGCAACGCGCTCATGTCCATCCTGGGGGGCAGATCCATCCACCCCATCAACGTGCGCGTGGGCGGCTTCTACCGGGCGCCTCCGCGCGCCGAGCTGGAGGCACACCTGCCCGAGCTGCGCTGGGGGCGCGAGGCCACGGCGGAGGCGCTGGAGTGGATGGCCCGCCTCCCCTTCCCCGCCTTCGAGCGCGAGTACGAGTTCGTCTCGCTGCGCCACCCCAGCGAGTACCCGCTGATGGGGGGGCGGATTGTCTCCTCGGAGGGACTGGACATCGCCGTGCGCGACTGGGACTCCCACTTCGAGGAGGAGCAGGTGCCCTACTCGAACGCGCTGCACGCTCGGCGCGTGGGGCGCGGCGCCTACCTGTGCGGCCCGCTGGCACGCTTCAACCTCAACTTCGACCGGCTGGCGCCCGAGGTGCAGGAGGCGGCCCGGAGAGCCGGGCTGTCCGTGCCGTGCCGCAACCCCTTCCGGGCGCTGCTCGTGCGGCTGGTGGAGGTGCTCCACGCCTTCACCGAGGCCATCCGCCTCATCGAAGGCTATGTGGAGCCAACCGCGCCCCACGTGGAGACCCCGGCCCGGGCGGGGACGGGCTACGGCGCCACCGAGGCCCCCCGCGGACTGCTCTACCACCGCTACACGCTCGACGCGGATGGCGCCATCCTGGACGCGCGCATCGTCCCCCCCACCTCGCAGAACCAGCTCTCCATCGAGGAGGATCTGCGCACGCTCGCGCCGGAGCTGGCCTCACGGGCCCACGCGGAGGCCACCCGGCTGGCCGAGCAGGCCATCCGCAACCACGATCCGTGCATCTCCTGTGCGACGCACTTCCTCACCCTGAAGCTGGAGCGAGCATGAGCGGGAGGGCGCGCATCATCGGGCTCGGGCAGGCGGCGGCCGGCGATGATCGGGTGGGGCTGGCCGTCATCGAGCACCTGCGCGAGGCGGGTGTTCTCGAGGGCGTGGAGCTGCTGGTGGCCGCCGAGCCGAGCGCGCTCCTGCCGCTCCTCGAGACACCGGCCCCCGTCGTGCTGGTGGACGCTGTGCTGGCGGCGCCAGCGGGCGAGGTGCTCGTGCTGGCGCCGGAGGAGCTGGAGCAGCAGGGGCTCTCCACGATGTCGACGCACGGGCTCGGGGTGGCACAAGCGGTGGCGCTGGCGCGGCTGCTGGTGCCCACGGCGGTGTCTCCGTCCATCCACATCGTGGGCGTGAGCATCTCCCGCCCCGAGCGCTTCCAGCAGGGGCTCTCGCCCGAAGTGGCCGCCGCCATTCCCCGCGCGGCGGAGCACGTGCTGCGGATCCTCACCCTCTCGAGACAGGAGCATGGCCATGCATGAGACGTCGCTTGCCCGACAGGTCCTCGATGCCGTCCTCCAGCGCGCCGAGCACCATGGGGCCTCGCGCGTGCGTGAGGTGCGAGGCTGGGTCGCGGAGACAGAGTCCCTGTCCCCCGAGAGCCTGTCCTTTCACTTCGCCGCCCACGCGCGGGGCACGAAGGCAGAGGGGGCGCGGCTCCTTCTGGAGCTCATCCACGTGGAGGCGCGGTGCCGGGCATGTGGCGGCACCTACGCCCCCGAGCACCACCTGCTGCTGTGCCCGACGTGCGGCAGCACGGATGGGGAGGAGCTCAGGCAGACGGGGCTCGCCGTCACCTCCATCGAGGTGGAGTGAGGGAGAGGACGGGGAATGCTCCGGCTGGCCATCACCGTGCAAGGCGTGGTGCAGGGCGTGGGCTTCCGTCCCTTCGTCCACGCCGCCGCCACGGCCCGTGGGCTCGCAGGCTGGGTCCGCAACCGCACCGATGGCGTCCGCATCGAGGTGGAGGGACCTGCGCCTCTGGTAGAGGACTTCCAGCGGGCTCTCGAGCGCGAGGCTCCGCCCGCGGCCCGGCTGGCTCGCATCTACGTCGAGCAGCAGGCCCCCCGGTACGAGGAGGACTTCCACATCCTCGACAGTGACCCGGGCGCTCCTCCTCGGCCGAGCGTCCCAGCGGACCTGGCCACCTGCCCGGAGTGCCTGGCGGAGGTAGCCACTCCCGGCGAGCGGCGCTTCCGGTATCCCTTCACCAACTGCACGCGCTGCGGGCCGCGGTGGTCGCTCATCGAGTCCCTGCCCTACGACAGGGCGCGGACCGCCATGCAACGCTTCGCCATGTGCGCGGACTGTGAGGCCGAGTACCGCGACGCGCGGGACCGACGCTTCCATGCCCAGCCCATCGCCTGCCCCGCCTGCGGCCCCTCCGTGCGACTGCTGACGCCCGAGGGTAGGCAGCTTGGCGAGGGAGAGGCGGCGCTGCGAGGAGCCGTGGAGGGGGTGCTCGCCGGCCGGGTCCTCGCCCTCCAGGGGCTGGGGGGGTTCCAGCTCCTCGTGGATGCCACGAGCCCCGAGGCCGTGGCGCGGCTGCGCCAGCGCAAGCGCCGCCCGGAGAAGCCCTTCGCGGTGATGTTCCCCTCGCTCGTGGCGTTGCGCGCGGCCTGCATGCCCACGCCCGCGGAAGAGGCGATGCTCACCTCCCCGGCAGCCCCCATTCTGCTCCTCCGCAAGCCTCCCCCTGGCAGCGCGAGGGCACTCGTGGCCGAGACGGTGGCTCCGGGCAACCCGTGGCTCGGCGCCTTGCTGCCCTATACGCCCCTGCACCGGCTGTTGCTCGAGCTGGCCGAGCGCCCCCTGGTGTGCACCAGCGGCAACCTCTCCGACGAGCCTCTCTGCACCGAGCCCGCTGAAGCCCTGGAGCGCCTGCACGGAGTCGCCGACCTGTTCCTGGTGCATGACCGGCCCATCCTCCGCCCGGTCGATGACTCGGTGGCGCGAATGGGGCCAGACGGCCCCCTGGTGCTGCGCCGAGCCCGGGGGTATGCGCCCCTCCCGCTGTCGCTCGGCGCCGACATTCCGTGCCTGCTCGGGCTCGGCGGGCAGTTGAAGGGGACTGTCTCCCTGAGCACGGGCGATCAGGTGGTGGTGAGCCAGCACCTGGGGGATCTTGGCTCCCTCGAAGGCTCACGGCTCCTGGAGCGAACGGTGGAGGATCTGCTCCGGCTGCTCGAGGCTCGCCCGGTGGCGATCGCGTGTGATCTCCACCCGGACTATGCCTCCACGCGGCTGGGCGAGCGCCTCGCCGCGAGCTGGGGTGTCCCGCTCCTGCGCGTGCAACACCACCATGCCCACATCGCGGCGGGCATGGCCGAGCACGGGCTCTCCGGGCCGGTGCTTGGGCTCGCCTGGGACGGCGCCGGACTGGGAGCGGATGGCACGCTGTGGGGCGGAGAAGCGCTGGTCGTCGAGGGCGCGCGGTTTCGCCGGGTGGCACACCTGCGGCCCTTCCGGCTGCCAGGAGGAGAGCGAGCCCTGCGAGAACCCCGGCGGGCAGCGCTCGGCTTGCTCCACGAGCTGGACGGGACGGTCGCCACGCACCTACGAGAGGCCTTCACGCCACGCGAGGCGGATGTGCTCGCGGCGATGCTCGAGCGAGGGCTCCAGTCGCCGCTCACCACCAGCATGGGCCGGCTGTTCGACGCGGTGGCCGCGCTCTCCGGTGTGCGCGCGCAAGCGGGCTTCGAGGGGCAGGCGGCCATGGCCCTCGAGTTCGCCGCGGGGGAGCACGAGGCGGAAGCGCCCTACCCGCTGCCGCTGCGGAACGGCGAGCCCGCGGTGGCGGACTGGGAGCCGCTGATCCAGGCCCTGCTCGTGGATCGGGAGCGAGGGGCGCCTGCCTCCCTCATGGCCGGCCGCTTCCACGCCGCGCTGGTCAGGCTCGCAGAGGCCCTTGCGCTGCGCGTGGGCCTGCCGCACGTGGTGCTCTCGGGCGGGTGCTTCCAGAACCTGCGCCTGCTGCGAGACACCCAGGCACGCCTGCGCGCGCACGGCTTCGAGGTGTGGACGCCACGGCAGTACCCACCCAACGACGGCGGCCTGTCCCTGGGCCAGCTCGCCGTCGCGGCGCGTCGGTACGAGGAGGAGCGAAATGTGTCTCGGCATCCCCGGTGAGGTGCTGTCCACGGTGGAGGGCCCGCTGCGCATGGGCCGGGTGGCCTTCGGCAAGGTCATCAAGGAGGTGTGCCTGGCCTATGTCCCCGAGGCACACCCTGGTGACTTCGTCGTGGTGCACGCCGGCTTCGCCATCAGCCGCGTGGACCCTGAAGGAGCCCGGCGGGTCTTCGCCTACCTGGAGGAGCTCGGCGAGACGGCCGAGGGGCATGGAGAGGAGCCATGATGAAGTACGTGGAGGAGTACCGCGGCGCGGAGGCGGCTCACCGGTATGCCCGGGCGCTCCGCTCCCTGGTGACTCGGCCATGGACGCTGATGGAGGTATGCGGAGGGCAGACGCACGCCATCGTCCGCTTCGGCGTCGACCAGCTGCTGCCCCCAGAGCTCACCCTGCTCCACGGGCCCGGCTGCCCGGTGTGCGTCACGCCGGTGGAGCTCCTGGACAAGGCGCTGGCCATCGCCTCGCGGCCGGGCGTCGTCTTCTGCTCGTTCGGTGACATGCTCCGCGTCCCCGGCTCGGGGGGGGATCTGCTCTCGGTCAAGGCGGCGGGCGCGGACGTGCGCATCGTCTACTCGCCCATGGACGCGCTGGCCCTGGCCGAGCGGCTGCCAGCGCGCGAGGTCGTCTTCTTCGCCGTGGGCTTCGAGACCACCGCGCCCGCCAGCGCCATGGCCGTGCACGAGGCAAGGCGGCGGGGGCTGCGCAACTTCTCGCTCCTGACGGCCCACGTCCTGGTGCCACCGGCGATGGAGGCCGTCCTCGCCACTCCCGGCAGGCGCGTGGATGGCTTTCTGGCCGCTGGTCACGTGTGCACCATCATGGGCATGGAGGCGTACCAGCCCCTGGTGCGGACCTACCGCGTGCCCATCGTCGCCACCGGCTTCGAGCCGCTGGACCTGCTGCAGGGCATCCACATGTGCGTGGCTCAGCTCGAGGCCGGCCGTGCCGAGGTGGAGAACCAGTACGCCCGCGCCGTGCGCACCGCCGGCAACGCGCCCGCCCAGGCCATGCTGCACGAGGTGTTCGAGGTGGTGCCACGCACGTGGCGAGGCATCGGTCCCATTCCGGCAAGCGGTCTGGGGCTCCGTGCCGGCTATGCAGACTGGGACGCCGAGCGGAGGTTCGGGGTGTCCGCCGTGGGCGGCCGCGAGGACGCTGAGTGCCAGAGCGGTCAGGTGTTGCGAGGGCTGCTCAAGCCCCCGGAGTGCCCCGCCTTTGGCACCCGCTGCACGCCGGAGACGCCGCTCGGGGCGACGATGGTGTCCTCCGAGGGAGCGTGTGCCGCCTACTACCGTTACCGGAGGTTCATCGGCCCATGCGCACCGACATCCCCCTGAGCTGTCCCGTGCCGCTGAGGCACACCACCGTCCAGCTCGCGCACGGGGGAGGCGGACGCCTCATGCGTCAGCTCATCGAGGAGGTCTTCCTGGAGCCGCTCCCGTCTCCGGCGCTGGCCGAGCGCCATGACAGCGCGGTGGTGCCGCTCGGCGCGGAGCGTCTGGCCCTCACCACGGACTCCTACGTGGTGACCCCTCGCTTCTTCCCGGGAGGAGACATTGGCAGGCTTGCTGTCTACGGGACGGTGAACGATCTGGCCATGTCCGGCGCGCACCCGCTGTACCTGAGCGCCGGCTTCATCCTGGAAGAAGGACTGGCGATGGAGGAGCTGCGCCGGGTGGTGGCCTCCATGCGCGAGGCGGCCCGGGAGTGCGGCGTGAGGCTCATCACCGGAGACACGAAGGTGGTGGATCGCGGCAAGGCGGACGGGCTCTTCATCAACACCACGGGCGCGGGCCGCGTCCCCGAGGAGCGCTCCGTCCATCCTCGGCGGGTGCGGCCCGGGGACGTGGTGCTCGTCTCGGGAGACGTGGGGCGGCACGGCATCGCCGTCCTCTCGGTGCGCGAGGGGATCGCCTTCGAGACTCCCGTACAGAGCGACTGCGCGCCGCTCGCCCCACTGGTGGCGGCCCTCTTCGAGGCAGCGGTGGACGTGCACTGCCTGCGGGACGCTACGCGCGGGGGGCTGGCCTCCGCCCTCAATGAGATTGCCCTCGATGGCGGAGTGAGCCTCGCGGTGGACGAGTCCGCGGTGCCCGTGGACGAGGCGGTCGCGGGGGCCTGCGAGCTGCTGGGGCTGGATCCACTCTATGTGGCCTGCGAGGGACGCATGGTGGCCTTCGTGCCCGCGCCCCAGGCGGACGCGGCATTGGAGGCCATGCGCCGCCACCCGCTCGGAGCCGGAGCGGCGCGCATCGGCCGTGTCACCGAGGGCCCTGCGGGCAAGGTATCCCTGCGCACGCGCCTCGGCGGACAGCGGCTGCTCGACCTGCTCTCCGGAGAGCAGCTCCCGCGCATCTGCTGAGCAATGAGCGCTGCCGGCAGCGCCCCTGGCTTCAGGCGTTGCTCACCCCTCGGCGGAAGTGGAGCCAGTGGCGCAGCAGCTTGGCCAGTTCCAGGGTCGTCACGGGGATGAGCCCCAGCGCGAACACGAGCGCCAACTCCTCCCATCGCAGCGGCACCAGCTCGAAGAGGGCCCGCACTCCCGGGAGCTGGTAGAGCGCTCCTTGGATCAGGATGGAGATGGCGATGACGGCGAGCAGCACCCGGTTGGTGAAGGCACCCACCGCCCAGAAGATGCGGGTGGGGCTCCGCGCGGCGAACGAGCGCAGCAGCTCCGCGAAGACGAGCGTGGAGAAGGCGAGTGAGCGGGCCCGCTCCAGGTTCGCCGCGGGATCCGCCCACAAGAAGACCCCGAGCACCACCGCCGCCTCGAGCGCGCCGGCCATGAGGATGGTGCGCCACTGGGCGCTTCCGAGCATCGGCTCCTCCGGATGGCGAGGGGGGTCCTCGAGCAGCTCCGGCCGTGCCGGATCCATTACCAGCGCCAGCGCAGGCAGGCTGTCCGTCACCAGGTTGATCCAGAGCAACTGCAGCGGCAGCAGCGGCAGGGGCTGGCCCATCAGCAAGGCGGTGAACATCAACAGGAGCTCGCCCACATTGCCCACCAGCAGGTACACCAGCGTCTTGCGGATGTTCTCGTAGATGGCGCGGCCCTCGCGAATGGCCGCGACGATGGTGGCGAAGTTGTCGTCAGCGAGGACGATGTCCGCGGCCTCGCGCGTCACCTCTGTCCCGGTGCGCCCCATGGCGATGCCGATATGAGCCTCACGCAACGCGGGCGCATCGTTCACGCCATCCCCGGTCATCGCCACCACCTCGCCGCGCTCCTTCCACTGACGGACGATGCGCAGCTTCTCCTCGGCGGTGACGCGGGCGTGGATGCGCGTGGCGGGATCCTCCCCCTCGCGCACGATGCCGAGCTCACGCCCGATGGCGAGCGCTGTCACCGGGTGATCTCCGGTGATCATCACGGTGCGAACTCCCGCCGCTCGTGCCGCGGCGACTGCCTCGATGGCCTCGGGCCGGGGCGGGTCCGCCATTCCTGTCAGGCCCAGCAGCTGGAGCCCCGCTTCCTCCGGGCCCGTACCTTGGGCTACCGCCAGCACCCGGAGGCCACGCGAGGCCATCGCCTCGGCCCTCTCGAGGGCCCCCTCGGTTCCCTTCGTGCAGAGCGGCAGCAGCACCTCGGGCGCGCCCTTGACGGAGAGGACGCCATCCGCGCGCAGGATGGACATGCGTCTCCGGTCGGAGTCGAAGGGCTGCACGGCCACTCGGGGATGAGCGCGCTCGATCTCCTCGCGCAGGATGCCGCGCTCGGCTGCCGCTCGCAGCAGCGCCAGCTCCGTGGGATCGCCCGTCCCCTCCTGCCCCTCTGGCCCGAGGGTCGCGTCACAGCACGACGCCGCCGCCCGGAGGAGCGCCTCCTCATCGGCTCCCCACAGCTCGCGCACCTTCATGACCCCCGTGGTGAGCGTGCCTGTCTTGTCGGTGCACACCACCGTCGCGGAGCCCAGCGTCTCCACCGCCTGGAGCCGGCGCACCAGGGCTTGCCGGGCCGCCATTCGCCGCACGCCCAGCGCGAGCGCGATGGTCACCACAGCCGGGAGTCCTTCGGGCACGGCCGCCACCGCCAGCGAGATGGACGAGAGCAGCACTGGCAGCCAGCCCATCCCTCGCAGGAGCCCCAACGCCGCCACCAGCAACACAATGCCGCCACAGGCGATCAGCAGCGCCCGGGTGACCCGGGTGAGCCGCCGCTGCAGCGGGGTCTCCGCCTCCTCCGCCGAAGCCAGCAGGTGGGCGATATTTCCCAGCTCCGTGCGCATGCCGGTGGCCGCCACCTCCGCGGTCCCCGTGCCACGCGCCACCGCGGTCCCCAGGAACACGCTGTCCGTGCGGTGCGCGAGCGGCGTTCCCTCGGGCGTGGGCGTGGTGGACTTGTCCACCGGGACACTCTCTCCCGTGAGCGGTGCCTCATTCGTGGCGAGGGAGTGGGCCTCCAGCAGCCGCGCATCCGCCGCCACGATGTCGCCAGCCTCCAGGAGCAGCACATCTCCTGGGACGATCTCCGCCGCGGGCAGCACGACAGGGGACCCGTCGCGCAGGACGCGAGCCCGGGGAGCAGTCATGGAGCGCAGCGCCAGCAGGGCTTGCTCGGCCTTGAACTCCTGGGCGAAGCCGACGAGGGCGTTGAGCACCACGATGATGCCGATGGCGATGGCATCCGCGCGCTCACCCATCAGGGCGGAGACCACGCAGGCCGCGAGCAGCAGGCCGATCATCGGTGAGCGGAACTGCTCCAGGAAGGCACGCCAGAGCGACCTCCTGGCCTCTCGGCGGATCTCATTTCGCCCGTATTCCTGCAGGCGGCGCGCAGCTTCGGCTGTGTTCAATCCCTGCGCCATGGATATGGGGGGAAGGTACTTGCTCGGGTTGAGAGGCGTAGCGCTACCCATGATAGGGACTCCAGCGGTCGTCAGGCCGGCTGCCTATCCCTTCTTCATGTTCCACGCCAGCAGCCGCGCCGTGGGAAGGGCCCTGGCGCCCATGTCCAGCGCGCAAGCAGTGCGCATGGATGCAAACCCTGCGCGCGGAGCAGAGAAACAGAGCGCCTCGAACCCGGTCGAGGCCAGGGCCGAGGGGTCGCCTCCTGGGCCGCTCCCGAGCGCGTTCATGCAGAGGGGGAGTGCCTATCAAGAAGGGACAAGGGCGCAACGGCGTTGGAACCCGCCTTGCAGTGAGGTCCGGCTCGTGGAGGGAGCATGACCATGGAAGTGACGATGAAGCCGAAGAACGGGCCCGTGGTGGGAGGAGTACCTGGCGGAGTCCCGAGCGCCCAGGAGGAGGCTCCTGCCCATATCGTCTGGTTCGAGTCGCTCTCGCGTGGGGACACCCCCATCGCGGGTGGCAAGGGAGCCAACCTGGGGGAGCTGACTCGGGCGGGCCTGCCCGTGCCTCGGGGCTTCGTCATCACCGCCGCTGCTTTCCGTGCGTCCATGGAGTCCATTGCCCCCCAGCTGACAGAGCTCTGGCAGCGCATTGATCCGGATGATCCGGAGTCGCTCGCCACGCTCTCCGAGGAGCTGAAGCAGCTCGTGCGCAAGGTGGAGATCCCCGCTTCGGTGCGCTCGGTGCTCCTGGCCGCCTATCGCCAGCTGGGAAAGGAGCGCGCGGTCGCCGTCCGCTCGTCCGCCACCTCCGAGGACACGGCCGCCACCTCGTTCGCGGGGATGCACGAGACCTACACCAACATCGTTGGGGAGGAGGCGGTCCTCGACAGGGTCCGCGAGTGCTGGAGCTCTGCCTATGGACAGCGCGTGGTGGCCTACCGCAAGAGCCAGGGGCTCTCCGAGGAGCCCACCCTCGCCGTCGTGGTGCAGGAGATGGTGAACTCGGCGCGCTCGGGGGTGATGTTCACCGTGGACCCGTCGACAGGGAACCGGGAGCGCCTCGTCATCGAGGGCGCCTTCGGGCTCGGTGAGGTGGTCGTCGGCGGGCAGGTGGAGCCAGACACCTATGTGGTGGACAAGCAGCGCATGCGGGTGCTCGAGGCCCGCATCGGCCACAAGGACTTCAAGATCGTCCGCGAGAGCCATGGGAAGGAGCGCCGAGTCGAGCTGTCGCCCGAGGAGGCTGGGCGGCGCGTGCTGACCGACGAGGAGGTGCTGGAGATCGCGCGGCTGGGGCTGCGCGTGGAGCAGCACTACGGCTCGCCGCAGGACGTGGAGTGGGCCGAGGAGGGCGGGCGCATGTACCTCGTCCAGTCGCGCCCCATCACCACGCTGGTGGAGGCCGTGAAGCCGGAGAAGAAGGCCCAGGTGAAGGAGCCAGCGCTCGTCACGGGACTGGGAGCCTCGCCAGGCGTCGTGTCTGGCCGCGTGCGCGTCCTGCACAAGCCTGAAGAGGGGCGACACCTGCGCAAGGGCGAGATCCTCGTGGCGCCGATGACGTCTCCGGACTGGGTGCCCACCCTGCGCCGGGCCGCCGCAATCATCACCGACAGTGGCGGGATGACCTGCCATGCCGCCATCGTCAGCCGCGAGCTGCGGATCCCCTGTGTGGTGGGGACGCGCGTGGCCACACGGGTGCTCCGCGACGGGGAGGAGATCACGGTGGATGGGGCCACCGGCCAGGTGCGCGCGGGGTTGGAGGAGGCCCCCGCCGCCGAGCCTGTAGGCGTATCGGCCCAGCGCGGCCCGGCCATGGCGGCAAGCGCAGCGGATCCCGAGCCGCTGGCCACCCGCCTCTACGTCAACCTGGCCATGCCAGGACAGGCGAAGGAGGTGGCGGCGATGCCGGTGGATGGCGTGGGGCTGCTGCGCGCCGAGTTCATGCTCACGGATGCGCTCGGGGGCGTGCACCCGAAGCGGCTGCTGGCGCTCGGGAGGCGCCAGGAGTTCGTGGACAAGCTGGCCGGCTCGCTGCTGGAGATCACCCGCGCGTTCCGGCCGCGCCCGGTCATCTATCGGACCACGGACTTCCGCACCAACGAGTTCCGCGGGCTGGAGGGCGGCGCCGAGTTCGAGCCCAACGAGGCCAACCCGATGATCGGCTACCGCGGCTGCTACCGGTACCTCCGAGAGCCGGAGATCTTCCAGCTCGAGCTGGAGGTGCTGGCCAGGGTGCGCGAGGAGACGCCCAACCTTCATGTGATGATCCCTTTCGTGCGCACCAAGTGGGAGCTGGAGGCGTGCATGGAGGCCATCGACCGGAGCCCGCTGGGACGGCAGCGCGGGCTGGAGCGCTGGGTGATGGCGGAGGTGCCCTCGGTGGTCTACCGCATCCCCGAGTACGCGCGCATGGGCATCACCGGCGTGTCCATTGGCTCCAATGATCTGACGCAGCTCATCCTGGGCGTGGATCGGGACTCGGAGGTGTGCGCGGAGCTGTTCGACGAGTCGGACGCGGCGGTGCTGGACGCCATCGTGCGCATCATCCGGGCCAGCCGCGAGGCGGGCATCACCTGCTCGCTGTGTGGCCAGGCGCCCTCCAATCGCCCCGAGTTCGCCGAGCACCTGGTGCGCGCGGGCATCACCTCCATCTCGGTGGATCCGGGCGCGGTGGGGGCGGCGCGGCGGGTGATCGCGGCGGCGGAGCGGCGCTTGCTGCTGGAGTCCGCGAGGCAGGGAGGCACGACACGTGGGAGCGATGATGCGCGCGATGGTGCTGCCAGCCCCTGGGCAGCCGCTTCGGGAAGAGCAGGTGCCCCTCCCCGTACCAGGCCCTGACCAGCTCCTGCTGCGCGTGCGCGCCTGCGCCGTCTGCCGCACGGATCTGCACGTGCTGGACGGGGATCTGCCTCACGCGAAGCGGCCGCTGGTGCTCGGGCATGAGATCGTCGGGACGGTGGTGGGCCATGGCTCACAGGTGACAGGCATCACCCCTGGCACACGGGTGGGGGTGCCATGGCTCGGGTGGACGTGTGGCCGCTGCGACGCCTGTACCACGGGCAGCGAGAACCTGTGCGCGCAGGCGCGCTTCACCGGCTACCAGCTCGATGGCGGGTACGCGGAGTACACGGTGGCCGATCACCGGTTCTGCTTCCCTCTGCCCGAAGGCTACCCGGATGTGCAGGCGGCGCCGCTGCTGTGCGCGGGGCTGATCGGCTACCGGAGCCTGCGCCTGGCGGGCCCGGGCAAGCGCCTGGGGCTGTATGGCTTCGGAGCGGCGGCGCATGTTCTCATCCAGGTGGCCCGGTACCAGGGGAGGCAGGTGTACGCCTTCACGCGGCCGGGAGATGCCGAGGGCCAGGAGTTCGCGCGTGAGCTGGGCGCGGTGTGGGCGGGCAGCTCGGAGCAGCTGCCGCCCGAGCCGCTGGACGCGGCCATCCTCTTCGCGCCCGTGGGAGCGCTGGTGCCCCTCGCGCTGCGCGCCACGGCGCCTGGGGGCGTGGTGGTGTGCGGCGGCATCCACATGAGCGACATCCCCGCCTTTCCCTACTCCCTGCTGTGGGGCGAGCGAGTGGTGCGCTCGGTAGCCAACCTCACACGCCAGGATGGGCTGGAGTTCCTGGCCCTCGCGCCGCGGGTGCCGGTGCACACCCAGGTCCAGCGCTACCCCTTGGAGGCTGCGGCGCAAGCGCTCGAGGATCTCCGGGCGGGACGGGTGCGCGGCGCGGCGGTGCTGGACCTGACCGGCACGGCTGCTCAGGCCAGGGAGTAGAGAGCGGGGCGCAGCGCGCGGCTGCAGCCCCGGTGGCGCAGCGAGCCTCCGAGCGCTCGAATTTCTCAGTGAAGTCGAGAGGTTAAGTATGCACGAGCCGGGGATCGAACCCGGACGGCCCTTACGGGCCAGCGGATTTTAAGTCCGCTGCGTCTGCCAGTTCCGCCACTCGTGCCCGAGCACCGCTGTCGGGACCTTCTCTCAACTGCTGGACGGCCGCAATGCGCTCAACGGTCGATTCCGGCCCGCCCCTGTTATAAAGCGCCCGCCATGCTCGAGACCGTCACCAAGGGCTTCCGTGCCGCCAAGAACCGCCTCGCCGGCAAGAGCGAGCTCACGCAGGACGTGGTGGACGAATCGCTCCGCGACATCCGCGTCTCCCTGCTCGAGGCCGATGTCTCCTTCGATGTGGTGAAGAAGTTCGTCGCCCGCGTCCGCGAGAAGACCGTGGGCGAGCTGGTGCAGACGACCATCACGGACAAGGCGGGCCACAAGCGCAAGGTGAGCCCGGCCGACTACTTCGTGAAGATCTGCCACGACGAGCTGGAGGCCCTGATGGGGCCGGTGGACACCAGCCTGAAGCTCAAGCCCAAGGGGCAGCTCAGCGGCATCATGATGGTGGGCCTGCAGGGCTCGGGTAAGACGACGACCACGGGCAAGCTGGCCAACAAGCTCCTCCAGGAGGGGCGCAAGCCGCTGCTCGTCGCGGCGGACATCTACCGACCGGCCGCCGTGGATCAGCTCAAGGTGCTGGGCGAGCGGCTCAAGGTGCCCGTGTACTTCGAGCCAGGGGTCGCCCCGCCCGAGCTGGCGGCGCGGGGGTATGCCGCGGCGCGTGAGCAGAAGTGCGACGTGGTGCTCATCGACACGGCGGGCCGGCTCGCCATCGACGAGGCCCTGATGACGGAGCTGGAGTCCATCAAGGGCAAGGTGAACCCGGACAACATCCTGCTGGTCTGCGACGCGATGATCGGCCAGGACGCGGTGCGCACGGCGGCCGAGTTCGACCGGCGGCTGACGCTGGACGGCTTCATCCTCACGAAGCTGGACGGTGACGCGCGTGGTGGCGCGGCGCTGTCGATCAAGGAAGTGACGGGCAAGCCGATCAAGTTCCTCGGCATGGGCGAGTCG
>JAFGNZ010000065.1 GCA_016926755.1 Myxococcaceae bacterium | reverse complement strand
GGACCTCTTCATCTTCGCGCAGGACCGCCTGGGCGGCTGGATCGAGGCCGGCAACACCATCGAGCCCATCGACTTCTTCCTGGATGACGCGCTCAAGAAGCGCTTCATCCCCACCACCATGCAGGCGATGACGTACCGGGGCACCGTGTACGGGCTGCCGCTCAACTACAAGAACATCGCGCTCATCTACAACAAGAAGCTGGTGCCCACCCCGCCGAAGACTTCGGGCGAGCTGGTGGCCATGGCCAAGAAGCTCACCGACAAGAAGGCCGGGCGCTTCGGGCTGGCATACGCGTACGGCGACTTCTACTACCACGCGGCGCTGATGAACGGCTTCGACGGGGGCGTGTTCGACGCGAAGTTCACCCCCACCCTCAACTCGCCGCAGAACGTGAAGTCCATCGATCTGCTGCTCAAGTGGATCGACAAGGACGGCACCCTCCCCGCCGAGCCCTCCGTGGCGCTGATCACCTCGCTCTTCAATGATGGCAAGACGGGCATGGTGTTCTCCGGCCCGTGGTTCCTGGGCGAGATCGCCAAGGGCATCGACTACGGTATCGCCCCGTTGCCCACGCTGGACGAGGCCGGCGGCAAGCCCATGCGCCCGTGGATGACGGTGGAGGGCTTGTACGTGACGGCGCCCTCGAAGAACAAGGAGGCCGCCTTCGAGCTCGCGAAGTTCCTCACCGAGACGCCGTCCGCCAAGGTGATGGCGCTGGAGGGCCGCCAGAGCCCGGCCACCAGCGAGGTGTACGCGGACGCCGAGGTCGCCAAGGATCCGCAGCTCAAGGCCTTCCGTGATCAGGTGGAGGTGGCGGTGCCCATGCCCAACGTGCCGGAGATGACGATGGTGTGGTCGCCGGCCACCACCGCGATGAACGCCATCCTCAAGAAGGCCTCCACGCCCAAGGCCGCGCTCGACACGGCCCAGAAGCAGGTGGCCAAGGACGTCTCGGGACTCCGTAAGAAGTGAGCAGCGCCTCCTCCCACTCCGCTGGCGGCGCTCCTGGAGAGGCCGCCAGCCCCGGACCCGCCCCGCGCGGCCTCCAGCTCCCCCTCCACGCCGTAGGCTCCTCCTTGAATCCTCCCGAGAAGACGCCCCCTGGCCTGCGCCGGCCGCGCGCGCTGGTGGGGCTCGCCCTGGCGCTCGGCCTGGGGCTGGTGCTCGCCTACAGCCTCCTGGCCCAGGCGCTCGCGGCGAGCGCCCGCCAGAGCGATCAGCGCCGGGATGTCATCACCCTGAACGCCCTGGCGGACCTGGTGCGGCGCGCGGGAGGCAGCGGCGATGGCGTGCGCGCCGTCGTCTCCTCCTGGCAGAGCCTGCTCCCCCAGGGCAGCGACGTGCGCGTCATCGCCTTCTCCGGCATCCGGCTGGAGGCCTCCACCTTCTCGGAGGACCAGGGGGACAAGGCCGCGCCGCGGCGGCTGGCGCGAGAGGAGAAGCCCCTCTACGACCGCGGGCAGGAGCTGCGCCGCGCGGTGGAGACCCACCGCGAGGAGGGCGGCGCCCGCAAGCCGGAGCTCGCGGACCAGCCGCTACCGGACGGCCGCCGGCTGCTCTCCGCCCCGGTGGAGGTGGACGGGACGGTGGTGGGCACGGTGGAGCTGGCCACCCCGGCGGTGCCAGCCGTGCCGCCGCCCGGGCTGACGCCAGCGCTGCTGGCCTTCTTCCTGCCGCTGCTGGCGCTGGCCGCGCTGTCCTTCGCGCCGCTGCGCCGCCAGTGGCAGCTGGTGGCCGTGGCCGCGGTGGCCTTCGTGGCGGGCCTGGGCGGCTACGCGCGCTACTCGCTGAATGCCCTCGAGGAGGGGGTGCGCGGCTCGCAGGCCGGGGTGGCTGACCAGCTGCGCGCCATGTCCGAGCGCGCCCGGGCCGTGATGGCCGAGCAGAACCTGGCCACCGAGCCGCCGCTCCAGCCGGGCACCTGGGACTCGGATATCTACCGCCGGCCGCAGGGGCTGCTCACCCCCGAGGGCGCGGTAAACGAGGTGGAGCTCACCCGGCGCGTGGAGAAGCTGCGCGGCGAGGCCTCCCGCGCCCTGCTCGGGCTGGGCGCGCTGGGGCTGGCGCTGCTGCTCTTCGTGGGCCTGGGCGGCCTGCACCGCCTGGTGGCCACGGTGGTGGAGCACCGCCAGGCCTATGGCTACATCGTCCCCGCCATGGTGGGGATGGTGGTGCTCGTCTTCTTCCCCTTCTTCTACGGCATCACCCTCTCCTTCACGGACGCCAACCTCTACAACACCAACGAGCCCCTCTCGGCGATCTGGATCGGCCTGCGCAACTACCAGGAGATCCTCGGCGACTTCACCATCGCCCGGCAGGCCGAGAACGGCGCCTGGGTGTTCAACTACCTGAACTTCTACTGGACGCTGTTCTTCACGGTGGTGTGGACCATCACCAACGTGACGATCGGCGTGTCGGTGGGGCTGCTGCTGGCGCTCATCCTCAACACGCCCAACCTGGCCATGAGGCCCCTCTACCGGGTGCTCCTCATCCTGCCCTGGGCCATGCCCAACTACATCACCGCGCTCATCTGGAAGGGCATGTTCCACCAGCAGTTCGGCGTGGTGAACCACGTGCTGCGCATGTTCGGCGGGCAGGGGCTGTCCTGGTTCGAGTCTCCCTTCACCTCGTTCCTCACGGCGCTGGCCACCAACGGCTGGCTGAGCTTCCCCTTCATGATGGTGGTGTCGCTGGGCGCGCTGCAGTCCATCCCCATGGAGCTGTACGAGGCGGCGCGCGTGGACGGGGCCTCGCGCTGGCAGCAGTTCCTGTCCATCACCCTGCCCTCGCTCAAGCCCGCGCTGGTGCCGGCGATCATCCTGTCGGTGGTGTGGACGTTCAACATGTTCAACATCATCTTCCTGGTGACGGAGGGTGAGCCCGGCAACTCCACGGAGATCCTCGTCACCCAGGCGTACAAGTATGCCTTCCAGCGCTACCGCTACGGCTACGCGGCGGCGTACTCCACCGTCATCTTCGGGATCCTCCTGCTCTACAGCGTGGTGCAGAACCGGCTCTCGCGCGCCACGGAGGCGACCTGATGGCCACGCGTCGCGAAGGCGTCCCGCACCTGCCGCTGCACGGGGTGCTGGTGCTCTTCACCCTCTTCACCCTCTACCCCATCCTCTGGGTCATCACGATCGCCTTCTCCGGCCGGCAGAACCTGGCCATCGCCACGCTGCCGTCGGAGCCCTCCACGATGGACCGGCTGCGCGCCATCACCCCGTGGCCGGAGGTCTGGTCCCTCTCCAACTTCACCTCGGTGATGACGGATCAGCCCTTCGCCCGGTGGATGCTCAACAGCGCCATCATCGCCCTGGGCACCACGGTGGTGGGCGTCTTCCTGGCCTGCACCGCCGCCTACGCCTTCAGCCGCTTCAGGTTCCCCGGCCAGCGCGCGGGGATGATGGCCTTCCTCGTGTCCCAGATGTTCCCGGGCACGCTCATGCTCATCCCCCTGTTCATCATCCTGGTGCAGTGGCTGGGGCTGGGCAGCTCCCGGCTGGGCCTCATCATCGTCTACGCCACCACCTCCATCCCCTTCAGCGTGTGGATGCTCAAGGGCTACTTCGACACCATCCCCAAGGACCTGGAGGAGGCCGCCCTCATGGAGGGTGCCTCGGTTGGCAGGATTTTCTGGAGCATCATTCTTCCCCTGGCCAAGCCCGCCGTGGCGGTGACGGCGTTGTTTTCTTTCATGACTGCCTGGAATGAGTTCATCCTGGCAGCTACCTTCATGGACCAGGAGGCCATGTACACGGCGCCGGTGGGCCTGCGCTTCTTCGTCGGCGGCTTCTCGCAACAGTGGGGCTACTTCGCCGCCGGCTCCATCATCGTCTCCGTGCCCGTGGTGCTCCTGTTCCTGTTCCTCCAGAAGTACCTCGTCTCCGGCCTCACCGCCGGAAGCGTGAAAGGCTGAAGTCGTTTTCCCATAGGAGAAGCCGTAATGAAGACCCGCCTCGCAAGCCTCACCCTCGCCGCCTCGCTGCTCAGCCTCCCCGCCCTCGCGGATAACAAGGTCACCTTCAAGGATCCGAGCGGCGACGACAACGGCCCGGGCACCTACAAGTACCCGACGGACACCGTCTACAAGAAGGGCTCGTTCGATCTGACGGAGTTCACCGCGGAGAAGAAGGGCAACAAGGTCGACTTCACGGTGAGCCTGGGCACCAACCTGGAGGATCCGTGGCGCATGGGCACCGGCTTCGCCACGCAGATGGTCTTCATCTTCATCGACAAGGACGGCAAGGAGGGCAGCGGCCGCACGGACGGGCTGCCGGGCCTCAACATCCAGTTCGCCCCGGCCTCCGCCTGGGAGAAGGTCGTCGTCCTCTCGCCGCAGGCGTCCGCGCGCGTGAAGAAGGAGGTCGAGACCAAGGCCGCCGCCATGAAGGCAGACATCGTCGTCCCGGCGCGCACCAAGGGCGCGGGCCGGAAGATCACCGGCTCCGTGGACGCCTCCCTCCTGGGCGATGGGGATCCGAGCCAGTGGGGCTTCCAGGTGGTGATGCAGTCCAACGAGGGGTTCCCCGCCGGCAGTGATCTGCTGACGCGCAAGGTCAACGAGTACGAGGGCCAGCACCGCTTCGGCGGCGGCAACGACGGCGAGTGCGATCCGCACGTCATCGACGCGCTGGCCGGCAGCGGCAAGGGCGAGGCCTCCGAGATGAAGGCCCAGCATGAGATGCTCAAGTACGAGTGCGCCGAGGACGGTAGCTCGAAGGCCAAGGCGACCCTGACCATGGTGCGCCAGGGCCAGTAACGCGGTACTGATTCACAAAGGACACGGCCGGAGCGTCGCGGGGCTCTCTCCCCGCGGCGTCCCCCATCCGGCCTTGGAGGAGGGGTTCACATCATGTCGAAGAAGTCTCTGCGGAGGGGCGCCCTGGCGCTCGCCGCGACCGCAACCTTGCTGCCCGCCGCGCCCGCCATTGCCCAGGATGGACCGACGCTGCAGATCGGCGGTACGACGTACACCAAGTGGCTCTGGGGCAACCTGCGCGAGCAGGGCGCCATGTACAACTTCACCACCATCCCCGGCGAGGGCTATGGCGACAACGGCCAGGGCACCGAGCTGGAGCTGCTGCTCAACGCCCGGCTCTCCAGCCAGGTGGAAGTCAAAGGCCGCATCCACAGCCGCTTCAGCCAGAACTTCTGGACGAACTTTGGCGGCTTCGGCGGCGACCCGAACGCCTCCTGCGTGGCGGGCAACTGCGGCGAGTTCGATCCGCGCTCCAACCAGTACATCAAGCTGCGCGGCGTGGCCGTCGTCCTCACGCCGGGCTACCTGATCGACTCGGCCACCATCGGCGCCAATGACTTCGGCCAGTTCGATCCGTACGTCATCGGCCGCATCCGCTACATCGACCGGGACAACGCGCACGGCATCCTCCTGCAGGGCTCCGGCTTCGACCGGCGCATCACCTGGGATGCCACGCGCATCAGCCTGCCGCGGCTGTGGGCCGGCCCGTCCTTCAACACCGGCCTGTTCCACGCGGCGGACGCGGCGTACGGCTTCCAGACGAAGTGGTCGCCGACGGACGCGCTCGACGTGGGCGGCATCTTCAGCTACGTGCATGACGCCGAGCTGGCCCCCGCGGAGGTGGACAACAACCTGGATGACGGGCGGGATCTGACGCCGCGCTTCCGCAACGGCGTGGGCGGCCTCAAGGCGAGCATGCGGGTCAGCGACAAGGTGGACGTCCGCGGTGCGTTCTACCACTCGTACGCCAACGCGGATCCGATCCTCACGCCCAAGGAGTTCGGCCTCAACGGCTACTCGCCGGTGCCCGCGGGCCGCCGCGAGGACAACTCCTACCGGCTGGACGTCACGCTGAATGATCCGCTGGACATCGGCCTGTCGGTGAACCTGCAGGGCTTCAGCATCGGCGCGGACTACGTGGCCATCATGGCGGCGCGGCGTGAGTCGGACGTGCTGCTCACCGAGGGCCATGACGCGAGCTTCGCCTTCCCGGATCCGGACAACAGCTCCTACGGCGTCTTCAAGGGCAACCCCACGCGCATCGGCTACGGCGGCTGGACGAGCGAGACGCAGCAGGTGTCGACGATCAACGTGGACAACGAGTTCACGGACTTCGACGAGCCCTTCGCGGAGACGGCCATCGGCTGGAAGGGCATCACGGTGAACCCGGTGTACGGCAACGGGAACCTGGATCTGGCCGCCGAGTACTCGTTCATCACGTACAACACCAACTGGCAGGCGTACGACGATCCGGAGACCTCGTACCAGAAGACGCCGTACCCGACGACGGAGCTGGACTCGGGCGTGGGCCACAACTTCCGCACCGCCTACCAGCCCTTCCAGGACAAGCGCACCCACATCGCCGTGCTGAAGGGCAAGTACGTGGTGGACATGGCGGGCGGCATCGACGTGTTCGGCAAGGCCAAGTTCATCCACGAGACGGACAAGCGCATCAATGACGCGCGCTTCCTGCCGTACCAGTCGGGCGCGTGCCCCGGTGACGGGCAGCCGTGCCAGGACCTGAGGAACGAGTACGCGCCGGGGCTCTCCACGGCGGACACGTTCGGCAACCCGGGCCTCGTCACCGTGGGAGACCAGACGGGCTACCAGTGGAAGCCCTTCGACAGCCTGGACGATGACGACCGGATGCTGCGCTACTACGCGCTGACGGCGGGCGCGGGCTACCAGGTGTCGGACGATCTGTACGCCTCGCTGAGCTACACGAAGTACCTGGCCAACCTGTTCGACGGCAACACGGCGTTCCAGGCGTACAACCTCCACGAGATGGCCTCGGGGTTCCACAACAAGAACTCGGTGCTGCTCAAGGCCAAGTACATCCTGGCGGGCGTGGAGTTCGGCATGGAGGCGCAGTACGCCTTCGGCAGCTTCAAGCCGAACTTCGGCACGGGCTTCCTGCCCACGGTGGCGGACGAGCAGACGGCCGCGGACCACAACGTCCCGGTGGGCTCGCGGGGCTTCCGCAACCGCTTCACCGGCTGGAACAGCCTGGAGCGGCGCGACTTCGAGCACGTCCGGCTGAAGGCCTTCATGAAGGCCCAGTTCTAGTCAGCAGCTCGCTTCTTGCTTGAGCTGGGCCCGGCGCGCGGCGACGCTCGCCGGGCCCCTTTTTTTCCCAGGGAGTTGCCTCCATGTCTCTGCTCCGCCGCTCCACCCTCCTGCTCGCGCTGGGGGCCGTGCTGGCCAGCGCCTGCCTCACCCGGGGCACGCGCGGCGACACGCCGCTCTTCACCCTGGCGGATCCGCGAGGGGACGACCATGGGGACGGGGATCTGCGCTACCCGCTGCGCGACGATCTGCCGCGGGAGTCGCTGGATCTGCTGCTGCTCGTGGCGTACGCCGAGGAGGACGGCACCCGCTTCGAGGCCACCTTCGCCCGTCCCATCATCAAGCCGCAGAGCGGGCGCACGGTGGACATCGCCGGGGAGACGCAGGCGCAGCGGGCGCGGTTCGGCTTCTACACCTTCAACCTGGATCTCTATGTCGACACGGATCGGGTGCCAGGCTCCGGGCGCACGGAGACGCTGCCGGGCCGCAACCTCACGCTGGCGCCCGGCAGCGCCTGGGAGAAGGTGATCCTGCTCACGCCCCGGCCTTACGAGGCGCGGGACCAGCTGCGGGCGAGCTGGCTGAAGGCGGCGCGTGAGGAGCGGCAGCGACAGCAGGGCGCGCTGGGCGAGGCCGCGCAGCGCGAGGTGAACACGGCGGTGGAGGGCGAGCTGGCTTCGCGCGTCTTCTTCCCCACCCGCGTCCGCGTCACCGGCGCCACGGTGGAGTTCTTCGTGCCGAATGGCTTCTTCGGAGGAGGCCCGGCGCGGCCGGAGTGGGGCTATGCGCCCGCGGTGACGGGGGCCTCGATCGAGAACAAGGTGAACCTGCCGGCCTTCCTCAGGCAGGAGAGCCCGCCGACGCTGATGGCGCTCCCCATCGGTCCGGGCGAGTCCCGGGAGCGGTTTGGCGGCGGGCGGCTCGGAGATCCGGGCCAGTCGCCCGTGGTGGACTTGATGGTGCCCGAGGGCATCACGCAGGAGCAGGTGCTCGGACCGAACGCGCCCCCATGGCCGGCGGTGGTGCCCGCGGGCGCCGCGGCCCCAGGGCCCGCACCGGATGCGGCGACTCCTGATGCGGGCCCCGCTCCTGGCGCTTCGGGGCGTGAGCGCGCGGCCTTACGGCTTCAGGCGCCAGATGCCCGTGGCTCGCGGTGGGAGGCTGGCCTGCCAGCCGCTCGCGGTCCCCGAGAGCGCTCCGACGTTGCTGTCGGCGAAGAGGACCTCGGGTGTGGAGCCGGGAATGTCGAACGGGCCCGCGGACACGGTGTAGTCCGTGAGGTTGTGCACCACCAGCACCCGCTCCTCCCCCAGCGTGCGCAAGAAGGCCAGCGCGGCCATGGCCCCCTGGGTGGGGGTGAAGAGCTTGAGCCCCCCGAGGCTCAGCGCCTCTGAGGCGTGGCGGGCGCGGATGAGCGCGCGGTAGCGCGAAAGCAGGGAGCCGGGCTCGTCCGTCTGCGCGGCCACGTTGCGGCCCTCGCCGCGCCCCGGAGAGAAGCCGAACCACGGCGACCCCGAGGTGAAGCCCCCGCCCGCCGTGTCATCCCACGCCATGGGCGTGCGCTTGGCCTCGTCGTTGTTCGTGGTGCCGTTGGCCATGCCCAGCTCCTCGCCGTAGTAGAGGAAGGGCGCCCCCGGCAGCGTGAGCAGCAGGGCCGCGGCGTTGGCCAGCTTGCCCGAGTGTCTACCGAGCTGCGTGGCTACCCGCACCATGTCGTGGTTGGTGAGGAAGGGCGCATCGCTGACGCCCTCCGGGTACACGTTGGCCAGCTCCGCGAGCTTGGCGGCGATGGGGGCGGCGTTGCCTCCGTTGAGGCCCGCGAGGAGCTGCTCCGACAGCGGGAAGTTGAAGTTCAGCGGCAGCTCGTCCCCGCCCGGCACCTGCTGGGTGGAGCCGAAGTAGGTGGCGATGATGGGCGTGGTGCTCCAGTTCTCCCCCACCACCACCGCGTCTGGCTTCACCTGCCGTACGTGCGCGGCGAACTCCTTCCAGAAGGCGTGCGTCTCCGGCGTGTCGGCCTGGCCCGAGCCGCCGCCCGTCTCGATGAGGTAGCGCGCGGCGTCCACCCGGAAGCCGTCCGCCCCCCGCGAGAGCCACAGCGAGGCCAGGCGCTTCACCTCCTCGCGCAGCTCCGGCTGCTGCAGGTTCAGATCCGGCATCCCGCCCCAGAAGACGCCGTAGTAGTACGCGCCGTTGCGCGCGTGCCAGGTGGGGGTGTTCGAGAACTGGCTCCACGGCTGCTTCCAGCCTGGATCCTGATCACGCCACAGGTACCAGTCGCGCTTCGGCGAAGTCCTCGAGGAGGCGGACTCCACGAACCACGGGTGGTCCACCCCCGAGTGGTTGATGACGAAGTCGAGGATGACGCGCATGCCTCGGCGGTGGGCCTCGGCGCACAGGAGCTCGAAGTCCTCCGCCGTGCCGTAGTCCGGCTCGACGCGCTCGTAGTCCACCACGTCATAGCCGTGGTAGCTGGGCGAGTCGAAGATGGGCATCAGCCACAGCACGTCCACGCCCAGATCCCCCGGGGTGCTCGGATCCCCGTCGTTGAGGTAGTCCAGGCGCGAGATGAGCCCCCGGAGATCCCCCTGCCCGTCCCCATCCGAGTCCTGGAAGCTCCGGACGAACACCTCGTAGAAGACGGCCTTGCGGTACCACTCGCTGCCCGCCGCCGGGGCGAGCTCTCCCGTGGGGTGCTGGGGATTCGACGGCCCCCCCGGAGACTGGGGGCCGGGCCCCTCCGAGGAGCAGGACATCCAGATCAGGGCGGCAGCGAGGGTGAGCGGCCCACCCCTCATGACCTGCCCACGACCTTCTTCAGGAAGCTCCAGAAGCGGCCCGCGCGCTGCTTGAGATCCGCGCCGCGCCGCTCCTCCGCCGCGCGCGCCGCGTTCACGTCCACCTTGAGCTGCTTCGCCAGCTGCTCCGGCGTGTAGCGCGTGGCCAGCGTGGCCCGCACGGACTGGCGCGTCGTGTACTCGCGCGCCTCGACGAACAGCACGCACTCGGCGTCCAGCTTGATCGTCACCGCCACCCGCACCGAGCCCTTCGGCCCCTTGGGCAGCCCCTCCATCCGCACCGTGCCCAGGTACTCGTTGGCGGAGATGTGGTTGTCCTCGCCCTGGAAGATGGACAGCTCCAGCACCTCTTCGTTGTCTCGCGCGGTGGACACCGCGAACGAGCGCTGCGCCGGCAGTGGCGTGTTGCGCTCGATGACGCGCTGGAAGGCGCCGCCGGGCATCGCCAGGCCGATGGTCATCGGCACCACGTCGATGAGCACCATGCTGCTCACCTTGTCCACCGCCGTGGAGTACAGCGCCGCGCCCAGCGCCACCGCCTCGTCCGCGTTCACGCTGGAGTGCGCCGACTTGCCGAACAGCTCCTTGATCTTCTCGCGCACCAGCGGCATGCGCGCCTGGCCGCCCACCAGGATGATGTCGTCGATGTCGCTCGGCTTCAGCCGCGCGTCCAGCAGCACGTCCCGCACCACGTCCAGCGTGCGCGTCACCATCTGCTCGCAGATGCGCTCCAGGTCCGCGCGCGTGATCGTCAGGCGCATGTCCCTGGGGCGCCCCATCTCGTCCTGCATCAGCATGGGGATGTGGACTTCGTAGTGGTTGCGCTCGGAGAGGGCGATCTTCGCGCGCTCGGCCGCGTCGCTCACGCGCGACAGGGTGGTGCCGTCCCCCTGGAAGGGGATGTTCTCCACCTGCTGGAAGCGCTCGAGCAGGAAGTCGACGATGGCGTTGTCGAAGTCCAGGCCTCCCAGGAAGATGTCACCGCCGGTGGCCAGCACCTCGAAGACGTTCTTCTCGATGCGCAGGATCGTCGCGTCGAAGGTGCCGCCGCCCAGGTCGTACACCAGCACGCGCTTGTCCAGCTCGCGGTTGAGGCCATAGGCGAGCGCCGCGGCGGTGGGCTCGTTGAGGATGCGCTCCACCTTCAGCCCCGCCAGCGCGCCGGCCTTGCGCACCGCCTCGCGCTGCGGCTCGGAGTAGTAGGCGGGCACCGTCACCACCGCGCGCTCCACCTTCTGGCCCAGGTGCTGCTCCGCCATCTCCTTGCACTCGCGCAGGATGAGGCCCTGCACCTCCTCGAGCGAGAGCACGTGGTCGCCCAGGCGCACCGCCGCCCGGCCCATCACGTCAGGGACGATCTCGTAGTGGAAGCGCTCGCGCACCTGCTTCACCACGGCGCTCTCATAGGGGCGGCCCACCATCCGCTTCGCGCCGTAGATGGTGTGCGTGGGGCGCATGACCAGCTGGCTCCTCGCGCGGTGGCTGACGAGCAGCTTGTTCTGCGCGGTGAGCGAGATGACGGAGGGGATGGTGTTGTAGCCCTCCTTCGACCGCAGCACCGAGGGGCGCCCGCCGGACATGACGGCCACGCACGAGTTGGTGGTGCCCAGATCGATGCCGATGACCGACCCCGTGCCCGCCACGATCGGCGGCGGCTGAAGGAAGACGGTCGGCGGCAGGAGCAGCCTTGCGGGTGGCTCGGGAGGCAAGGGCCTGACGGGAGGAGAAGGCAGGACCTGCGTGGAGTCTCCCGCCGGCGCGAGGGCCCGTGGCGCCTCCGCGCGAGCCTCTGGCGCCCCAGCCGCGGGCGGGGCCGCAGGAGCCGGACGAGGTGCAACGGGGGCGGGAGGTGCCGCCGAGGGCTTCGCGGATCGCGGGGGCGGCGCGGGCGGGCGGCCACGAGCCTGGCGCCGAGCCGGCTGCCCCGGCCGGTCCACCTCGATCTCGGCTCCATCGCCCAGATCCAGCTCGAACTCCACCCCTTTCCCGGCCTGGAAGACCTGCTCCGGGGTGTCTGCCGCGGAGCGGAGCTTGGGCCCTGCCAGGCCCAGATCCACGTCGAAGTCCACGCCCGCACTGGGAGCAGGCGCCGCGGGCGGCGGCGCGGGCGGCGCGGGCGGCCGAGCCTGGGGCGCCGGCGCGGCGGGAGGAGACGGCACCGCGGGATAGGCCTGTGCCACGGGCACCATGTGGGGCTGTGGCGGTGCGGGTGGACGCGCCTGCGCCTGGGGTGCGGCGGGCGGCGCGGAAGAGAGCGGCACGCCCTGGACGACGGGAGCCGCAGGCGCCGGAGGCATGAGGACATCGGCCTCCTCCAGCGGCATGCCGACGGCCACGGGCAGCTCCCCGCCCAGCGACTCCATCTCGAAGTCGATGTCGGGCATGGGCTCGTCGATGACCTCGAACTTCACCTCCGAGGGCGCCGCCGGAGCCGTGGCTGGGGCGGAAGAAGGAGCCACCGAGATCAGATCATCGACCGAGATGTCGACGTCATCATCCGCGGGAGGCGGCACGGCCAGGGGGACCGGGGTGGGAGCCAGCGGCGCGGCGGGCTGCAGGACCGGCGCCCCCAGGTCCGCGAGATCGTCGAGGAGCACGCCCAGGTCCGCGCTCTCCTCCATGGGCTCGCCAGGGCTGGCCGTGGCGGCAGAGGCCTGCTGCGCCACCTTGGCGGGCGAACCCTGCGGCGCCGCCGCGGGCGCCACCGGAGCAACGGAGGGCGCGATGGCCGGCAGCCTCGAGGCGGTGATTCGCTTGCCCACCCGATCGAGCATCCCCTTGGCCAGCATCTCCCGCTCCAGCGCGAGCGCCTCCTCCTCGGAGAGCCCGGGCGCGGGTGCGGGAACAGGTGTGGCCGCCGCCGCGGCCGCCTTGTTGATCTGGAGCATCCGGTCGATGAGGACCTGGGTGAGCGGATCCAGCTCCTGGAACTGGAGGCCCATGCCCGGCGGGCCCTCGGTGCTGGTGGCGTCGCGCACCCAGCGGACCACCGCCATGCCGCGCAGCACCCGGACACCGCCGGCGATCTGCACCTCGAACTTAACGGGCGTGCCCACCGGCTGCGGAGTCCGCGTCCGGATGAACATGCCGCCAGGGCTCAAGTTGGTGGCGAACTCCTCGGCGAAGCTCCCCACATCCGAGTGCTTGAGCTTCACCAGCAGACCCACGGCCTTCCGGTCTGTCGCGCGCCGCCCCTGTTCCATGGATCACACTGTCGCGGCTCCGACGCCTCAGGCTCAAGCCCTTAATGACTCCGCCCGCTTGCCCGGCTGTACGCCAGGACATGTAGGCACACACCTCACCCGGCGGGCCAACCTGCCCCATGGCACCCTTGACGCGCCCGCCCACGCCGCGAGGAAGGAGCCCTGGACAGCGGTGGCGTGCGGGACAAGGGCTGACCGCCCAGGGTCAGGACAACCCCAGGGCGTAAAGAAGACTCACTGTGTGGCCCCTGCGGATGCAGGTGCCGACAGGAGCCGGAGCCGAGGCTGGGAAGGGCCGCGTGAAGAGCGAGCCCGCGGCACGGTATGATTCCCGCAAGCCGTTTCTGCCCCTCGTGGTGCCGGGCAGCGCTTGAGGAGGTCCGATCGTGTCCTTCCATCCTGATCGGCGTCAACATCGGCGGTACCCCTTGCGGCTGGCCATCAGGCTCCATCGCGGCAACGAGGGGCTGGACGCGGCCATCCTCAACGCCTCCGCGAACGGCTGCCTGTTGCTGTCCTCGGCCCCGCTGGAGCCCGGAGAGGTGCTCGAGGCGAGCATCCCCGAGCTGCTGATCCCGCGGACGAAGCTGCACATCATGCGCTGCCAGGCGACCCCCTCGGGGTACATGGTCGCCGCCTGCTTCGATGCGGCGATGCTGGATGAGTCCTCCCTCGCCATGCTCGTGGAAGAGCAGCATGGAGCATCCCGCCCGCCTCGGTGGCTGAACTGACCCACCCCCACCTCGTCGTGCCCTGAGAGCGCGCCGCCCAGGCCCGCGCTCACCTCGCTCGCCCCCTTCATCCCTCACAGGAGCGCCCGTGTGGGCTTCGCTCCCGGGCCCTCGTGTGCCCTCGGGAGGCCGAGGCGAACGCGGCAGCTTTCCCTGCATTTTCACCCTACTCAGCAGGTTTCCATGCGGGGGAGGCGACGTTCGGGGAGGCCTGGGTCATTTCAGCCATATGAGTCATGAAACACCCTGTGCTCAATCCCAATGGATTTTTCCTTTATGACAAAATCAATTGTCCGGAGCCCGCAGGCAATTGCCAAAGAATTCGCCAATGAAGAGATATTTTTACCCAACCTCTTTGACCGGAATAAAAAAATGCGATAGAGACACGCACTAATTCCAATGGGGTGGGGGGTTCAAATCAACCCTCCACGAAATGAAGAATTTCGGGGGGTTACAAACGAGCAGCCGGCCCTGGCGCCACCAGGCACCGTGCCCAGAAGTACCAGTGAGGAGCGAGATCGATGAAGCGCATCCTGGAGCACCTGAAAGAGAAGCAACACGACTTCGCAGGTTCCTCTTTCGTGGCATTCCTCCAGGACTCTCGTCTGGCTCCCCAGGAGCGGCTGAGCTTCCTGCCCTGCATCGCCCCGCTCGTGATGGGCTTCGCGGAGCTGGCCCGGAACATCGCGGGGGTCGAAGCCGAGAAAGCCGAGCCGGCCAGTGACGACACCCAACACTGGTCCCTGTTCCTGAAGGATCTGCAGGTGCTGGAGCTGGATGCCTCCGCGGACTTCAGCGGCATGCTGCGGCTGCTGTGGGGGGAAGACGGCAACCAGGCCCGTAGGACCCTCTACGATCTCACCGATCTCGCGATGACCAGCAGCCCGATGAAGTGCCAGGTGCTGGTGCTCGCGCTCCATGCGGTGGGCCACGTGAGCATGAGGGCGCTGGAGCAGGTCGCCAGCGAGTTCGAGGGACGCACCGGCAAGCAGCTCGTCAGCATCCGCGCCCTCCGCAACCAGTTCAAGGAGCTGCCGTGGGTGGGCGGCGCGGTGGAGCTGGATCTGCTGCCGGGCCTGGAGCAGGAGGCGCTGGAGACGATCGACGAGGTTTTTGGCCTCGCCACCGAGATGGCCGATGGGCTGCTGGGCTATGCCCAGCGCAGGCTCGACGCGGAGCGGCCAGCGGGGCGGGAGGACACGGCCGCCATGACGTTCCAGGAGTTCGGGAACGCGCGGCTCCAGGTGCTGTGCGAGGCCGTGGGCTACAGCGCCTCGGAGATCCAGACCGTGCAGCGGTTCTTCACGGCCATGAGCGCCCCCTGGGGGACGCGCCGCATTGGCACCACGCCGCCCTGGCGCTCCGACATCACCGATGACAACACCCCCTTCGAGTTCTCCCTGGCGCTGGAGGGGGACAGGCCCGAGGTCCGCTTCCTCATCGAGGCGCAGAACAACCCCACCACGCTCCAGTCGAGCTGGGAGGACGGGCTGGCGCTCAACGAGCGCCTGAGCGAGGAGTTCGGCGTCCCCCTCGAGCGCTTCAACCAGGTGAAGGATCTCTTCGCGCCGCGCAACCCGAACGCGCGCTACTCGATCTGGCATGCGTTCTGCCTGAAGGCCTGTGGCACGCCCGCCATCAAGGTCTATCTCAACCCGCAGGCGCAGGGCCCCGAGCGCGCCAGCGAGGTGATCGAGGAAGCACTGAAGCGGCTCGGCTTCGCCAACGCCTGGCGTTTCATCTCCGAGGTGGCGATGCGGCGGGGCGCGAAGGACAAGCTGATCTACTTCTCGCTGGACCTGTCAGCGCACGAGGCCGCGCGCATCAAGGTCTACATCGCGCACCAGGAAGCCTCGGCGGATGACGTCGAGGCCATCATGTCCCAGGCGAAGCAGTATGTGCCGGGCGAGGCGTACTCCTATTACCGGACGCTGCAGGGCAGCGAGGACGCGCTCCAGGCCCCCCGGTCCACGCAGACGTGCCTGGCGTTCACGTCGGATGACGATGCGCGCCCCTACAGCGTGACGCTGTACGTCCCCGTGCGGTGCTTCGCGAAGAGCGATCAGGATGCGATGAAGCGCATCCACTCCGTGCTGGAGCCGAAGCGCTACGCGCAGCTGGAGCAGGCGGTCCAGGCCATGGCGCGGCGTCCGCTCGAGGCGGGCGTGGGCCTCATCCAGTGGGCCTCGATGCGGCGGGAAGGTGGCAGGCCTCGGATGACCTTCTACCTGGCCACCGAGGCGTACAGCACCACGAAGCCGCGCTGGGTGACGCCAGAGGCCGTCTTCCTGCCGCCGGAGCAGGCTTCGGAGCTGCGCCAGCTGCTCTCCTGAGCCGGGGGATGACGCTCCGGCCTCAGGTGGCGCGCTGAGCCGAGGGCTACTTGAGCGGCTCGAACTTCACGAAGAAGTGCCCCAGCACCTTCGGGGCAGAGACGAGCCGGTAGCCCTTGCTCTTTCGGGCCTTCTTCTTGACCTCGGCCATCACCTTCCCCACGTAGTCGAGGTGGCCCTTGGTGTAGACCCGCCGCGGGAGGGCGAAGCGGGCCAGCAGGAAGTCGATATTGCAGAGCTCGCCCGTCTTGGGATCCACCGTGTTCAGGTGGAAGGGGATCGCGCTCGCGCGGACGCCTCCTTCCAGGTAGAGATCGCAGACCAGGGCGACCCCGGGCAACTTCTCCGGCGGCAGGTGTCCGTAGAGCGAATCCACGTTGATGAAGACGCCCGAGCCCCCTGCTGGCTTGCTGACCTGGACGCCGACATCCTCGAAGAGCCTGGCGAGGTAGGCCACCTGCTGGGTGCGGTGCGCGAGGTAGTCCTCGTCGATGCCTTCGCGCAAGCCCACGGCGAGCGCCTCCAGGTCTCGCCCCGC
This sequence comes from Myxococcaceae bacterium, assembly GCA_016926755.1. GTDB lineage: Bacteria > Myxococcota > Myxococcia > Myxococcales > Myxococcaceae > Hyalangium. Next base: position 12,571 of record JAFGNZ010000065.1, on the reverse strand, counting down.
CAGCCCCCCATAGGTCATGAAGCCCTCGTAGAGCACCAGGCGCTCCTGGCAGCGCCGCGCGAGCTCCTCGTGCTTCTCGCTCAGCGCGATGAAGCCGCCGATGTTGACGATGGCGTCCTTCTTCGCGCTCATCCAGCAGCCATCCCCGTACTTGAACATCTCGCGGACGATCTCCTGAATAGACCAGTCCTTGAAGCCCTTCTCGCGGGTCTTGATGAAGTAGGCGTTCTCGGCGAAGCGGCAGGCGTCGAAGTAGACGGGGATGCGATACTTCCTGGCGAGCGCGCTGACCTCGCGGATGTTCTTCATCGAGACGGGTGAGGAGCAGGCCAGGTTGTTCAGGACCGTGATCAGGATGAAGGGGACGCGCTCGTGATGTTTCTCGAGCGCGGCCTTGAGCCTGGGCACATCGAAGTTCCCCTTGAACGGATCTTCCTCATCGAACTTCCAGAGCACGTCCTTGATGAGGTCCACCGGCACGGCCCGCTGGTTCTGAACATGCGCGCGCGTCGTATCAAAGTGGGTATTGCTCAGGATGATCTGCTCAGGGCTGACGAGCAGCTCCATGATGATGTTTTCGGCCGCGCGCCCCTGGTGGGTGGGGATGACGTGCTTGTAGCCGAACACCTCTTGGATCGTCTTCTCGAACTCGAAGAAGCTGCGGGAGCGGATATACGCCTCGTCGCCCCTCATCATCCCGGCCCACTGCTCATCGCTCATGGCTCCGGTGCCGCTGTCCGTGGCCAGATCGATGAACACGTCTTCCGCGTTGATGTAGGCCATGGAGTAGAAGGCCTCCTTCAACACCTTCTCTCGCTCGGCACGATCCAGGAGGCGGATCCGCTCCACCATCTTGATGCGGTACGGCTCCGCCAGCGTCTCCATCTCGCTCTGCAGCTGGCCGCGTCTACTCGTCGTGTTCTTGCGTTTACTCATCCCGTCTTTCTACTACAGCAGTAGATCGACTCCAGGGCCCCAAGCTGATGCGCTTCCTTGCTGGGCAGGGGAGCACCCCACTGGCTCGATTGATGCAGTACCATGCTGTTCGGGGGGATGCTGGCGCGATGTCACCGGCACTCGGAAAATCCTTCGCCCCCTGTAGCATTCTTGAAATCCCGCATGACGCATGCTGGAGTAGACGCTCTGTCTACCCACGGCTCGCATCATCGGGTTGATACTTTTCTTCGGGGGCAATCATGCAAAATCTAGATGATCTCAAGGACACCCAGATTCTTGGCGCCAACGTACGGGTGATTCTGGACGGCTTCGGTTCGTTCACCCTGCTTGCCAGCAAGATCCTGCTCGAGACAGGCCTCGGTACGATGGACGCCGAGGGAGTCGGCATGGCCGTGATCGATCCCGAGCAGTGGTACCCGCTCGACCGGTTCCTCCGAGCGTTCCAGCGGATCGGCACGGAGTTCGGTGACTTCACCCTGCGGCAGGCCGGCAGCTACATCCCGCAGAAGGCGAAGATCGGTCCGGGGTTCTTGAAGGATCTCCCCACGGCGTTCAGGTTCCTGGATCTGGGCTACCACCTGAACCACGCCAAGAACGGGAAGCCCATGGGCGATCCCCAGACGGGCGAGATGGTGGAGGGCATCGGCCACTTCAACACCAAGGAGGTGCCCGGCAAGAAGCAGATCATCTGCGAGGTCGACACCCCCTACCCCTGCTCGTTCGATGAGGGGATCTGCAGCGGGATCGCGCGGCTCATGGAGCCCACTTCGACCGTCATGCACGACAAGCAGACCTGTCGCAAGCGCGGCGCCGACCGCTGCATCTACTACGTCAACTGGAAGTAGGCCGCGCACCGGGGGAGGCCTGCCGCCGCCTCCCATGAGCAAGGCGCCCCTGCTCGTCGAGCCAGAGGCGCCTCGTTCCGCCGGATCCCCGGCATGGCCACCCAGCCTCACGTGCTGGGCGGCTCCCGCCTGAGACCGTCTCAGGCGGCGATCTTGATCTCAGCGACGAGCGGGTGGCGCGGCTCGAGGCCACGCCACTGACGGAACTCCTCCCAGGCCACCCCCATGGCGCCCGCGGCCACGGAGCGGATCCAGGAGCGGCCCGTCGTCTTCTCGATGAACTCGTGCGTCTTGCGCCGGTCCTGGAGGATCGGAGTCAAGAGGGCCGGGTCATTGAGGTTCTCGACGAAGGCGTCGGCCAGGCGCTGCTGGCCGCTGGTGTTGTCGAAGCGCGCGTCGCTGCCATACTGGGCGAAGAGGTACTCGCGCCCGGCGGGCGTGGGGCCTGCCAGTACCATGTTGGTGTACGTGTACGTCGGGTGGCCGTGCCGCGCGTAGAAGCGCTCGAAGGTCTCCGTCATCCACTGAGCGTCGAAGGGCCGATCGCCGTGGGCGATGACGCACTCGACGAGGTTGCGCACCATCTTGTTGCCGTTGTTGGCGCCCTGGCCAGCGATGGGATCCAGCGCCATCGCCGTGTCGCCGATGGGCGTCACCAGCCGGCCGGAGGGCAGCCGCCCCACGGGCTTGCGCACGGTGGGGGCGAACTTCCCGACCAGCCAGCCGAGGGGATCCGAGAGTTCGGCGTTCTTCAGCCAGTCGTAGTCCCAGGGCATGAACTCTCGGACGACCTGCTTGGCGAGTTCCAGCACCTGCTCACCCGACCTGGCCCCCTGGAACCGGTCCATCGGGCCGCCCGGCAAGGCCTCCAACACCAGGTTCCAGCTGGCCCCCACGTCCTTGTGGAAGTAGGGGACGAAGAGCGTCTCGCCCACTCCGCCGACGGTGTTGTTCTTCACCGGCAGCAGGGGGATCCCATCGAAGCCCATGGGGGGGCCCTTCACACACACCATGGCCAGGTGGCGCTGCGGCTTGTCGAAGACGCTGCGCTCCGCATCCCGCTCGAAGATGCGGCACAGCTCCGCGCGGCCCGCGGCCACCAGGGTGAGATCATTCTCGGCGGCGATCTGGTCCAGGCGCTCGACCGTGACCGACTCGATCTCGAGCTTGCCGCCGCGACTGACCATGTCGAGCATCCAGGCATGGCTCTGCAGCCGCAGATCGATGGAGAGGGAGGGCCGACGGAGGCGCCCGGCCAACGTGAGCAGGCGGTTGCCCGGCGCCGGGCAGAGCGTCATGTGGGCACCATCACTCCACGGCGCATCATTTTCCCAGGACTTGAGACCCAGCTCGTACTCGAACTGGAGCGAGAGATCGAAGCGCGTGGCAGTCCCGGTGGGCCGACTCTCGTGCAGCCACTGCTCGGGAGTCCTGTCCGAGTAGAGCGTCACCTCGTAGCCCGCCTTCAGCAGAGCATGGGCAGCGAGGAGTCCGGCCTGTCCAGAGCCAATGATGGCGATACGGCGCATGGTGCCCTCCCAAAGGGGATGAGTCGAAGATGCAGGGTGGCTTTGAGGCTTATTGCTCTTGCCGCGTGGAGTCCTCGCGATCTGCAACCTGCAACCGCTGTGCCCCCACCGAGCCGAGTGGGCATGCAGCGCTGCGGCACGCACCAGGAGCATCTCTTTCCGACGACAGGGAAGAAACGGATGCCTCGGAGATCATTCTCTTTGGGAGCCTGGAATCTTGCCAACACCGACAAAGCAGCTATTCCATCATCACTGGAACCCCCGGGATACCTAGCGGCGCAGATCTGCTAAGCCAACATACAGACACTCCTGTTGGAAGCCAGGGTCATAAAAGACACATGGGTTCTAAATACCCCCGCTGGCCAAACCAGGATTTCCCTTGGGAAATGTGACAAGGAGCGGCCTGGGACTCGCCCAACACCAGCCAGAGTCAGGTTAAAAAAGACCCATGGCTAATGGTGGAGAGCCTACGTGACAGGGATGTAGGCAGCCCCAGGTGACGCACTCCCCGTGTGAGAACCTGCGCTCTTCACCCCTTGGTGTGAGCAGATCTACTCCAAGTCAGTATTGTCGAGAGCAGCACGGATGAAGTGAGATGGTCCCATGGAACCACAAGCGCCGCTCTCCCCCGACGTGCTTGGTTGGACTGAGACGATCGCCAACCCCTTCCCCGCCTACCGTGCCCTCCGGGCTCAGTCCCCCGTGCGGTATCTGCGTCTGCCCGCTGGGGAGATCACCGGTCGGAAGGAGCCCCTTTATGCCTGGGCGCTCCTGCGCCATGCCCAGGTCCATGCCGCCATCCGCGACCCCGCCACCTTCTCCTCGGACAGCTCCGCGGTGCTCCAGGCCCACCGCAAGTTCACCCTCCTGGAAGATGATCCGCCCTATCACACCCGCCTGCGGCGGCTGGTGAGCAAGGCCTTCAGCCCGCAGCGCATCACCTCGCTCACGGAGTGGATCGACGGCCTCTCCACGGAGCTGCTCGACGCGCTGGGGACCGGCCCGGTGGACCTCATGGCGACGTATGCCAGCGCCCTGCCCATACGGGTCATCGCCGCGCTGATGGGCGTACCGGACAGCGACTACCCGTTGTTCAAGCGCTGGTCCGAAGCCGTCATCTCCTATGCCGGGATGCCAGCGGAGGAGCGCGCCCTCAAGTTCGAGGAGATGATGAGCTACCTGGGCCGAGAGGTCGCCGCGCGCCGCGCCCAGTCACGGTCGGACCTGCTCTCGGCGCTCGTCGAGGCCGAGGTGGAGGGCCACTCGCTCTCCGACTCGGAGATCGTCATGTTCGCCGCGACGTTGCTCATCGCGGGCAACGAGACGACCACCAACCTGATCGGCAACATGATGGCCCTCCTCGCGGATCGCCCGGAGCTGTGGCAGCAGGCGCGCGAGAACCGCGCGCTGGTCGATCCCATCATCGAGGAGAGCCTGCGCTACGAGAGCCCGGTGCAGCGCTTCCCGCGCGTGACCGTCCGGCCGGTGCGCATTGGCGAGGTGGAGATCGGCGCGGGGGAGCTGGTGGACATCTTCTTCGGCGCCGCGAACCGGGATCCCGCTGTCTTCGAGGATCCAGAGACCTTCCGGCCAGAGCGACCGACGAACCACCAGCACCTGGCGTTCGGGCTCGGGAACCACTACTGCCTGGGTGCTCCGCTGGCTCGGCTCGAGGCCCGCATTACGCTGAACTCCTTCCTCGATCGGTTCCCGACACTCAGCCGGGGGGCTCAACCCGCGGTACGGCAGCAGGCGGCCCAGGTGAGCCTCGGCTACAAGACACTGCCGCTCGTGCTTGGCTGAGGCACGCGCCCGCTCCCCCCGTCTCCTCAGGGGGCAGGCGTCCGGACCTCCCGCCTCACCGGTCGCACGGTTGGAATAGGCACGCCCCTTGGGGGTTGCCGGTTCACGTCCGCCACGGGACTCAAGGCGCCGAAACCGATTGGTCCCCACGCCCCGCCCCGGTTAAGAGAACCACTCCATGGAAAGCGCCGCCCCCACCCCCGCCACGCCGCAGGCAGTGCCCCCGAGCGAGGACCTCCGCGCCGTCGAGGAGCTCGCCCAGGCCCGAGCACAGATCGTCGAGCAGATCGAGAAGCGCGTCGTCGGCCAGCGAGACGTCGTCGAGCACCTGCTCATCTCCCTGTTCAGCCGCGGCCACTGCCTCTTCGTGGGCGTGCCCGGCCTGGCCAAGACGCTGCTCATCTCCACGCTGGCGGACGTCCTCAACCTCTCCTTCAACCGCATCCAGTTCACGCCGGACCTGATGCCCTCGGACATCACCGGCACGGACATCCTGGAGGAGGACAAGGCCACCGGGCACCGCGCCTTCCGCTTCGTGCAGGGCCCGCTGTTCGCCAACATCATCCTCGCCGATGAGGTGAACCGCACCCCGCCCAAGACGCAGGCGGCGCTGCTGCAGGCCATGCAGGAGTACCGCGTCACCGCCGGCGGCCGCACCTACCCGCTGGATCTGCCCTTCCTGGTGTTCGCCACGCAGAACCCCATCGAGCAGGAGGGCACCTACCCGCTGCCGGAGGCCCAGCTGGACCGGTTCATGTTCCTGGTGGACGTGGGCTACCCGAGCGCCGAGGAGGAGGTGCAGATCGTCAAGAGCACCACCGGCGCGGCCCAGCCGAAGCTGGAGAAGATCCTCTCGCCCGAGCGCATCCTCGCCCTGCAGGAGCTGGTGCGGCGGGTGCCGGTGCCGGATCACGTGGTGCGCTACGCGGTGGAGCTGGTGCGCAACACGCGGCCCAAGGAGCCGGGCGTGCCGGAGTTCGTGGCGAAGAACGTGTCCTGGGGCGCTGGCCCGCGCGCCAGCCAGTACCTGGTGCTGGCGGCCAAGGCCCGCGCCATCCTCTCGGGGCGCTTCGTGGCCACGGTGGAGGACGTGCGCGCCCTGGCCCGCCCCGTGCTGCGCCACCGCGTGCTGCCCAACTTCACCGCCGAGAGCGAGGGCATCACCTCGGTGAAGCTGGTGGATCAGCTGGTCGCCCTGGTGAAGGGCTAGCCGCGGGGCTCCATGGCGCTGCTCGACGCCCAGACGCTGTCCCGGCTCCAGGGAGTGAAGCTGCGCGCCCGCGCGGTGATGGAGGGCGTGCTGTCCGGCCTCCACAAGAGCCCCCACCAGGGCCAGAGCGTGGAGTTCGCCGAGCACAAGGAGTACGCGCCCGGCGACGAGCTGCGCCACCTGGACTGGAAGGCCTACGGCAAGTTCGACAAGTACTACATCAAGCGCTTCGAGCACGAGACGAACCTGCGCTCGGTGATGGTGGTGGATGCGTCCGCCTCCATGGGCTACCGCAGCGGGGCGCTCTCCAAGCTGGAGGTGTCCACCATCCTGGCCGGCGCGCTGTGCTACCTGCTGGTGCGCCAGCAGGACGCGGCGGGGCTGGCGGTGATGGTGGGCGAGGCCTTCAAGGACGTGCCCCCGCGCGCCTCCGCCGGGCACCTCAACGTGCTGCTGGACGCGCTGGAGCACACCCAGCCCCAGGGCACGACGAACCTGGCCAGCGCGGCGGATCACCTGGCCGAGGTGCTCCCGCGCCGCTCCACCGTGATCGTCCTGTCGGACCTGCTGGACGAGCGCGAGGACGCGCTCAAGCGCATCCTCGCCCTGCGCCAGCGCAAGAACGACGTGGTGCTCTTCCACGTGGTGGATCCGGCGGAGCTGACCTTCCCCTTCGATGATCCCACCCTCTTCCTGGACATGGAGGGGGACGCCCGCATCGAGGTGAACCCGCGGGAGATCAAGGAGAGCTACCTGGAGGAGTTCGGCGCCTTCCTGGCGAGCGTGAAGGCCGCCTGCGCCGAGGCGGACGTGGACTACGAGCTGGTGCGCACGGACGAGCGGCTGGACGAGGTGCTGCTGCGCTTCCTGGCTCGGCGGGGGAGGCGGCGGTGACGTTCGGCAACCCGTGGATGTTGCTGGGCGCGCTGGGGGCCCTCATCCCCCTGCTGGTGCACCTGTTCGACAGGCGGCGGCCCCGCCCGCACCCCTTCGGGCCCATGGCCTTCGTGCTGCGCAGCCAGAAGCGCACGGCCAGCCGGCTCAAGCTCAAGCGGCTGCTGCTGTACGCGCTGCGCACCCTCATCCTGCTGGCCATCCCCGTGGCCCTGGCGCGGCCGGAGCTGCGGCGGGACGCGGCGGCCTCCGCGGTGGCCAAGGGGCCGGCGGCCACCGCCGTGGTGCTGGACGCCTCGCTCTCCATGCGGTGGGCGGACGGCACCTCGCTCTTCGAGCGAGGGCGGGACGAGGCGCGCGACGCGCTCAAGGATCTGCAGGCCGACGAGCCCTCCACGGTGCTGGTGTGCACGAGCGCGCCCGCCGCGCCGCCGCCGCCCGGCTTCGATCGCGCGAGGCTGCGCGCCATCATCGACGAGGCCAGGCCCACGTACGGCACGGCGGACCTGTCGCGCTGCATGGAGCTGGCGGCGCGCGCGCTGGAGGAGAACCCGACGCCGGGCAAGCGCCTGGTGCTCGTCTCGGACATGACGGCCGCGGCCTTCCGCCTGGAGAGCCCGCCGCCGACGGTGAAGGATCCCACCGGCAAGCGGGTGCGGCCCGAGGTCGTCCTGCGCGACGCGGCGGAGGGCCGGGAGGCGCTGCCCAACCACTCCCTGGTGGAGCTGAAGGTGGAGCCCGCGCTGCAGGCCGGGCCGCGCGCCTTCCAGTTCACCTTCACCGTGAAGAACCAGAGCCCGGAGGCGGTGAAGGACGTGGAGGCGGCGGTGCGCGTGGGCGAGGCCGCGCTGGCCAAGGGCTTCGTGGACGTGCCCGCCAACGGCACCGCGCAGAAGTCGCTCACGGTGCGCTTCCCCCAGGGCGGCACGGTGGAGGGCGCGGTGACGCTCGCGCCGGACGCGCTGCCCGAGGATGATCAGCGCTCCTTCGTGCTGCCGGTGCCGCGGGCGCTCAAGGCCCTGGTCATCAACGGCGCCCCGCACGCCACGCGCTACCGGGACGAGGCCTTCTTCGTGGAGGCGGCCCTGACGGCGCCGGGCTCGCCGGTGGAGGTGTCCATGCGCGACATGGACGCCGGCCTCCGAGAGAACTACGCCGCCTATGATCTGGTGCTGCTGCTCAACGTGCCCGCGCCGAGCGCGGAGGACGCGGAGCGGCTGGCCGCCTTCGTCACCGCGGGCGGTGGCCTCTTCGTGAGCATGGGCGACCGGGTGGATCCGGACAGCTACAACAGCCGGCTCGGCGCGCTGCTGCCCCGGGCGCTGCGGCTGGTGCGCACCAGCGTGGAGCGCGAGGATCCCGAGGCGGAGACGAAGTCGGCGAAGCTGGCCAAGGTGGAGGTGGAGCACCCGCTCTTCTCGCCCTTCACCGGCCGCGCCGAGGAGGGCCTGGTGGGGGCCCGCTTCTACCGGTACATGCTGCTGGAGGCGGACAACCCCGCGGCCACTGGCGCCAGCCAGGTGCTGGCCACCTACGAGGATGGCGCGCCCGCGGTGGCGGTGGCGCGGCGGGGCAAGGGCCGCGTGGGGCTCTTCACCAGCACGGTGGATCGTGACTGGAGCGACTTCGCCATCCGCACCAGCTTCCTGCCGCTCATGCAGCGCTTCGCCGCCTACCTCACCGGCTCGCTGGAGGAGCGCGAGGAGCAGCGCGTGCGCGTGGGCGAGACGGTGACGCTGCGGCCCGAGGGCGGGCAGGTGATCGCCGCGGTGCGCGCGCCGGACGGGACGGAGCTGGCGGTGAAGGCCCAGCAGGATGGCTCGGTGGTGGCCGGGCCGCTGCTCGAGCCGGGCCTGTACGCCGTGCTGGGCGCCGAGGGCAAGCCGCTCCAGGCGCTCGACTTCGCCGTGATGCTGGATCCGGTGGAGAGCGATCTCACCCGCCTGCCCTCCGACACGCTCACCGCCTACTTCGGCGAGGAGACGGTGAAGGCCTCCAGCGGGGATGCCGAGCGCCCGAAGGTCCCGCTGTGGACGTGGCTCATCGTCGCCGCGTGCGCCGCCTTCTTCTTCGAGGGCACGCTGTTGCGCAAGTAGCCAGGCCCTCCAGGCAGGCGTTGAGAATCGGTAGCCTGGCCCAATTAGCACCGGGAGCGCGGGGCAGTGGTGTTATGCCCAGCATGGGGTCCTCTCCCGTGCCGACGCGTGAACACCCAGGCGCAGCGCCTCTTCCGATCGCTCCCTCCGCGCTCCACCGAGTCGCGGCGTCTCGGGTCGGGCGCTACGGTCTCGCCGTCCTGATCGTCGTCGCGGCGGGGATCCTTCAGCGGCTGGCGTGGCCCTTCATGCGCCCCTTCCCATTCCTGTTCTTCTACGGGGCCGTGATGCTGGCGGGCTGGTGGGGGGGCTGGGGCCCGGGGCTCCTCGCCACCGCGCTGTCCCTCCTGGCCGTCACGTACTACTTCATCCCGCCCTACGAGGAGCTCGCGATCCCCCCTGGAGAGGGGATCGCGCTTGGCGTCTTCGCGGTGTTGTCCCTCATGATGACCCACCTGAGCGCTTCCCTGCGGCGAACGAGCGCCGAGCGGGCCGAGCTCCACGCCCGGGAGCAGGCGGCCCGAAGCGAGGCGGAGGCCGAGCGGGCCCGCCTCCACAACCTGCTCATGCAGGCGCCCGCGTTCATCGCCCTGTTTCGCGGGCCGGAGCACGTCTACACCCTCTCCAATCCACTGAACGACGAGGCCCTGGGGCAGCGGGGGGTCGTCGGCAAGGCGCTTCGGGAGGCCGCGCCCGAGGCGGAGCGCCTGGGCTTCGTCGCGATGCTCGATCGCGTCTACGCGACCGGCGAGCCCTTCCTTGCCCGAGAGCTGCCGGTGAAGGTTCCCCAGCCCGATGGCACGGAGCGGGAGTACTTCGTCAACTTCGTCTACCAGGCCACGCGGAATGCTCGTGGGGAGATCGACGGGATCGCCGCCTTCGGGTTCGACGTGACGGCGCATGTGCGCGCGCGCCTCCAGGCAGAGGCGCTGGCCGCCGAGCTCCGGCGCAGCGAGGAGCAGTACCGGACCTTCATCAGCCAGAGCACCGAGGGCATCTTCCGCGCCGATGCAGTCCCGCCCATCCCCTGCACCCTGCCCGAGGACGAGCAGATCGATCTCATGTTCCGGCGCGCGCTCATCGGGGCGTGCAACGACGCGATGGCGCGCATGTACGGCCTGGACAGCGCCAAGGAGCTCATGGGCAACCGGATGGAGCAGTTCCTCGTGCGAGAGGATCCGCGCAACACCGAGTCCCTGCGAGCCTTCATCCGGAGCGGCTACCGGCTGGAGGACGCGGAGTCCCGCGAGCTCGCCCAGGATGGCACTCCCAGGGTGTTCCTCAACAACCTGGTCGGCATCATCGAGGCGGGCCACCTCGTCGGCGCGTGGGGCACCCAGCGAGACGTGACGCAGCAGCGCCATGCCGAGGAGGAGCTCAAGCGCGCGGAGTCCAACTCGCGCTTCCTCGCCGAGGCGAGCGCCGTGCTGGCCTCGTCCCTGGACTACGAGGCCACCGTGCGGAACGTGGCGCGGCTCTCCGTCCCCTCGCTCGCCGACTGGTGCATGGTGGACCTGGCCCAGCCGGATGGGACGTACCGGCGGGTGGAGGTGGCCGCCGCCGCGCCCGAGGACGCCGAGCTGGCACAGCGGGTCCGGAACTTCGGGCCCATGCCGTCGGGCAACGTCAACCACCCTCCCACGCAGGCGCTGCTCAGGGGAGAGTCGATCCTGATCGAGGACTTCGATCCCGAGCGCATCCGGAGGAGCGCCCACGGCGAGGAGCATGCGCGGGTGATGATCGCGACCCGGGTACGCTCCTTCATCGCGGTGCCGCTGGTGGCGCGCGGGCGCAACCTCGGGGTGCTCAGCTTCTTCACCTCCCGCTCCGGCCGGCGCTACGGGGCGGCGGACCTCTCCTTCATGGAGGAGCTCGCGCACCGCGTGGCCCTCTCGGTGGAGAATGCCCGGCTCTACCAGAAGGCCCAGGAGGCCATCCGGCTGCGCGACGAGTTCCTCTCCATCGCCAGCCACGAGCTGAAGACTCCGCTCACGCCCCTGAGCCTGAAGCTGCACATGCTGGGGCGCGAGGCCCAGCGGCACCCGGACTCCCCCCTCCGCCGCGCCGTGGAGGACTATGTGGCCACCGGCTCCCGGCAGGTGAAGAAGCTGACCGAGCTGGTGAATGATCTGCTCGACGTGGCCCGGATCTCCGGCGGCCGGCTCCGGCTGGAGCTCGAGGAGGTGGAGCTGGGCGCGCTGGTCCGCGAGATCGTCAAGCGCCACGAGCCCGAGGCGGCCCGCCTCGGCTCGTGCCTGGCGCTCGATGTCCGGGAGCCCGTCACCGGCCACTGGGATCGCCTCCGCCTGGAGCAGGTGATCACCAACCTGGTGGACAACGCCATCAAGTATGGCGCCGGCAAGCCCATCCACCTCCAGCTGCGGGAGGAAGCCGGCACGGCTCGGCTGCACGTGAGGGACGAGGGGATCGGCATCGCGCCCGAGCACCTGGCGCGGATCTTCGATCGCTTCGAGCGCGCCGTGTCCGACCGCCACTACGGTGGCCTGGGGCTGGGCCTCTACATCACCCGCACCCTCGTGGAGGCGATGGGTGGCAGCATCCACGTCGAGAGCACTCCTGGCCAGGGCGCCACCTTCACGGTGGTGCTGCCGTGCAGGCCCGCCGCGGCACCTTCCGCTCCGCCGACGGTGTAGTGTACGCAGGGCCCAAGCGCGGCCCTTCCCCCCGGAGGCTCCTGGTGAAACGCGTGCTGCTGGCCCACCTGTCCATTGAGCAGGCCGGCCCCACGCCCAATGCCCTGGTGGTGCTGGGCTGAGGCGCAGCGGTGAGGTGCCGGCGCTCAGGACTCCTCGGTGGAGCCCTCCGGCGCCGAGCCCGCGGTTCGCGACACGTAGGAGACCACGGGAGCGGCGCCGCGCCGGCCGTGGCGAGGGGGCCGAGAGCCCTGGGGCCGATCGCCCCGCTGCCCCTGTCCACCGTGTGGCGGGCGGGCCCCGCCCTGAGGAGCGCCATGGGGATGCCCGGTACCATGGGCGGGCGGTGGGTTGCCGCCATGAGACGCGCCCTGCCCTCCGCCCGCGTGGGGGCCTCTCCTGCCGTGCTGTGCGGCCTGCCCACCCGCGTGCTGGGGCGGCCGGCCGTGGTGCGGCTGCCCTTGTCCTTCACCGCCATGCGGAGCCCGCCCGGGGTGTGGCTGCCTCGGCCCGCCACCCCCATGCGGCGCTCGCCCCTGCTGCGGCTGACCTGAACCCCCGCCCCCATGCGGCGCTCGCCCCT
>JAFGNZ010000384.1 GCA_016926755.1 Myxococcaceae bacterium | reverse complement strand
GGAGAAGAGGCTCTCCAGGCGCAAGAACTTGTGATCTATCCTGAGCCGTCGCTGACGGGTCCGCCCGCCCCGGCGTCCCGCTCTCCCGGGGCCCACCCTCCGCCAGCGTTGAACCCTTTCGAGCTCCCCTCTCGGCACTCTCTTGCTGAACCTGACAGGCTGTCGGACAGCTTTGCCGGGCGCACAGTCGGCAAGGCCTCAGCCCAAGCGAAACCTGTGTGCTGATCGACTGAGCGGCAGGGCACAGCCTTGTAACGCCCCCCTGAAACGACTTTGCCCCGGTGGCTTAGCTGCCCGAGCACCAACTACTGGAACTCCAGCCCGACCCCGAGCACTTCCTCCCCCGGCGAAAGAACCCCGCTCCGGCATGGCCAGCGCCCTCATGTGCAGGTTCACATACATGGGGCGAGTTGGCACTTCCAACTAGAAAGAAAAAGCCGTTTCATACCTTGTGGGTGGGGCTCGCCCGGTGGAGAACTGGTTGGAAGTGGCGATCCGTTTCGGCACCAGGGTCTCCGAGGCGGGCACTACCCGGCAGCGCCTCCTCTGGCGTGTGGCGGGCCTCTAGCCTGAGCCCTCCTGACAAGAGGGGGTGATGGATAAGGCCATGGCGGCTGCTGTGGAAGAGCGAAGCGATGCTCCTCGCGCTGATGGTGGGGTGCAGCGGGACGCCGAGCGTGTTCCGTGTGGAGACCGGAGCGGGAGGAGAGAGAATCGTCCACATCCCCCGCACGGCAACAGTGGAGCCGGTGCAGGTGACGGCGGAGGAGAGCACCCAGGCCATCCGGAGACTGGCCAGAGAGGTGCGGCTGAGCGGCACCCCGCGTGAGACGGTGGAGCAGTTGCTTCAGCTCGAAGCGGTGTACGGCGATTACGTGTACCTGCTGCGGGAGGGAAAGCTGGTGCCGCTGGAGTCCGGCACCGCGCTGGAAGGGACGTTGACGGAGGAGGATCAGCAGTGGGTCACCGAGTACAAGGCCTGGTGTCGGCGCGCTCATGGCGTGGAGGGTGACTGCCTGGGAGGCGCGCTGGTGGCGGGGAAGTACCTGGACCTGCAGGGCCGGTACATGTGGGCGATGGCGATGAGCAAGAGCCCGGTGCTGGAGGAGTTCGAGAAGGCGCTGGGAGAGATGGTGAGCATGCAGGCGGTGCTGCAGGCCGCGATGTGCACGGTGGTGATGCTGCTGTTCCTGCTGGCGATGCCCGAGCCGGTGACGAAGCTCGCGGCCGCGTGGGCGACGGCGGCACTGGTGTTCTGGGTTGGCGCCAAGACGCTCTACAACCTGGTGACGGGCTGGTTCGAGTTGATGGAGGAGGTGAAGGTGGCCACCACCTTCGAGGAGGTGCGGGAGGCGGGAGAGAAGTACGGCAGGTTGTTCTCGCGAGAGGCGGCGCAAGCGTTCGCCATGATCGCGATGGCGGTGCTGACGCACACGGCGAAGGGGTTCGCGGAGCAGGTGGGGACGCTGCCTGGTTCCGCGCAGGTGTCAATGCAGGCCGCGGGCCCAGAAGGCCTCCTGTTGTCAGAGGTGGGCGCGGTGGAGTCCGTGGCGGTGACGGCCGAGGGCTTCAGCGTGGCGCTGCCGCCGTTCGGGGTGGCGATGGCGGGCAACGGGGGACGCGGCGAGCGCACGGAGAAGCACCACATCGGGACCATCGCGAACAAGAAGTCCGCGCTGCGCGGTGGCCCGTGGACCCCCCGGCTCGAGAAGCTCTTCGCCAGAGCGGGGATGCGGCTGAAGGACCCTGAGAACATCGTGCCCATCCAGGGGCACAGGGGGCCTCACCCGGAACGCTACCATCGAGTGGTCTACAGGCGCCTGGACGAGGCGCTGGGAGACTGTCGCACCATCATGGAATGCCGTGCGAAGTTGACGGACGCGCTCAAGAAGTTGGCCAATGAAATTGACACGCCCGGCACGGAACTGAACCGCCTCGTCACCCTGGGGAAATGACGCTAGAAGTTCCCTATGTCCCAGCGCTTCTTCGACCTCTCTGACGATGTCAATGTCCCCCACCGCTGGCATCTGGATACGCCCATCGACAGCCAGGGCCGCAAGGTGCACGACTGGGACTTCAAGCGAGGAACGCCCGTGGACGTGGAGGGACGATTGAAGATCCCTGTCGAGATTGCGGGCAGGCCGCTGGACTTCTCGTGGGCAGGATTGAGCATCCCCGTCGTCCACCTCAAGGTGGCGCGCATGCTGTCGGAGCGGGCCCCCGGCGACGTGCAGCTCATCCCCGCGGACATCGAAGGTCAGCGGGAGCAGTACATGATTCTCGTGGCAACGCGCCTCATCCGCTGCATCGACGAGAAAGCCTCCAAGGTGCAGTTCTGGACCCCAGAAGACGGAGTGCCCGATAAAGTCGGGAAGTACTGGGCCGTAGATGACATGCGCATCGACAAGGCGAAGGTGGGGAACGCCCAGGTGTTCCGCCCCGAGGGGTGGTCCAGCACGCTGGTCGTCTCCGAGCAGATCAAGGACGCGTTGGAGCGCATGGGCGCCACGGGCACGAGATTCGAGGAGGTCTAGCTGCCCGAGCACCAAGCGCTGGAACTCCAGCCCAACCCTGAGCTTACGCCACCGCAAGCCGTCCGGCCAGGTGAGCGGGGGATGGCCTGGGCGCCTGACGCAGACGCTCGAGGTCCACCGCACATAGTTCAACGCGCGTCAAACGCCCTGCGATAGGGTGCGCGTCCGAGCCGTTCCGGGGGATACCCCCGACCGCTCCTGGCGCGCGGGCCGCGCGCCGACGAGGATTGCACCATGGCAAACGACACGATGGAGAAGATCGGTGGACTTCGCGAGCGCCTCCTGGCGCTCCGGGGGCATCTTTGACCTCGACCGCAAGAGGTCTCGCATCGCGCTGATCGAGCGTGACTCCACGCTCCCCAACTTCTGGGACGACAACACCAAGGCGCAGGCGCTGCTGAAGGAGAAATCCACGCTGGAGGCCAGCGTGGGCTCCTTCGACAAGACGCTCCGCGGCCTGGACGACGCGCAGACGCTGCTGGAGCTGGCCCAGGAGGCCAACGACGAGGCCAGCGCCCAGGAGGCGGAGGGCTCGCTGACGGGGCTGGAGGCGGAGGTCGCCAGGCTGGAGCTGGCGCGGATGCTCTCCGGCGAGAACGATCACAGCAACTGCTTCATGGACATCAACGCGGGGGCGGGCGGCACCGACAGCATGGACTGGGCCGCCATGCTGATGCGCATGTACACCCGCTTCTGCGAGTCGCGCGGCTGGCAGGTGGAAGTCAACGACATGGTCGCCGGCGAGGAGGCGGGCTTCAAGAACGTCTCGCTCCACATCAAGGGCGAGTTCGCCTACGGCTACCTCAAGGCGGAGATCGGCGTGCACCGGCTGGTGCGCATCAGCCCCTTCGACGCGAACGCGCGCCGGCAGACGGCCTTCGCCTCGGTGGACGTGTACCCGGAGGTGGATGACTCCATCCGCATCGACATCCCGGAGAAGGACTACGAGCTGAAGTTCATCCGGGGCGGCGGCGCGGGCGGCCAGAAGGTGAACAAGACCTCCTCCACGGCGCAGCTGCGCCACCTGCCCACCGGCATCCTCATCACCTGCCAGACGGAGCGCTCGCAGTCGGCCAACAAGGACATGGCCTTCAAGATCCTGCGCGCGCGCCTCTACGAGCTGGAGCTCAAGAAGCGCGAGGCCGAGCGGGACGCGGCCGAGGCTCAGAAGAAGGACATCTCCTTCGGCTCGCAGATCCGCAGCTACGTGCTGGCGCCGTACCGCATGGTGAAGGACCTGCGCACCGGCGTGGAGACGGGCAACGTGGACGCGGTGCTGGACGGGGACCTGGAGCAGTTCATCACCTCGCAGTTACTGGGAGTGAAGAACCCCAACCGCAGCGCCGCCGTGGACTGACGGACACCTGGGAACCTCCGCGCGGCCCCGGTGTCCAAGGGGCCGAGGGGTGGCCACGCCGATGGAGTAGGCTGGAGGGGTGCCCTGGCAGCCGGGCCACGGGAGGCACAGGTGTCCTCGAGCGAGGTGCTCGACATCGGACAGGAGGGATCGGTGACCGCTGGGGCTCCGGAAGGCGAGAGCGAGCGCGTGCTCCTGTCGCGCCTGCGCCGGGGCGACCCCGAGGCCTTCGAGCTGCTCGTGCGCACGCACCAGGACCGGGTCTACGACTTCTGTGTCCGCATGCTGGCCGACCGCGAGGAGGCCAACGATCTCGTCCAGGAGATCTTCGTCAGCGTCCACCAGAACCTGGGCAGGTTCCGCGAGGACGCCAGGCTCTCCACCTGGATCTTCCGCATCAGCAAGAACCAGTGCATCAACCGCCTCAAGTACCTGAAAAGACGAGGCCGGGGGCGCTCGGAGGAGTACGGGGAGGTGGGAGAAGCCGCGCTCTCGGGCGCGATGGGGGCGCCGCCCACGCCGGACGCGGCGTTGGAGACGGCGCGGGAGCGGGCGAGGGTACAGTGGGCCATCTCCCAGCTCGAGCCGGACGCGCGCATGCTGGTGGCGCTGCGCGACATCGAGGGGCTGAGCTACGAGGAGATCATCGACATCACGGAGCTGGCGGAGGGGACGGTGAAGAGCCGGCTGCACCGCGCGCGGGAGAAGCTGGCGGATCTGCTCGGGCGGCTTGAGGAATGAGTGGCATTCAGCGGAGACTCAAGGACGTGGAACCGCGACTGAACCACCGGGAGGCCCGAGATCTCTTCTTCGCCCTGGCGGACGAGGAGCTGCCCGAGCCGCAGGCGCAGGCGGTCCGCTCGCACCTGGACGAGTGCGCGGAGTGCCGCGCGGGGTGGGATCGCTACGCGAAGGCGGTCCAGCGGGTGCGCGAGGTGGAGCGGGAGAAGGCGCCCCCGGTGATGGCCTCCCTGGTGCTGAACCGGGTGAAGCGGGAGCGGCGCTTCGGCCTGCGCAAGCTGCACCTGGCGCACAACTACCACCGCTTCCCGGTGGAGGTGCTCATCCCGCTGCTGCTGGCGGCGGCGGTGGCGGCCTTCCTGGTGATGTCGGCTCCCTGAACCTGGCGGGCCCTCTCTCATAAAGAGGACATGATGCGTTGCGTCCCGGGGTTCGCTTGGCTACGGTGCCGCGCCCTCGGGAAGGCGCGTCATGGCAGAGACAGAGAACAAGACGGACAAGTCGGCTGAAGCGGACCTCGGGTCCAAAGAGCAGGAGATCTACCAGCAGCGCCTGGAGAAGGCGGGCAAGTGGCGCGAGGCCGGCTTCAATCCGTACGGCAACGGCTACCGCCCCGAGCACCAGGCCGCGGAGATCCACGCGAAGCACGGCGCCCAGTCCGCCGAGGAGCTCGAGAAGGCCCCGCCCACCTCCTACACCGTGGCCGGCCGCATCGTCGCGATGCGCACCTTCGGCAAGGCGGCCTTCATCAAGCTCCGGGATCGCTCGGGCGAGCTCCAGGTCCACATGAAGAAGGACGCGCTCGGGGACGCCTACGAGGCCTTCAAGCTCTGCGATCTCGGCGACTTCCTGGGCGCCACCGGCCCTGTCTTCCGCACCAAGACGGGCGAGCTGTCGCTGTCGGCCACGAAGTTCACCCCGCTGACCAAGTCCCTGCGCCCCATGCCCGAGAAGTGGCACGGGCTGACGGACGTGGAGATCCGCTACCGCCAGCGCTACCTGGACCTGATCTCCAACCCGGACGTGAAGCAGACGTTCCTCAAGCGCAACCGGCTGGTGCGCTTCATCCGCGAGTTCCTGGACGGCCGCGACTTCATCGAGGTGGAGACCCCGATGATGCACCCGCTGGTCTCCGGCGCGGCGGCGCGGCCCTTCACCACCCACCACAACGCGCTCGACATCGATCTGTACATGCGCATCGCCCCGGAGCTGTACCTCAAGCGCCTGGTGGTGGGCGGCCTGGAGCGCGTGTACGAGATCAACCGCAACTTCCGCAACGAGGGCATCAGCACCCGGCACAACCCCGAGTTCACGATGCTGGAGTTCTATCAGGCGTACGCCACGTACGAGGACCTGATGGATCTCACCGAGGAGATGATCTCCGGGGCCGCCCGGGCCGTCACCGGCGACACGAAGGTGGCCTACCAGGGGCACGTGCTGGACTTCGGCAAGGGCTGGAAGCGCATCCCCATGACGGAGGCCATCCGCGAGGCGGTGGGCGGCGCGCTGTCCGACAAGGACATGGCGGACCCGGATCGGCTGCGCCACGAGCTGCTCAAGACGACGCACGCCGAGGCCGAGCGCCGCGCCATCGAGACGATGAACCAGGGAGAGCTGGTGGGCGCCCTCTTCGAGCACCACGTGGAGAGTACCCTGGTGCATCCCACCTTCATCACCCACTTCCCCACCTCGGTGAGCCCGCTGGCCCGGCGCAACGATCAGAACCCGGAAATCACGGACCGGTTCGAGCTGTTCGTCGCCGGCCGGGAGATCGCCAACGCCTTCTCCGAGCTGAACGATCCGCTGGACCAGAAGGAGCGCTTCCTGGGCCAGCTCGAGGCGAAGCAGCGGGGCCAGCAGGAGACGATGGACTACGACGAGGACTACATTCGAGCGCTCGAGCACGGCATGCCGCCCACGGCGGGTGAGGGCATCGGGATTGATCGGCTCGCGATGCTGTTCACGGATGCGGCCTCGATCCGAGACGTCATCCTCTTCCCCCTCCTCAAGCCGCTCGCCAGGTAGCCAAGGGTCCTCGTGCAAAGCGCAGAACGACAGACCGTCTATCGCTGGGGCCTCGTGTGGAGCGGCGCGCTCGTTGCCTTCGGGGGCGCCGTGCTCCTCGGGGTAGCCGTCTCACGCTCCAACGCGTGGGCCGAAGTGTCCCAGGCGCTGGGGCTGTCGGTGATGGGCTGGGCAAGCCTCCTGCAGTCGCTCAACGCGCTGGCGCTCGTTCCGGCCGAGCTGAGCCTGAAGCAGCCGCTGCCGCTGTCGGGGACGCAGTACCTCGTGGCGGGCGCGCTGGCCTGGCTGGGCGGGTGGGGGCTGCTGGCGGCGGGCCTCCGGCGGGCCCCGGCCCCCACCGAGGGCCCGAGCCCCGCGGCGGGAGCGCCGCTGTACCCCCGGCTCGCGGGCTACCGGGACTTCTACTGGAGCACGCTGGGCGCCTACGGCGGCGGCATCCTCCTGGCCGAGTGGGCCCTCATCCAGCTGCAGTCGCTGCTGTCCAGCGGGGCGCAGAGCGTGGCGCAGGGCGAGGCCTCCGGCGGATCGGGGCTCCAGCTCGCCCCTCCTTGGGCCTTCGCCGTCTCCCTGCTGGTGGCCTGCTCCATCTCCTTCGTGGCGGGGGCCATCGGCGCGGCGCGCGCGCGGCGCCTGTCCCTGCCCGAGGCCACCATCGGCGTCTTCTACCTGGGCCTGCCCATCCCCATCATGCTCACGCTGCTGGATCGGGTGCCCGCGTTGCAGCTCGCGCTGGGGTACCGGCTGCGCGAGGTGACGTACGTGGCGGGCCTGCTGGGCAGGCCGGAGCTCGGCTACTGGCTCGTCTTCGGGCTGCTGGTGCTGATGCTGGTGCTGGGCATCAACTCCGGCTTCGTCGCCGCGGGCAGCGGCCGGCTGGATCTGCGGCTGGGGTTCGAGCTGTTCGTCGCGCGCCGCCACGTGGCCGTGTTCCGCCCCTCGCTGCTGCTGGGCACGCTGGCGGTGCTGATGCTGGGCATCATCCCCCCGCTCATCATCTACGGCATCGTCCGGGCGGTGGAGGCCGCCGTGGAGCGCACCCGCATCCGCGAGCTGGGCCTGGTGGATCCGCTCGCGGCCGCCGCCTCGCTCAACCGGCTCAAGCTGCGCGAGCAGTCCCCCACCATGATGATGACGGCCCTGTCCGTGGGCGGGGTGGGCGTGGGCGTGATGGCCCTCATCATCGTGCTGTCGGTGATGAGCGGCTTCGAGCTGGATCTGCAGAAGAAGATCCTCGGCACCCACGCGCACGCGGTGGTATCCAAGTACGCGGGGGACCTGCCCGAGTACCCGAAGCTGATGGAGCAGATCGCCAAGGTGCCCGGCGTCGTCGGCCAGTCGCCCTTCATCACCAACCAGGTGATGATCGTCTCCGAGGGCAACGTGGACGGCGTGGTGATCAAGGGCATTGATCCGGACACGGTGGGCTCGGTGACGGATCTGCCTGGGTACATGCTGCCGGGCGGCTCGCTGGAGTACCTGAAGAAGCCGGAGTTGCTCACCCCGCGGCGTGGCCCGGGAGGCGCGGGCTCGCCCATGCTGGACGACAGGCCCGCGGGCGCAGCGCCCCCCGCCGGCGGCCAGCCCGAGGAGGCGGAGGAGGAGATCGATCCCATCATCGGCAGCATGACGAAGCCGGCGCAGGAGCAGGTGCTGCCCGGCATCATCGTCGGGCGAGAGCTGGCCGCCGCCATGCGCGTGGTGGTGGGAGACAAGGTGAACATCGTCTCCCCGCTGGGCACGGAGCTGGGGCCCTCCGGGCCCATGCCGAAGAGCCGCGCCTTCCGCGTGGTGGGCGTCTTCTACTCGGGCATGTACGAGTACGACGCCAAGTTCGTCTACATCTTCCTGGACGAGGCCCAGAAGTTCTTCGAGGTGAAGGGCGCCAACGGCATCGATCTCAAGGTGGCGGACATCGACGACGCCCGGCGCATCGCCGCGGATGTCACCCGGCAGCTGGGCGGCTATCCCTACCGCTCGCGCGACTGGAGCGAGACCAACCGCAACCTCTTCTCCGCCCTGCGCCTGGAGAAGCTGGTGATGGGCATCATCCTCTCCATCATCATCATCGTGGCCGCCGGCCTCATCGTGGCCACCGTCATCATGCTGGTGCTGGAGAAGCGCAAGGAGATCTCCGTCCTCAAGGCCCTGGGCGTGCCGGACGGCGGGATCGTCAAGATCTTCCTCGCGGAGGGCCTGCAGATCGGCGTGGCCGGAGGCCTGCTGGGCCTGCTGTCCGGCCTGGCCTGGTGCCTCTTCATCGAGAAGGTGGGCATCAAGCTGGATCCGGAGGTCTATTACATCCCCGCGCTCCCGGTCCGCATCGAGCCGGTGCAGACGCTCCTGGCCGTGGTCATCGCGGTGCTCGTCACGTACCTGGCCTCCATCTACCCGGCGCTCAAGGCGAGCAGCGTGGAGCCGGTAGAAGGCCTCAAGGCGGAGTAGGCGATGGCATTCCTCTCCATCCGCAATGTCTTCAAGAGCTACTTCCTGCACGGCAAGCGCATTGACGTGCTGCGCGGCGTGTCGCTGGACCTCGAGCGCGGCGAGCTGGTGAGCCTCATTGGCCCCTCCGGCGCCGGCAAGAGCACCTTCCTGCACGTGCTGGGCACGCTGGACGCCCCGGCCGCCGGCGAGGTGCTCTTCGAGGGGCGCTCCGTCTTCTCCATGAACGACGCGCAGATCGCCGAGTTCCGCAACCGCACCATCGGCTTCGTCTTCCAGAGCCACTACCTGCTGCCGGAGTTCACCGCGCTGGAGAACGTGGCCATGCCGGCCCTCATCCAGCGCGGGGACCGGGCAAAAACCTATGCCCAGGCCCGGGAACTGCTGGAGCGGGTGGGGCTGGGGGCCCGCGTGGACCACCGGCCGGGCGAGCTGTCCGGCGGCGAGGCCCAGCGCGTGGCCCTCGCTCGGGCCCTGGTGCTAAAGCCCGCCATCCTGCTGGCCGACGAGCCGACCGGTAACCTGGATCCCGCCACCGGCGAGGGCATCCACCAGCTCCTGCGGGACGTGAACCGAGACCTGGGCATTACCGCCGTGGTAGTGACCCACAACGAGACGCTTGCTCAATCCATGCCTCGCCGGCTGCGCCTTGCAGGCGGGCAGGTGACGGACGCTTGACCGTGCCGCGCTTTTGGATTGAGGGACGCCGAACCTATCCCGTAGATTGCCCCGCCCCTTACAGGCCGACTGCCCCTTGAGGTCTCCCGTTCTGTCGCACAAGTCTCTCCTGCCACTGCTCGCGGTGTTGCTGTGGGCGCTCGTTCCCTACCGTGCCCTGGCACAGGCGGAGACGGGTGCGCCGCGGCCTCCCCCCGCCGAGCGGTCCCAGGCCCCCGACACCGTCCCCGCTGATGCCCCCGTGGAGGAGGAGCTGCCTCCCGGCGATCAGGAGGAGCGCGTCTTCGAGCTCCGCATCGAGGGCAACCGCCGCGTCGAGGCCGAGGCCATCCGCCGCGCGCTCGTCACCCAGAAGGGGGCCCCCTTCGATCCCACCCGCTCTGCCGAGGACATTCGGGCCGTCTGGGCGCTGGGGTACTTCACGGACGTTCAGCTGCTGGTGCAGCGGCTGCCCCAGGGCATCGCCTACGTGGTGCGGGTGCAGGAGCGCCCCTCCGTGCGGGCCGTGCGGCTGTCCGGCAACGAGGAGCTGAGCCAGGAGGATCTGAAGGAGCAGATCGACGTCAAGCCCGCCACCATCCTGGACATGGACGCCGTGCGCTCCACGGTGAAGAAGATCCAGGAGAAGTATGTCGAGAAGGGCTACTTCCTGGCGGAGGTCTCCCACCGCCTCGAGCCCGTCGACGGCGGCGCCAACGTGGACGTGGTGTTCGTCATCGACGAGCACGCCAAGGTGATGGTGAAGGAGATCACCTTCATCGGCACCCAGCAGGTGAAGCCCCAGGAGCTCAAGGAGGTGATGATCACCCGGGAGGGCGGCTACTTCTCCTTCCTCACCGGTGAGGGCACCTACCGCGAGGAGGCCTTCCAGCGGGATCTGCAGGTCATCACCGGCGCCTACTACGACCGGGGCTTCATCAACGTCCGCATCGACAAGCCCGTCATCTCCCTCTCGCCGGACAAGCGCTACATCTACATCTCGCTCAAGGTGACGGAGGGCGAGCCGTACGACATCGGCACGGTGGACTTCGGCGGCGACCTCATCATCCCCAAGGAGCGCCTGAGGGAGCGGATGAAGACCTCCAAGGGCGAGCGCTTCAACCGCTCCAAGCTCGCCGAGGACATCCTCACCCTCACGGACGCCTACTACGATGAGGGCTACGCCTACGCGAACATCAACCCCGTCACCTCGGTGAACGCGGACGCGAAGACGGTGGACCTGACCTTCGACATCCAGAAGGGCCCGCAGGTCACCATCGAGCGCATCGAGATCGTCGGCAACACCAAGACGCGGGACCGCGTCATCCGCCGCGAGCTGCGCGTGTACGAGGGCGAGCTCTACAACGGCACGGGCGTGCGCCGCAGCCGGGAGCGCGTCACCGCGCTGGGCTTCTTCGAGACGGTGGACATCACCCAGAAGCCGGGCACCGCGGACGATCGGATCATCCTCCAGGTGGAGGTGAAGGAGAAGGCCACGGGCACCTTCCAGGTGGGCCTGGGCTTCTCCAACGTGGAGAACTTCATCTTCACGGCCCAGGTGTCCCAGAACAACGCCCTGGGCTGGGGGCAGAGCGTGTCGGCCTCCGCGCAGATCTCCGGGCTTCGCTCGCTGATCCAGCTCTCCTTCTACGATCCGTACTTCCTGGACACCCAGTACCTGCTGTCGGCGGACTTCTTCCGGGTGGACGCGGACTATGACGGCTTCGTCCGCCGCTCCACCGGCGGCAGCGTCTCCGTGGGCTACCAGTTCATCGACGATCTGCTGGGCACGGTGGGCTACACGCGCGAGTACGTGGACGTGGAGGCCGGCCAGAGCCTGGGCTCGGTGCTGCTGGCCAACCAGTTCCTCAGCGGGGTGACGAGCGCCGCGCGCCTGTCGCTGTCCTTCGATCGCCGCGACAACCGCCTGTTCCCCTCGCGCGGCTTCATCCACTACGGCGCGGTGGAGTTCGCCCCCGGCCTGCTGGGCGGCACCTTCCTCTTCACCCGCTATTCCGCCTACTCGCGCCTCTACTTCCCGCTGCCGCTGGGGCTCGTCTTCAAGACGAACGCCACGGTGGGCTATATCCAGCAGCTGGATCCCAACAAGCCGCTGCCCATCTCCGAGCTCTACTACCTGGGCGGCATCAACACCGTGCGCGGCTACTACCTGCGCAGCATCAGCCCCACGCTGCTGGTGCCGCGCTCGGAGAGCCCGGACGCCACCATCACGGAGTTCCGCACGGGCGGCAACAAGCAGCTCATCCTCAACCTGGAGCTGGAGTTCCCCGTCTTCGAGAAGGCCGGCATCCGCGGCGTGCTCTTCTATGACGCCGGCAACGCCTACGCGGCCAACGAGCGCTTCTTCCAGGATCGGCAGAACCGCGTGCCGCTCGGCCTCTTCCATTCCGTGGGTTTCGGGTTCCGCTGGTTCTCCCCCGTGGGCCCCCTCCGGTTCGAGTGGGGCTTCCCCCTCACGAAGCGGCCGGAAGACGAGCCCTACCTCTTCGAGTTCACCATCGGCAACTTCTTCTGATTTCTGATAAGGCGTCCCCCCCGGTGCTCCGGGCGCCCCCTGCGCAGGGGGTGTTGAAGAACCGCTGGGGGCGGACGTCGGAGCTAGCAACACCCCCTAGGAGCCTTTGACATGTCGCTTCGAAGCACTCTGGTGGCCACGGCCGCCGCCCTGACGTTTGCTCTCCCGCTCGCCGCCTCCGCGCAGAAGATGGGATACGTGGACTACCAGCGCGTCCTCCTCGAGGTGGAGGACGGCAAGGCCGCCAAGGCCCGCCTCCAGAAGTGGCTCGACGACCGCCAGAAGGAGATCGACAGGGAGCAGGAGGTGCTGCGCAAGGAGAAGGAGCTGCTGGACAAGCAGGCCAGCGCGATGAGCGAGGAGACGCGGATCCAGAAGGCCACTGATCTCCAGAAGAAGGTCTTCGAGCTGGCGCAGAAGTGGGACAAGTACCGCGCCGAGGCCGCCACCAAGGAGCGCCAGGAGATGGAGCCCATCGTCGGGAAGATCGACGGGGTGATCGCCAAGATCGCCGAGCGGGACGGGCTGTCCTTCGTCTTCGAGCGCCGCGACTCGGGCCTCGTCTACGCGCAGACGCAGTACGATCTCTCCAACGAAGTGATTCGCTCCTACAACGCGCTGCCGAAGGGCGCGAAGGCTCCCGCTGCGCCGAAGGACGCCCCCAAGAAGTAGGGCACCGACCGCCGTGAATCGCGCGTCCACGCCGCGCCGGCTCGGAGAGCTCGCCACCCATGTGGGCGGCGAGCTGCTCGGGGACGCCGGCCTGCTCATCCATGGCCTCAACGGGCTCGCCGAGGCGGGCCCGGGGGACGTGTCTTTCTACGGTAATAGGAAGTACCGCCGGCAGTTCGAGGCCACCCAGGCCTCCGCCGTGCTGGTGGGCTCGGACGCTGCGCCCCGGGAGGGCCTGGCGCTCATCCGGGTGCCCAACCCGCACCTGGCCTTCGCGCGGCTGCTGAAGCTCTTCCACGCGCAGCAGCGCCCCGCGGCGGGGGTGAGCCCCCAGGCGCACGTCCACCCGGAGGCGCGGGTGCACCGCGAGGCCACCGTGATGGCGGGCGCCACGGTGGAGAAGGGCGCCAGCGTGGGCGCTCGCTCGGTGCTCTACCCGGGGGCCTACGTGGGCGAGGCGGCCTGCGTCGGCGAGGACTGCCTGCTGTACCCCAACGTCACCGTGCGCGAGCGCTGCCAGGTGGGCTCGCGCGTCATCCTCCACGCCTCCTGCGTGGTGGGCGCGGACGGCTTCGGCTTCGC
>JAFGNZ010000383.1 GCA_016926755.1 Myxococcaceae bacterium | reverse complement strand
TCCGAGGCAATCGCGCGGGCCAGCCGCATCGCTTTGACCTTTTCTTCTTCTGTCATTGCATTTCTTTCATATACACGGCAATGCGGGGAGTCAACCTTCCCGGCATGTCGTACCTCACCCGCAGTATGGGGTCACTTCTTCTTCTGCTGCTCCGAGGCCAGGGTCAGATAACTCCGTGATACCCGGAGCGGATCCAGCCCCAGCTCGCGGGCGACGTTCATCAGGATGCCGCGCAGGTACACCGTCGCCGGGAGCGCGGCGTAGCGGTCCGCCTCCACATTCTCCAGGTGCTTGGAGGAGATGCGCGTGCGCTCGGCGAGCTGGTGGAGTGACATGCCCCGGCTCTCGCGCACCTGGCGGAGCACCTCGCCGTTGAACTCGGCGTTCGGAGGCAGCTCGATGGGCTTGGGCCGAGGCTGCTCGCGCGCCTTGGCCGCCACCTGGGCGAGCGCCGCCTCGGCCGTGGCGATCGCGGCCTCCTGCGCAATCTGCTGGGCCTCCTCGAGATCCATGCCCGCGCCCTGTCCCGGGCGCGCACTTCCCTTGGCCGGCTCGACTGCCGGACGGCCCGGTTGAGGGGTGGGTGCGGCGTGGGAGGCGCGCCGTGCGCCTGGGGGCAGCGGTGGAGGCGTGGTGCTGACTCGGGAGTACCGCCCGGGCAGAGAGGCGGGCCTGGAGGCGGCCGGTCGCGTCTCCGTGGGAGACGGCATGGGCGCGCGCACCCCGGAGGACTCGTCCTCCTCGTGATGCACCAGCACGGGAGCAGGCTGCTGGGGAGTGGCCGGGATGGGAGCCGGCTCTGGAGAGCGCGACGGCTCCTCCGCGGCCTGCGTGGGCAGGGGCTGGGGTGACTCGGCCGTCGCGCCAGTGGCGGGAGCCGAGGGCCCAGGGACAGGCTCGACGGGGGCAGCGGGCACGGGCGAGGTGGCGCCCTCCTCGGCAGGGGCGGTGGACGGCGTCTGCGGCACGGCGGCCTGCGGCTCGCTGGGGGCCTCCTGGCGCGGCGGTGGCGAGTCCTCCTGCGCGGGGGGCGAGCTCACCCCGGCGCTGGTCAGCGAGGGCGACGGCACCAGGATGGGAACGTACGAGAGGGTGTAGCTGCGGAAGGCCGCGTGGATCTGCCTTGGCGTCATCGCCCCCGGCACCACGATCTGCTCCGGAGAGGGAGTCACGGCAGCCGCGGCTGGCACGGCAGCAGGCGACTCGGCCGCCGCCTCCTGGTGCACCGGCGCGGTGGGAGGCTCGGCCGGAGCCGGCGCCGGAGTCGGGCTCGGCTCGGCCGCGGCGGTGGCCGGAGCGGTGGAGGGTGCCGGCTCCGCGGCGACAGGCGAGGCCTCAGGAGCCGGAGCGGCTTGGGGCTCCTGCGTCGGCACGGACGCGGGGGGCGCCACGGCAGGCGCGGGCACCGCCTGCTCCTCGGGCTCCGGAGCCGCCTCCGGAACCGCCGAGGCGGCCTCCACCAGCGACGAGGCCATGCTCGCCACGGTGTTCGCGTCGGCGCGGCTCACGCCGATCATCCGGTCGTACTCGACGCGCAGATCCGGCTCGGTGAGGATCTCCATCGCCTCGGTGAGCCGGGCCCGCAGCGCGTCGATCTGTCCCGGGTCCACCAGCGTGTACACCGCGATGGAGTCCGGTGAGTACATCTCGAGCGCGCGCTCATAGGCCGCGTGGATCTCCGCCTCCGGGGCGGTGACGGGGATCTCGAGGATCTCGTAGTAGGTCTGCTGCTCGAAGGGCTTCATGGTGAGGAGGAACCGCCACTGAGGTTGCCGTCGAGGGTCATGATACGGGCAGCGATGCGCTGGAGGGCCTGGGAGGCCGGCGAGTCGGGCCGCTCGAGGAGGACGGGCCGGCGCTTGCGCACCGCGCGCCAGGCCTCGTCGTCGTAGCGGATGGCGCCCAGATCATCCATCTCGAGGCCGAAGAACTTCTTCCACGCCGACACCATCGCGGTGCCCACATTCATGTCGGCGTCCGTGCGGGCCTGGTTCACCACCAGGCGGATGCGGAACGACTGCAGATCGCGCTCCAGCCGCGCGCCCGCGGCGGGATCCTGCTTTCGCACCTGGGCGATGAAGTCGTGGGGCGTGCGCAGCGCCCCCTCGCGCGTGGTGAGGGCGCTCTCCACCAGCTCCTCGATCCCGTACTGCGCCTCCACCTGCTGCAGCTTGCGGAAGAAGGCCGCCTTGACGAAGCGGTAGGCGTTCTCCACGGCGGTGGGCTCCGGGAGCACCACCAGCACGCCGTGGTCCGCCACCACGAAGAAGTCCAGGGTGTTGAAGCTGGTGCCCGCCCCCAGATCCAGCAGCAGGTAGTCCACCGGCTGCGTCAGCAGCGTGCGCAGCAGCTTCTGCTTCTGGGCGTACTTGATGTTGGCCGCGTCCAGCACGTCCTGCGCGCCCGCGATCAGCGACAGCTGGGGCACGCCCGTGGGGATGATGATGTC
Organism: Myxococcaceae bacterium; assembly: GCA_016926755.1. GTDB lineage: Bacteria > Myxococcota > Myxococcia > Myxococcales > Myxococcaceae > Hyalangium. Next base: position 6,051 of record JAFGNZ010000383.1, on the reverse strand, counting down.
CTCGATCTGGACCTTGTTGCTGCGCACGAAGTCCGACAGCGTCGTCGGCGGCTGGCCCACCCCCAGGGTGGTGTGGAGGTTGGCGCCGCCCAGATCGGCGTCCACCAGGAGCACGCGCATGCCGGCCTGCGCCAGGGCGATGCCCAGGTTGGCCGAGACGAGCGTCTTCCCGATGCCGCCCTTGCCGCCGCCCACGGCGATGACTCGCCGGGGGCGGGCGCGCTTGGAGAGTCCGGGCGGGCCGGAGCTCGTCGTGTAGAACGGGGTGACGGACGCGGTGGAGGTGGGGACGGGCTTCAAGGCAGCCCACATCAAAACCCGTCCCGCCCTCCGCGTCGACTCCCCGGCCTGACTAGTTGAGGATGATCGTACAGAGACACGGCTCCGTGCCATTGCACGGGGTGCCGCTGTTGACCCCCTCGCAGGCCAGGCCCTGGCAGCATGGGCTGGTGGACGAGCACGCCTGCCCGCTGGCCGAGCAGGTAGCGCCCGGCTGGCAGGTGCCCGTGGTGGCCCCGCTGGGCACCTCGCAGAGCAGGCCCTGGCAGCAGTCCGTGCCGGAGGTGCAAGCCCCGCCCTGCGGCTGGCACAGCGAGGGTGGCTTGCAGACACCGCCCGTGCAGATCCCGGAGCAGCACTGCGAAGGCGAGGTGCAGGAGGTCTCGTTGGCCCTGCAGACGGGGCCCGCGTCCGGCGTGCCGCCGTCCGTGGTGGGCGTCGGCGTCGTCGGGACCTGGCAGGCGAAGCCGATCTCCTCCGTGGGCAGACACTGGGTGCCCGCGCAGCACGCCGTCCCCGCGTCGGAGCCCGGCTCGCAGCTCGTCCCCACCGGAGCACACGTCGGACGCTGGCACGTCAGCGTGCCGTTGCCCGCGGGCAGGCACAGGGCCCCGCCGCAGCACTGGTCGGAGAACTGGCAGGTGGCGCCATCATTGATGCAGCACCCCGCCTCGCCGGTATAGCCCGTGGGGCACTCGGTGGTGGTCCCGCCGCCGAAGCAACGCGGCACGCCGGACGAGTCCACCTTGCAGACCGCCTTCTTCCCGTCGCAGCAGTTCTGCGAGGCGTTGATGTCGGTGCTGCCGCCGTCCGGCAGCGTGCCCGCGCCGCAGATGTTGCCCACGCCGTTGCAGGCCTGGCCGTTGTCGCACCGGCCGCCACTGCACTTCACCGTGCCGTTGGGGTTCACCCCGCCGCCGCAGCAGCTGTCGTCGCCGGTGCAGAAGTTACCGGTGAGCTTGCAGCCACCCACGGGCTGGCAGATCGTGGCGCCGTAGCCCAGATCCACGCAGGTGCGCGAGCAGCAGGTGGAGCCATCCGTGCACGGGTTGCCGTCCTGCCGGCACGCGCCGCCGCCACCGCCGGTGATGAACTCGCAGCGGCCCACGCCACCCTCCGGCGCGGAGCACGAATTGCCACAGCACTCCGCGGCCGTCTGGCACACGTCCCCGTAGGCCTTGCAGGAATAGGCGCGGGTGCACAGGCCACCCTGGCAGTTGGTGGAGCAGCAGTCCGTGTCCGCGCCGCACGCCTGGCCCAGCACCTTGCAGTCGGAGGTGGCGCCGGGGATGTCCGCGCACATGCCATTGGTGCACGTCTTCGTGCAGCACTGCTCGGGGCCGGTGCACGCCTGGCCCACATCGCGGCACAGGTTGGAGGCGCAGGTGCCGTTCTCACAGATGTTGGTGCAGCAGTCGCCGCCCAGGGTGCAGGCCTCGCCCGCGCTGCGGCACAGCTGGTTGGGCTCCGGACAGCGGCCATCGTCGCCGCACACTCCCGTACAGCACTGGGTGCTCGAGTCCCGGCTGCACGCGACCCCCTGCGCCAGGCACTGCGAGCCGGGTCCGGAGTCCGGGACGTCGATCACGCCTCCATCGGTCTCATCAGGCGGCTTCGGCGGATCTCCCCCACAGTCACACCCCACGATGCTGAAGGCCAGCGCGAGGGCGCTCAACATCAGCAAACGGTTCGCGTCTTTCACGTGTCTCCCCTTCCGGTTGACGCACGGACACACCCGCGCGCCAAGGGGACCCTTCGAGCCCGGAATCGGCCACACCGACGCTTCGCGGGAGCGGGCGCCGGAGGCGGAGCTACTCGTCCAGCAGCTCCACGTTCCAGTACGAGGCATCCTCCAACCGCAGGAACGGCAGCCACTCGCGGTAGGTGACGCGCCGGATGGCGCCACGGAACAGCGGTGTCCAGCGGGGACGGAAAGGTTTACGCAGGAGCTTCATGCCAGCCTGCTCCGGGGTGCGCCCGCCCTTCTTGAGGTTGCAGGGCACACAGGAGCAGACGACGTTCTCCCAGGTCGTCTTGCCGCCGTCGCAGCGGGGCAGCACGTGATCCAGGTTCAGCTCCGAGCGAGGCAGGGTCCGCCCGCAGTACTGGCAGGTGTCGTGATCGCGCGCGTAGATGTTGAGGCGGGAGAAGCGCACGCGGCCCTTGGGGAGGTACTCGTAGGCGGAGAGCACCAGCACCCGCGGGACACGGATGGAGCGGTTCACCGTGGTGATGCAGTCCTGGGTGGCGCTCAAGGCCGCCCAGTCCTCGAACTCGTAGAGCTTGTACTGGGCGTCAATGGCCTTCGCCACGCCCTGGTAGAGCAGCGAGAAGGCACGCTTGACCGACGTGACGTGGACGGGGTGGTAGTGGCGGTTGAGGACCAGGACGGAGCTGTCAATCATGGGCGGCTTCCCTGTCTGGTGGTGCCGATGACGGCCTCGGCAACCTGTCCAAGCTCCTCCTCCGCGAGACAACGGACGTCGAGTAACACCTCTCCGTCCGCGATCCTTCCAATAACCGGCACCTCGGCGCCGCGCAGACGCTCCAGGAATACATCCGGCTCCTCAACTTTGAGGATGCACGCGAAGGAAGGCAATCTGGCCAGTGGCATCGCCCCACCGCCTACCTGCCCCGACACCGAGGCCACTCGAACCTGGAGGCCCTGGGACGCCAGGAGGCCCAGCAGACGGTCGGCGCGGGCTCGCAGCGCCTCCGGGCGCTGGGAGAGCAGGCGCCAGGTGGGCACGGCCTCCGGGCGGCCGTCCCGGTACAGCTCCAGGGTGGCCTCCAGGGCGGCCACCGTCATCTTGTCCACCCGGAGCGCCCGGGTGAGCGGGTGGGATTTGATACGGGCCAGCAGCGCCTCGCGGCCGACGATGATGCCCGCCTGGGGGCCACCCAGGAGCTTGTCGCCGGAGAAGGCCACCACGTCCGCGCCGTCGGCCACGGCCATGCGGACAGTGGGCTCGGAGGTGAGGCCCTCGCCCTCCAGCGGCACCAGCGCGCCCGAGCCGAGATCCTGGAAGACGGGCACCTGACGGGCGCGGCCCACCTCGGCCAGCTCCGCCACGCTCACCTCCTCGGTGAAGCCCACGATCGCGAAGTTGGAGCGGTGCACCTTCAGCAGCAGGCCCGTCTCGGGGGTGAGGGCGGACGCGTAGTCAGCGCGGCGCGTGCGGTTGGTGGTGCCCACCTCGACGAGCCGGGCGCCCGACTGGCGCATCACGTCCGGCACGCGGAAGCCTCCGCCGATCTCCACCAGCTCCCCGCGGGAGACGACACACTCCCGGCCCGAGGCCAGCGCGGCGAGCACCAGGAGCACGGCGCCGGCGCAGTTGTTGACGACGAGGGCGTCCTCGGCGCCGGTCAGCTCGGTGAGCAGATCAACGACGGGGGCGTAGCGGCTGCCGCGCTCGCCCTCGTCGAGATCGTACTCGAGGTTGGAGTAGCCGCGAGCCACGGCCGCCACGCGAGCCACGGCCTCGGGGGCGAGCGGCGCGCGCCCCAGGTTGGTGTGGAGCACGACGCCGGTGGCGTTGAGCACGGGGCGCAGGTTCGGGGTGGCGAGCCGGCGCAGGGCCTCGTCCACGTCCGAGTCCTCGAAGGGGCGGGGATCACCGCTGAGCAGCCTGCGGCGGACGTGCTCCACGGCCAGGCGCAGGGCGGCCACGGCGCGGGCACGAGACACCCCGGCCAGCCGCGCCTCCAGGGAGGGCCGGCGCAGGAGCTGCTCGATGGACGGCAGAGCGCGCAGGAGCGCGTTCTTCCCGCCGTCACTGCTTTTCGACGGTGCCTCCACGAGCGCGGAGTCTACTCCGAATCCGCCTCGCGTGCAGGAGTAGCGTGGCCCCGCCCAGAGTCTCCTCGGGCCACTCCATGCCCTTGGGGCGACAATGGCATCAGGCGCGGCGGGCGCTAGCTCCGCCTCAGGAGGGAGCGGCAGCCTCTCGGGCGGCGGTGAGGTAGAGCTGGGTGAGAGAGCAGCCCAGCAGGTTGTCGCGAGACTTGCGGAGCGCCTCCATCAGGTGGCGCGCGCGCAGGAAGGGCAGCCACGCGGTGGAGCCGACGATGACCTGGACCTCCTCCAGGCGCTGGCGCGGCACCCACCGCCCGCCCAGGTGACGCACCAGCAACAGGCCGAGGTGGCCGCCGAGCATGGGAATGCAGTCCGCCTCCAGCACATCGGCGTTGGAGAAGGCCCAGGACTCGTGGGTGACGTAGTCATCCACTGCGGGCAATGTATCGGGCGTCTGCGCCACGACATCGGGGAGATCCTTGTGCAACAGGGCGCTCAGGCGCTCCGCGTGAAAGCCCTGGTAGAGGCGAATAGCCGCCTGGGGATCCGCGACATCGCACGGGGGGGCCTCTGAGGCGGGGAGGCACTCGGAGATGGGGGGCGGCGCGAAGGCGTTGAAGCGCTCCATCCGCTCCCGGCGCTGCTCGAGGCCAGCCTTGCCGATGAGGAGGTGGAACAGTGGGGCGACCTCCGGCTGGAAGGCGGGAGCAAGAGGTTGGAAGACGCGGCTGCGCTGGAGCAGCGAGTCAAGCGTGTCTTGGAGGGGGAGCTCCGGGCGCAGGTGGCACAAGGCGCGGGCCTGTGCGAGGCGGGCCTCGTGAGAGTCGAAGTCCCGCATGGAGGGACGCGTGAGGAAGAACACGGAGCCATTCTCGAGGACTTCGAGGTGGTGAATGGGCAGGGAGAGGACATGCTCCCGGCCGAGCGTGTCGACCAATTCCCGGCCGAAGAGATTGAGCCAGCAGACGAAGGGCGGAGGCACCAGGTCGCTCGCGGACTCGGGGTACGTGGTGTCGTAGGAAGCCAGATCCACCACGCTGTGGGCGTAACCGTAGCTTACGGGGAATCGGGTGCAGAGGGAGCGAACCAACGAGACGATCTGCTGAGCCCGCTCCAGATGGCTGTCCTCCTGCCGCAGGGATGCCAGAGGCCTGACGTAGACGATGATTTCCAGGCGCACCCAGCGCGTGTTCCAGGAGAGGCACACACTCATCTCGGGTGAGCCTTCTCGCTTCAACCACAGGGAGCGCGGCCAGGCTGACTCCTTGGCGAGAGCCTTCCTGGCCTGGGCACGAGAGTATTTCGCCGGGCGCCCGCTGGTCAGCACCTTCTCGGGAAGGAGGAAGCCCTGCTGATGTTCGAAGATCTCCAGCAGCGCGTCCAGGGCGCTCTCCTGCTTCGTAGCCCTCTCGTCTGCGAGGTAGAGCTTGAGCCTGAACTCGTCGCTGGCGTTCCACTCTTCGTACGTCACCGGAAGTGAACCTCCACACCAAGCCTCGACACAGCGTCCCTGATCACTGACTTCCAGGTCCCGACACCTTCCTCCTTGTAGACAAGGTGGACCTTGGAGATGCGGACGGTACGTCCGAAGAGCGGGTGCATGGCCCAGCGGTCTCGCCGAAGAGACGAGCGAGAGCATGAAGGCGTCCTGCTTGTTCCACTCGTCACTGTCCATGGAAGTGGAGTGCGGCTCCGCGGCGGCCCTGGTCATGCCAGCGAGCGCTGACCAGATCTGGCCGTTAGCGAGACGGAGAGATCAGCCCGGCGGACTGCTCCGCGGGCACCTTGGCCGGACGGCCGTAGAGCAGCTGGTAGGTGTTGTACGAGCGCAGCACGCGCTTGATGTACCCACGCGTCTCGGCGATCGGCACCTCTTCCACCCAGGCATCCAGCGGCAGGCCCTTGCGCTCGGCGCGCCAGCGGTTCACCGCTCCGGCGCCGGCGTTGTAGCTGCCCACGGCGAACGGCGCGTT
>JAFGNZ010000382.1 GCA_016926755.1 Myxococcaceae bacterium | reverse complement strand
CCTCTGTCACTTCCCGGTCACTTCCTCTTCGCTCTCCGGGAACAGGTCGCGGAGTGGAACCTTGAAGGCCACTGCCGCAGCTACGAGAGTGGCAACAGTGGGGTTCGTGCTCCCTCCCTCAAGGCGCGGCATCGACTTGGGGTGAATCCCCATGATCTCTGCTGCCTCTTCCTGAGAGAGCCCCCGCTCTGTGCGAAGTTCGCGGAGCCGCCTACCCAGGCGCTTCAACTCCCGCTTGATGGCGGGTGCCAGGTCCTTCCTTGTCCGGACTTCGGAGCGTCCGTGGGTGTGGGGTGACTTTCTGGATGTGGCCACGGGCGGACATTGGCCAGCCCAACTCTCAAGTTACCACAACTCAGGAGTTGCCGACCCCAGCAGTAGGAAAGCGGTCATGGAAACTGTTGAGTTACCCAACTCATGAGTTACCATGCCTTCCGGGCCCTACACCCGACGAAAGGACGGCCTACATGACCGAAGAGAGCGGATTCCGCATCACCCCGAGACCCCTGGTGGTCAGCCTGGACCTGGAGCTTGCAGCCTTGTCCGGAGCGACTCTGGGGGCCCAACTGCTCGCGGATCTCCACGCGAGGAAGGAACTGGACGAGGAACAGGAGCGGGATGCCCCTGTGGGCGTCTACTCCGTGCTGGCTCTGGTGCGAGAGCGCATCAGTCAACTGCGACGGGTGGTCCGTGACGAGGAAGACCCGGCCACCCTCTGGGCCTCCCACAACACCGTTGAAGACCCCGCGATCTCCGGAGACTTCTCTGGGGACATCGTCCTGTTCTCTCGTGCATCCGGTCGGGTGCCCTTGGTCATGTGGCGGTTCCGTGCCGAGGACTGGGAGACCCGGAAGGGGGCCAAGAAGCCCAAGAAGCCCGTGGCCAAGAAGCCCAAGAAGCCCGTGGCCAAGAAGCCCACTCCCAAGAAGCCCGCGTCCAAGAAGCCCACTCCCAAGGCGCCTACCCCCAAGGAAGCGGCCCCCCAGGTTCACTAGGGAAGAGGGAAACCACCGATGGGGCGGGAGAACGCTGCTGATCCCCTCCCCATCGGTCACCCCTTCCGGCTGCTGTAGGTCAGGCCGCTCTGTCCCAAGGATAGTGAATCCACTCTGGGAGACGGTGTTGGTTTCCGTCCCCTCCTGCTTGCCATGGCTCCCGCCGCGATGTTGACGGAGGCAGGGGGGAGAGCTGTCCGGGGAGAGGAGAGGAGATGTGGGGGCAGAGCCCAGAGGCGGACGCGCTCCTGGGGCGAGCCCGGCCAAACTGGTCTGACAACAGGACCAGGCCGTGCAGCCTGCGCCGCCGGGCCCCGGGGCCTGAGTCGCACAGAGCTGTAGGCCTTGGGAGAGCGGGACGGCCGGTGCGGGAGGACCCGGCAGCCGCCGGGGGGACCCGCACCGAGACGAGGGGCCCGCGACCTGCGTGTCCAGGACCGTAAGCATTTTCCGGCATGTCCATGTGTCACGCCGTCTGAGCTGCGAGCCCCACGGAGCTGAGTTACCTGGAGTCGTTCGTTCACGCCCCGCATGAGCGGCAGCATGTGCAGTCGCTTGCGGGTGCCTGCCCTTTGGCAGTGTGGGTCCTCACGGCCTGCCCATGAAGAGGTGGGCGCTCTGATCCCGCAGCTTCCACCCTTGGACCGGTTGCTCGCCCGCTCGTCGCTCAGGCACACCGCCGCGTACCTGGAGTGAAGGCGCGCATCCCGGCCAGCTTGGCTAACCTCCTGAGAACACAGAAGGTTGTTGGTAGGGCGAGCTGGTAGCATATTGCTACACGGACCTGGCATCTGGCCAGCCATCCACAAGGGAGGTTGGGTCGTGGGACTTCCGCTGCGCATCAGCGACGAGATCGTGCACCTGGCTCGCGAGGAAGCGGAGATAAGTGATCGTTCCCTGACGAGCCAGATTGAGCACTGGGTGCGGCTGGGGATGGCAGTGGAGGCGGTGCTTGGCCACGGCCATGTCAGAGAACTCAAGCGCCGAGGCAAAGCGCTGCTCTCGCTCACGGACGCACTGGCCTACGCCGAGTCGTCCGAGGGGCAGGACGAGATGCGTGCCCACCTCGTTGCAGCGCGCCAGCCACTCTTCAGTGCTGATCCCGAGCGGCCGGGCGGCATCATCCGGGAGAATCCAGACGGGACCCGCACGCGTGGGAAGTTCGTGGGGCGGGTGTTCGTCCCGGAGAGCACGGACCCACGTTGAGTCCTCAGCCCACGCTCGTTGTGCTCGCCGGCCCCAACGGGGCGGGAAAGTCCACTTTCTTCGAGCGGAGGCTCCGGGGGACTGGCTTGCGCTTCGTCAACGCCGACATCCTCGCGCGTGAGCTTGCCCCCGAGGATCCGGCCGGTGCTTCCTATGCCGCCGCGCAAGCCGCGGATGCCGAGCGTCGTGAGCTCGTCAAGCTGGGCGAGAGCTTCTGCATGGAAACCGTGTTCTCCGACCCAGCTGGGGACAAACTCGCCTTCTTGCGTGAAAGCATGGTGGCTGGCTACCGCGTCGTCCTCCTGTTCATCGGGCTGGCCTCGCCCGAGTTGTCGCAGGCCCGAGTCATCAGCCGCGTCACCCTGGGCGGTCACGACGTGCCCGACGAGACGCTCGAAAACCTGGCGCAGGCGGCGAGGTTCGTGGACGAGGCGCACTTGTACGACAACAGCGAGGCCCAACACCCGTACCGTCTGCTCGGACGCCTGGAGCGAGGCCGGACCGTTGAACAGCACCCCCCCACTCCCGCCTGGGCGGCAGCGGTACTTGGGGCCCCGAAGGAGAGATAGGTAGGGGAGCAAGCTGGGAGGCCCCTGGCGCCAGGGCGGCGAGGGGGCGAGCGTGGAAAGGGGGGGCAGAAATTCCCACGGTGGCTCCCCTTCGGCCGTGGTCAGGAAGCGAACTGACTCAGATTTCCCTTGGCCATCGGGCGTTCTAAGACCGACATTCGCACTGCGCAGAGGGGTATGGCGCCTGATGTCCGAGGGGCGCCGCTGAATGTGGAGGGGCCATGCACGAGTGGTTGGAGGCACTGGAGAAGTCGGCGAAGACGACGTCGCCGGGAGTGCCCGCAGAGGAGCTGCGGCGCGCCGAGACGGAGTCCGGAGTTCCATTGCCTGGAGAGCTGGGAGATCTGTACGCGACCTTCAATGGCGGTTCGTTCGAGGGGGAGGTGGTGCTCTATCCCCTCCACGCCGAGGGCGAGCAGGCCAGCGTGCTGGAGAAGACCCGCAAGGCGGTGGTGGGCCTGCCCGTGGCGGGCGTGTGGCGCTTCGGCCTGAAGGGCATGCACCGCCACCTCTTCACGGCGCGCAAGTCCGCCATGATGGAGCAGGGTGATGGAGGCGGGCCGCTGCCGGAGTGGATCCAGGCGCTCGGGGACGAGGACTGGATCTACGGCACCTGGGATGCGGAGAAGAGGGAGATGCGCTTCTACCGCTCGCTCGCGAACATGCTGAGCGTGCTGGTGCCGCCGGTGGAGCGCGAGGAGTTCGGGGACCGCACCTTCGCGCGAGCCATCGCCGCGGTGGAGGGCGCGCTGACCGAGCTGGCCGGCACCGAGGCGGAGGGCGGCAAGGAGGAGGGCGCCGAGAAGCAGGAGCTCCAGTACGAGTACGAGGAGGGAGTCGTGGCCCGGGAGGGCAAGCCCGTACAGACGGAGCTCCAGCTCGAGCAGCCGGCGGTGATTGCCGCCGAGCGGCGCATCAAGAGCCTCAAGCCCAAGCCGGCCAGGAAGGAAGCGGGCCTCGAGCAGCCGGCGGTGATTGCCGCCGAGCGGCGCATCGAGAGCCTCAAGGAGCAGGCCGCGGCGCCGGCACCTCGCAAGAAGGCCCCTGCCCGGGCAGCTGCGAAGAAGGTGCTGGCTGCGGTGAAGAAGGCCCCTGCCGCCGTGAAGAAGGTGCTTGGCGCGGCAAAGAAGGCCCCCGCCGCCAAGAAGGCGCCCGTCGCGAAGAAGGCACCCCCCGCGAAGAAGGCGGCTGCGAAGAAGGCCCCCGCGAAGAAGGTGGCCGCGAAGAAGGCGGCTGCGAAGAAGGCCCCCGCGAAGAAGGCCCCCGCGAAGAAGGCCCCCGCGAAGAAGGTCGCGGCGCGGGGCCGGCGCTGAACCTGCCCGGAGAAGGCACGGGGACGGGGCCTCCGCTCCGCACCCCGGGGCCCTGGGTCAGTGCCGCGCCTCGGGCTCATGCTCGTCGAGCGCAGAAGGGCGAGGGGGCAGGGTGAGGGAGTCCTCTGGGAGTCCCTCCTCCTTCCATCGCTCCTGACGCCGGGCGAGCCGATCCTGCGCCACCACCTGGAGGGCGCCCGCCACCGGCAGCGCCAGCAGCGCCCCGAGGACGCCCGCGAACGCCGTGCCGACCAGCATCGCCAGCGCGATGAGCAGCGGGTTCATCCGCAGCGTGCGCCGCTGGATGAAGGGCTGGAGCAGGTTGTTCTCCGCCTGCTGGTACACGAGGAAGACGACCAGGGCGATGAGGCCCGCGCGCGTCCCCGCCGAGGCGAACGTGGTGCCCACCACCAGCACTCCGCCCAGGGTGGCCCCGACGAAGGGGATGAGCCCCAGCAGCGCCATCGTCAGGCCCAGCGGCAGGAAGTAGGGCACCCCCAGCAGCAGCAGCGTCACCGTCGTCACCCCGCCCCCGATCAGCGAGATGAGGAAGGCGCCCGCCACGTAGCCTCCCACCGTGCGGAACATCCGCACCGCGAGCTGGCGGGTGTGAGCCCGCTTCGGCGGCGGCACCCACTCGAGCGCCTTGTCGAACAGCTCCTTGCCGAAGGCCAGGAAGAAGGCCGCCAGCACCAGCACGGTGATGAGGGCCACCAGCTTGCGCAGCAGGCTCGTCACCACTCCCAGCACGGGCATCGCCACGCCCGGCAATTGCTGGCGCAGCTCCGCCGTGATGCGGTCCATCACGTCAAAGCGCTCGTCCAGGCGCTCCACCCAGCGCTGGTGCTGCAGCCGCTCGATGAAGCCCGGGGTCGCCTCCACCAGCGCCCGGCCCTGCTCCACCATCATCGGCACGAACGTCGTCACCAGCGCCGCCAGCAGCCCCAGGCCCACCAGGAACACCAGGGCCACCGCGAGCCCACGCCGCAGGCCCTTGTGCTCCAGCCAGGCCACGAGCGGCGCGGCCGCCAGGGCCAGGAAGAGCGCCACCAGCGCCCAGGACAGCACGCCGGCCGCCGCGCGCAGCAGCGTCAGCAGCGCCAGCAACCCCAGCACGTTCAGCCCCACCGTCCACACGGTGCGCGGGGAGATCTGCGAGCGCGGGCGCGAGGCCGAGGCCACGTCCCTAGCCCCTGGGGAGCTGATCCCTCTGGAGGGGGCGGAGCTCCTCGCTCGGTCGCGCGGTCACCTCGCGCTCCTCCTCCTCTTCTTCCCCCTCCTCGCCGCGGCGGAACTCGTGGATCTGATCCGGGAGGATGTCCCGGAAGTCCGGCTCCTCCTCCAGCGGCGGGGTGGCCGCCAGATCCTGGTCGGTGATGTTCACCTCCTCCACGCCGGTCACCGGATCCACGTGGCGCCGCGAGGTCGCCTCGCCCACCTCCTCCCTACCCAGCTTCTTGAAGCGCATGATTCCTTCCTCCTTCGGGGGAACTCGGCGGGTCGGTTGCTGTTGAACTAACAGTGCGGACCGCGGGGGGGCGCGGCAACGAGCGCTGCCTGCCTGCCTGTCCTCGTTCGCCTGGGCCCTCAGCGCGCCGAGGTCGGCGCTCGGCTGGCCGGGTAGGCCGGCTCCAGCTCCAGCAGCACCATGGCCAGCGCCAGCACCCGGGAGAACGTCTCGCGCACCGCGTAGCGCCAGGTGGAGGGGCGGCCCTCGTCCGCCGCCACGCCCCACGCGTCCATCCCCACCGAGTTGGCGATGTAGAGCGCCCGCGGCAGGTGGAAGCGCTGCGTCACCAGCAGCACGCGGCGGACGTTGAAGACGGTGAAGGCGCGCACGCAGCTGTCATAGGTGGACAGCCCCGAGTCGTCTCCCAGCACCGCCTGCTCGGGCAGCCCCCGCTCCACCAGGTAGCGGCGCATGGCGCGCGTCTCGTGGTGGAAGCGATCCGAGTTGTCCCCGCTGACGAGCACCGCCTGCGCCTTGCCCGCCTTCCAGAGGGCAATGGCCGTGTCCAGCCGCTGCGCCAGCACGGCCGAGGGCACCCCGCCCGGCGCCAGCCCCGCGCCGAAGACGAGCACCACCGGCGCCGCGGGGGCCTCGCTCCGCGGGAGGATGCGGTCCGCGTAGCGCACCTGCACGAAGTGCGACACGGCCACCAGCCCCAGCAGGGCCAGCGCGCTCCCGAGGAGCCCTCTGCGCATCCAGACTCCGAGCACGCCGCGACGCCCCATGGCAAGCAAGACCGTGAAGGGCTCGCATTGTCTCCTGGCCTCCTGACGCCTGGAAGGGGTTGTGGGGGACCCGCCTCACGCCGGGGCGCCCGCCGAATGGCCGGGCGGGCGCAGCGCATGGAGCTCGATGGTGTTCAGCACCTGCTGGGGATCCGCCGGCTTCTCCAGGAAGGCGGCCACGTCGTAGTTGGCCGCGTAGAGCGCCCGGTCTCGCGCGCTCATCGCCCCCATTCCCGCCGAGATGATGACCACCGGCACCTGCTGGAGCGCCGCCGTCCGGCTGCGGGCGGCGAGCACCCGGTGGCCGCCCATCACCGGCATGGCCATGTCCAGGAGGATGAGGGCGGGCCGGGGCGGGTGCTCCAGGCGCTCGAGCGCCTCCCGGCCATCGCTGGCCATGCTCACCTCGTAGCCCTTCAGCTCCAGGAAGCCCTGGAGCGCCTCCCGGATGTCCGCGTCATCCTCGACGATGAGGATGGGTCCACTCAGGGGTGAGGTCATGGGCGCACCTCCGGCAGGGGAAGCCTGTCCTGGAAGGCTATGCCCCTCGGGGCCACCCGGCACCCCCGGGGGGGCGGGCGGCCCCGCCTGGTCGCCCTCCCTTCGGACACGGCCCATCGCCCGGCGGGCGAAGGCCGCGGTTGACCGGCTGGCGTGCCGCTTATATAGGGGGCGCCGCTCGGTACCTGCCCCCCTCCCGGGTGGCGCAGGCCCGCGTCCGACAGGAGCTACAGGCCCCATGGCATCCCTTCGCGACATCCGCAAACGCATCCGCTCCGTGAAGAACACGCGGCAGATCACCAAGGCGATGAAGATGGTGTCCGCCGCCAAGCTCCGTAAGGCGCAGGACGCCATCATCGCCGCCCGCCCCTACGCGCAGATGCTGGACCAGATCATCGCCGATCTGGCGGCCCGCTCGGCGGATGAGGAGATGGCACACCCGCTGCTGGTGGCCCGCCCCGTCCGGCGCGCCGAGGTGGTGGTGCTCACCTCGGACCGTGGCCTGGCGGGCGGCTTCAACTCCAACGTCATCCGCCGCGCCAGCCGCTTCCTCTACGAGCACCGGGCGCTGGAGAAGGTGCAGTTCTCCACCGTGGGCCGCAAGGGCCATGACTACTTCCGCCAGCGCGGGCAGACCATCCGCAAGGACTTCGGCGGCCTCTACCAGCGGCTGAGCTACCTCTCCGCCAAGGGCGTGGCCGAGGAGCTCATCGCCAGCTTCCTCAACGGCGAGGTGGACGCCGTCTACGTCGTCTACAACGAGTTCATCTCCGCCATCAGCCAGCGCGTCGTCCTCACGCAGATGCTGCCGCTGCAGGCCTTCGGGCCCGCCTCGGCCGAGCCCGTCGCCGCTCCCACGGGCGCCCTGGCCACCCCGGGCGCCAAGGCCGGCCCCGCCTCCACGCTGGTGGACTTCAAGTACGAGCCGAGCCGCCAGGAGGTGCTGGACCGGCTGGTGCCGCAGGCCGTCTCCATCAAGCTCTACCGCGCCCTGCTGGAGAGCGTGGCCAGCGAGCACGGCGCCCGCATGAGCGCCATGGAGAACGCCACCAGCAACGCCACGGACATGATCAGCAGCCTGTCGCTCACCTACAACCGTACGCGCCAGGCGGTCATCACCAAGGAGCTCATGGAGATCGTCTCCGGCGCCGAGGCGCTCAAGTAGCTCCCCCCCGCGCGCGGTGCCCCCAGGGCCTTCCCTCCGATTCGGTGGAGGGAGGGCCCTTTCGCGTTTAATGTGCGGCCCCGAAAGGGAGGGCCGAGCGCATGAAGCGACTCTGGGGAATGCTCGTAGTGATGACGGTGTCCGGGTGCACCTGTGGGACGGTGCCCAGCGGGCACGGAGGCATCGTCTTCGACTCCTTCGGCAAGGGCACGCAGAAGGAGCTCTACGGCGAGGGCCTGCACGTGCTCCGAGTGGGCAAGGATCTCATCGTCTATGACATGCGCGTGCAGGAGATGAAGGAGGAGCTCAAGGTCCTGTCCAACAACGGCCTGGACCTGGGGGTGGACGCCAGCGTGCGCTACCGGGTGGACGCGCCGAAGATCTTCGAGCTGCACACCCAGACGGGGCCCCGGTACGCGGACATCCTGGTCGGGCCCATCGTCCGCTCGGAGGCGCGCAAGGTGTTCGGCCGCTACGCGCCGGAGGAGATCTACTCCACCAAGCGCGAGCAGATCGAGAAGGAGATCTACGACGAGGTGCTGCGCGCGCTCACGGGCAAGCACGTGGTGGTGGAGGCCATCCTCGTGCGGGACGTGGTGCTGCCGGAGGCCATCCGCCAGGCCATCTCGGACAAGCTGGCCGAGGAGCAGCGCAGCCAGAAGATGCGCTTCACCCTGGACAAGGAGCGCCAGGAGGCCGAGCGCAAGCAGATCGAGGCGGAGGGCATCGCCAAGTACCAGAGCATCGTCCGCCAGGGGCTCACCGAGGAGTACCTGCGCCTCAAGGGCATCGAGATCACGGAGAAGCTGGCCGCCAGCCCCAACGCGAAGATCATCCTGGTGGGCAGCGGCTCCAGCGGCGGTCTCCCGCTGGTCTACCAGCCAGACACGAAGTGAGGGGGTGGCGCCAGGGCACCCGGGGGCTTAAGTCCCGCTTCTGACCTGGCCCGCCACGAGGCTTGACCCGGCACGGCCCCCCCGGTAAAGGGGGCCCGCCCTCCCACCCTCGGGCCGATTTCGACGCAGGGCGGCTTCGACCGCCCCGCACAGAGGCAGACGAACTCATGAGCGCTCAAGCTGCGACGGTAGGAAAGATCACCCAGGTGCTTGGACCCGTGGTTGACGTGGAGTTCCCGCCCGGCGTGCTCCCAGAGGTGTACACCGCCCTCCGGGTGACCAACCCCACCATCAGCACCGAGGCGGACAACCTCACCCTCGAGGTGGCGCAGCACCTGGGCGAGAACATGGTGCGCTGCATCTCCATGGACTCCACCGAGGGCCTGGCCCGCGGCCAGGCGGTGAAGAACACCGGCGGCGCCATCCAGGTGCCGGTGGGCAAGGCCACCCTGGGCCGCATCCTCAACGTCACCGGCGACCCGGTGGACGAGATCGGCCCCGTGAAGTCCGAGCAGACCTGGCCCATCCACCGGCCGGCCCCCTCCTTCGTGGACCAGGACGTGCGCGTCCAGGCCTTCGAGACGGGCATCAAGGTGATTGACCTGCTGGCCCCCTACACCCGTGGTGGGAAGATCGGCCTGTTCGGCGGCGCGGGCGTGGGCAAGACGGTGCTCCTGCAGGAGCTCATCCGCAACGTGGCCAAGGAGCGCGGCGGCTTCTCGGTGTTCGCCGGCGTGGGCGAGCGCACCCGCGAGGGCAACGATCTGTACCACGAGATGCAGGAGTCCAAGGTCATCAACATGGACAACCTGGAGGCCAGCCAGTGCGTGCTGGTGTACGGGCAGATGAACGAGCCGCCCGGCGCCCGCGCCCGCGTGGCCCTCTCGGCGCTCACCATCGCCGAGTACTTCCGCGACGTGGAGGGGCGTGACGTGCTCCTCTTCATCGACAACATCTTCCGGTTCACCCAGGCCGGCTCCGAGGTGTCCGCGCTCCTGGGCCGCATCCCCAGCGCGGTGGGCTACCAGCCCACGCTGTCCACGGAGATGGGCGCCCTGCAGGAGCGCATCACCTCCACCACCAAGGGCTCCATCACCTCCGTGCAGGCCATCTACGTGCCCGCCGATGACTTGACGGACCCGGCGCCCGCCACCACGTTCGCCCACCTGGACGCGACGACGGTGCTCAACCGCGCCATCTCCGAGCTGGGCATCTACCCCGCGGTGGATCCGCTGGACTCCACCAGCCGCATCCTCGACCCGAACATCGTCGGGCAGGAGCACTACGGGGTGGCCCGCAAGGTCCAGGGCATCCTCCAGCGCTACAAGGAGCTGCAGGACATCATCGCCATCCTCGGCATGGACGAGCTCTCCGAGGAGGACAAGCTCTCCGTGGCCCGGGCGCGGAAGATCCAGCGCTTCCTGTCCCAGCCCTTCTTCGTGGCCGAGGTGTTCACCGGCAAGCCGGGCCGCTACGTGAAGCTGCAGGACACCATCCAGGGCTTCAAGGAGATCGCCGACGGCAAGCACGACGACATCCCCGAGGCGGCCTTCTACATGGCGGGCGACATCAGCGAGGTGCTCGACAACGCCCGCAAGATGGCGGCCGCTTAAGGGGCGCTCCCGCCCCGTCGGAGGTGCCTCATGCACCGCGGCCTCCTCAGCCTGCTGCTGCTGCTGGCGCTCCCCGGCCTCGCCCAGGAGCGCGTCAGCAAGACGCGCGTGAGCGCCAACGGCATGTACAGCGTGCGGCTGGTGGAGGAGGGGCCGGGCAAGTGCCGGGTGGAGATGCTCAAGGAGAGCGGCCCCGTCTGGCAGTTCGCCGGGTGCATCGGCACGGTGGATGACCTCTACTTCGCCTCCAACGACGGGGAGCGCTTCTGGATGCTGCGGCCCCTGGTGGAGAAGGGCCGCCGGTCGGCGGTGGAGAAGCGGGGCAAGAAGAAGGTGCGGATCCCCGCCTGGGCCAACGCGGAGGTGGCGGCGCTGTATGACCGCAACGGGCAGAAGCTGCGGGGCAGGCGCCTGCAGGACTTCCTGCGCCTGACGCGCGAGCTGGGCGAGGTGCGGCAGATGAAGGGCCACTTCAAGTGGCTGGAGGGGACGCTCGGCATCCCCGGCAAGGGCCCGCGCCTGACGGACGACGAGAAGGTGGAGTTCGAGGCGGTAGGGGCAAAAACCTACCGGCTCTCATTCTGAAGCAGCGGCACCCGAGGGACACATGGCCAAGCTGACCGTGGAGATTGTCACCCCTGAGAAGCGCATCCTCTCCGTGCAGGCGGATGAGGCCATCGTCCCGGGTGGCCTCGGCCTCTTCGGCGTGCGGCCGGGCCATACGCCCTTCCTCTCGCTGGTGGAGCCGGGCGCGCTCACCCTCATTGACGGGGGCCGCCGCGAGTCCTTCTTCGTCGCGGGCGGCTTCGTGGAGGTGGGCAACGACAAGGTGCTCGTGCTCGCCGATGGCGCCGAGCCGGTCTCCGGCATCGACGTGGAGGACGCGCGCCGCCGGATGATGGAGGCCGAGCAGCGCCTCAAGGAGCTGTCGCCCGAGGACGCTCGCTACCTGGTGGAGCAGGCCACCGTGCGCCGCGAGGCCGCGCGGATGACCGCCGCCAGCGGCCGCTAGCGCACACCACGCCGCTCCCCAGCTCCCCCTCCTCCCAGGGAACCCTGGCCTTTTGGGTATTTGACTCCGCGCCCGTAAAGATGCATTCAGTGTGCATCTTTTTTGGCCCGATGGGCCAGGAGGCGCACATGAGCACCGTGTACGAGCTGCTGGGCGGAGCGAAGGCAATGGACGCGGCGGTGGATCTCTTCTACCGGAAGGTCCTCGCGGATGAGCGCATCAACCACTTCTTCGAGGACGTGGACATGGAGCGCCAGGCGGCCAAGCAGAAGGCCTTCCTCACCATGGTGTTCGGCGGGCCCAACAACTACACGGGGATGGACATGCGCAAGGGGCACGCGCACCTGGTGAAGCGCGGGCTGAACGACTCGCACTTCAACGCGGTGGCGGAGCACCTGGCGGGCACGCTCAAGGATCTGGGGGTGGCCGCGCCGCTCATCGAGCAGGTGATCCAGACGGCGGAGAGCGTGCGCGCGGACGTGCTGAACAGGTAGGGGAGGCGCGGCCATGTCCCGGGTGAGGTACGAGGCGCAGTGGTACTCGCTGGAGCCTGAGGAGTCCGTGCTGGACGGGCTGCTGCGGCAGGGCGTCCCCGTGCCCCACTCGTGCAAGGCGGGCGTGTGCCAGTCCTGTCTGATGCGCGCGGCGGCCGGCGCCGTGCCGGAGAAGGCGCAGGCGGGGCTCAAGGAGACGCTCAAGGCGCGCAACTACTTCCTGGCGTGCTCCTGCTGGCCGGAGCCGGGCGCGGAGCTGGAGGTGGCGGGCGGCGGGGACGAGCTGCGCGTCCCCGCGCGCCTGGAGTCGCTGGAGCGCCTGAGCGGGGGCGTGCTGCGGGTGCGGCTGCGCCCGCAGGCGGCCTTCGAGTACCGGGCGGGCCAGTACCTCACCCTGTTGCGCGCGGACGGGCTGGCCCGCAGCTACTCGGTGGCCAGCCTGCCGCGCGAGGGCGCGCTCGAGCTGCACGTGCGCCTGCTCCCCGGTGGGGCGATGAGCGGCTGGCTGAGCACGGAGGCCCGGCCCGGGGACGAGGTGCGGATCCAGGGCCCGGCGGGCGACTGCTTCTACCTCCCGGGCCGCCCGGAGCAGCCGCTGCTGCTGGCGGGCGCGGGCACGGGGCTGTCGCCGCTCTATGGCATCGCGCGTGACGCCCTGGAGCAAGGGCACACCGGCCCCATCTGGCTCTTCCACGGCGCGAGGGAGCCGCGTGGGTTGTACCTGGTGGAGGAGCTGCGCGCGCTCGCCGAGCGCCACGGCAACTTCCACTACCGGCCGAGCGTGCTGGAGGGCCGCCTGGGCGAGGGAGTGCACGTGGGCTCGCTCGACGCGCTCATCCGCGACGAGTGTCCGAAGCCGGTGGGCTGGCGCGCGTTCCTCTGCGGGAACCCGGAGCTGGTGCTATCCCTGAGGAAGAAGCTCTTCCTGGCCGGGCTCTCCATGAAGGACATCCACGCGGACGCCTTCCTGCCGAGCGCGAGTGGGCCGGGGGGAGCGGGAGCGACACCTCGTGCACCTGACGCTTCACGCTGACTACTCCCTGCGCATCCTGCTCTACCTGGCCGTGCGCCCGGAGGGCCTCGTCTCCACCCAGGAGGTGAGCGAGGCCTACGGCATTTCCAAGCACCACCTGGTGCGCGTGGTGCAGGCGCTGGGGCGGCACGGCTTCATCGAGGTGCGCCCCGGGCGCGCGGGCGGCATCACGCTGGCGCGCGCGCCCTCGGAGATCTCCCTGGGAGAGGTGTTCCGCGTCACCGAGCCGGACTTCCACCTGGTGGAGTGCTTCGACAAGGACACCAACACCTGCCCCATCGCGCCCGCGTGCGGCCTCAAGGGCGTACTGTTCGAGGCCCGCGCGGCGTTCCTCGCGGTGCTGGACAAATACACGCTGGCGGACGTGGCGAGGCGCTCGCCCAAGGAGCTGCCGGACTTCTTCCTCCCGGTCTCCGCGGCGCGCGGGCCATAATCCCGCGGGCCATGTCCTCCGCCTCGCTGGAGCTCTTCCACCGCATCGCGGACCCGCCCTCCGCCGTGGCGCGGCGCTTCGTCGTCGACCATGCGCTGGAGGATCGTGTGCGCTTCCGTAACCTCACCTACCCCGAGGTGGAGGCGGACCTCCACCGCCTGGGTGGGCAGACGAGCCCCGCCCTGTGGGATGGGAGACGCCTGCACCAGGGGGCCGAGGCGGTGGTCGCGAGGTTGCAGGCGGTGGTGAACCTGGGGCGGGACGAAGTCCCCTGATTTCTGCTCTGGTCCTGGGCGGACGCTCGGTTAAATTGCGCGGCTCCGATGCCGCTGACTCCCGCTGAGCGCCAGGACAGGTTCCATGCGGCCTTCCTGGGCCTTGCCATTGGGGATGCACTGGGCTTCCCGCTCCGAGGAATCCCTCCGGCGAGCCTCACGCGGCTCACGCACCTGGCGGACGACTTCGCCCCGCGCCCGCGCGGCAAGTTCGCCAAGGGGCAGTTCTCTGACGACACGCAGCTGATGCTGGCCGCCAGCGAGAGCGTCATCCGCGAGGGGAAGGTGGACGGGCGGAGCGCGGCGGTTCACTTCGCGTGGTTGTGGCAGGAGGGCGTCATCCTCCAGCCGCCGCGGGGGCTCTCCGAGGCGCTGCAGCGGCTGGTGAGCGGCACGCCGTGGATGAGCGCGGGGGCGCCCATGGGGGTGAAGTGCCCCTCGGTGCTCAGCCGGGCCATGGTGGTGGGGCTGTTCGAGAGCGGGGCGCGGCTGCCGCATGACGCGGGCGTGCTGAGCATCATTACGCACAAGGATCCGACGTGCTCGGCGGCGGCGGCGGCCTTCGCGCAGGCGGTGGCGCTGGGCATGGAGGAGGAGCCGCTGACGGTGGCGGCCTTCTGCGAGCGGCTGGCGCTGGCGGCGGCCGAGCACGACAAGGCGCTGGCGGAGGAGGTGCGGCACCTGCCGCGGCTGCTGGCGTGGGACACGCGGCGCGCGCTGGAGGCGCTGCGCAAGGTGGGGGTGCCGCGCTCGGAGCTGGCGGGGGTGGACGGGC
The DNA here is from genome assembly GCA_016926755.1 of Myxococcaceae bacterium. Taxonomy (GTDB): domain Bacteria; phylum Myxococcota; class Myxococcia; order Myxococcales; family Myxococcaceae; genus Hyalangium. The sequence goes on along the minus strand of JAFGNZ010000382.1, from coordinate 49,223 downwards.
TGCCGGCGCACGTGGTGCCGGTGCTGCTCACGTCGCTGTACGCGACGCTGAAGGTGCCGCATGACTTCCGCGAGGCGGTGGCGCTGGTGCTGCGCTGCGGCGGAGAGGTGGACGTGGCCGCGGCGGTGACGGGGGCGCTGCTGGGCGCGCACCTGGGCACGCGCGCCCTGCCCGCGCGGCTGCGCAAGCAGGTGCTCTACCTGGAGAACCTGCTGGACACGGCGGACAGGCTCTTCCAGGCGCGGCAGGTGCGCGAGACGCTGGCCACCGCGCTCGCGCTGCACCGCAAGCGCTGAGCCCAGCGGCTCAGCGCGGCGGCGGGCTCAAGGCAGCAGGGCCCTCACCGGCTCCGTGCGGTAACGGGGGGTGCCGTCTCCGAGCTGCCCGTACTCGCCAAAGCCCCAGGCTCCGACCGTGCCGTCGTTGCGCAGCACCAGCATGTGGATGGAGCCGCTGGCAATGGACGTGATGCCGGTGACGCCGGGCACCTGGATGGGAGTGGAGCGGCTGGTGACAGTCCCATCGCCCAGCTGACTGGAGTTGTTGTCACCCCAGGCCCAGACGGTGCCGTCCTCGCGGATGGCCATGGATTGATCGCTTCCGGCGGCAATGGCGATCACCCCGGCCAGGTTGGACACCCGCTCGGGGGCGAAGCGGTCGATGGTCGTCCCGTTTCCGAGCTGCCCATCCCTGTTGCGCCCCCAGGCCCAGACGGTGCCGTCACTGCGCAAGGCCAGGGAGTGAGAGCTGCCGCAGGCAATGGCCGTGACATTGCTCAGGCTGGTCAGTTGCACGGGCATGGAGCGGAGGGTGCTCGTCCCGTCTCCGAGCTGGCCGGAGGAGTTGCTTCCCCACACCCAGACGGTGCCATCGCCGCGCAGGGCTAGCGAGTGGGAGTACCCGGCGGCAATGGCCGTGATGTTCTCCAGCGAAGGCACCTGGACGGGAGCGCTGCGCTGGGTGGTCGTTCCATCCCCCAGCTGGCTGCTGTAGTTGGCGCCCCAGGCCCAGACGGTGCGATCGTTACGCAAAGCCAGGGAGTGCTCATCGCCCGCGGCGATGGCGGTGGCCCCCGTCAGCCCGGAGGCCTGCACGGAGGTGGGGCGCGAGGTGGTCGTCCCATCCCCCAGCTGGCCGTAGAAGTTGCTCCCCCACGCCCTCACGGAGCCATCGTTGAGCAGGGCCAGGGAGTGGGCTCTCCCGCCGGCCGTGGCGAGGGCGCTGGTGATGCCCGACACCTGCACGGGGGTATCACGAAGCGCCTCGCTGCTCCCATCCCCCAACTGGGAGGCCCTGTTGTCACCCCAGGCCCAGACGGTGCCATCGCTCCGGGTGGCCAGGGAGTGATAGTTGCCGGCGCTGAGGGAGATGACGTTCTGGAGCGCGGAGACCTGGACGGCCGGGAGCTTCAGACTCGACACTCCATCCCCGAGCTGGCCCAGGGTCGTATCTCCCCAGGCATGCACGGCGCCGTTGTCGAGGACAGCCAGGGAGTGGCCCCCGCTGGCGGCCATGCCGATCACGCCAGACAGCCCGGCCACGGGGACGGGCTGGGACTGGTCGGTGGTCGTCCCGTCTCCCAGCTGACCCGTGGAGTTGCCTCCCCAGGCTCGAAGGGTGCGATCGGGGAGCAAGGCCAGCGCGTGCCCCGGCCCCGCGGCAATCGCAGTGGCCCCCGACAGCGTGAGCACCTGCACGGGCGTGGTGCTCTGGGTGGTTGTCCCATTGCCGAGCTGGCCGCTGCTGTTGTAGCCCCAGGCCCAGACGGTGCCATCGGAGCCCAGGGCCAGCGCGAAGCTCGAGCCCGCGGCGATCGCGGTGATCCCTGACAGCGTGAGCACCTGCACGGGCGTGGTGCTCTGGGTGGTCGTCCCATCTCCGAGCTGGCCGTTGCCGTTGTAGCCCCAGGCCCAGACGGTGCCATCGGAGCGCAGGGCCAGGGAGAATCTGCCCCCAGCGGCAATGGCGATGACGCCGTCCAGGCCAGGCACCTGCGCGGGAGTCAATCGCTCGGTGGTCGTCCCATCTCCGAGCTGACCTCTGGAGTTGGAGCCCCAGGCCCACACGGTGCCATCGGAGCGCAGGGCCAGGAAGTGCCCCTCGCCGGCCTTCACGTCCGTGATGCCGCTCAGCCCGGGCATCTGCATCGGAGCGGAGACGAACTGGTCGGTGGATCCCGTGCCGAGCATGCCGTTGTAGTTGTAGCCCCAGGCCCAGACGGTGCCATCGGCGCGCGTGATCAGCGACTGGTAGGGGTTGGCAGCCACGGCCATCACGCCGGTCAGCCCGGAGATCCGCCGCGGGGTGGGGCCGATGACGGTGGAGTCTCCATGGCCGAGCTGACCGAAGGCGTTGAGGCCCCAGGTCCAGAGGGTGCCATCGGGGCGCAGGGCCAGCGAGTGGCCCTGACCGGCGGCGAGCTGCGGAGCCGGGCAGCGGTTGACGGAGACCGTGAACGTGCGGGTGGCCGTGAAGCCGCCGTCATCCGTCACGGTCAGCGTGATGGTGGCAGGAGTGCCGGCGGGCAGGCACAGCGGCGCGGTCCACGACACCGCGCTCGTGGTGTCCGTGTGGGTCGGCGCGCCCAGCGTGCCGGCGCTCGCCGTCCAGGTGAAGTGGAGCTGGGTCGTCTCCGCGTCCTGGGCGGTGACGTTGAAGGTGACGGGCTGCTCGCCCAGGACATCGGTGGTGGACTGCTGGCCCTCGGCGACGGTGGGGGGCGTCTTGTCCGGGTTGCAGCGGGCGGGGTTGCGCTGACAGAAGGCATCCCCTTCCTGCTCGAAGTCCGTACAACCCACAGCACAGGCGAGCAGCAGGCCCGCGACGAAGCGCACGCTCTTCATGGCCACCTCCCGTAGACGAACGCGGATGTTCCATCAGTCCCCAGGCCCACCGCGACGGGCTCCTCGGGTGCTCCGAGCAGATAGATGCCCGCCGCGGTCGCCAGCCCCGCGGTCCCTACGCCCAGCAGGGTGACGCCCAGCGTCTGCCAGGTGCGCCCCCGTGAGACGCTCTGCTGCACCGCTTCCACGGACTGGAGCTCGGGATCATCGTCGCGCAGGCGGCTCGCCTCGCCGCGAGAGAGGGCCCAGGAGATGCCGCCGGCCACCACCAGGGTGCCTCCGGCGATGGCGGGGATCAGCGCGTGGCGACGCAGGAGCCCCGGGCCGGAGCGCTCGCTCGAGACGGCCAGGGGGGCAACCGTGGTGGCCTCTGGCGGGGCAGGCGGAGGCGTGGCGGCGACCGCGGGAGGCTCCGGTTCAGGCGGGGGAGCAACCGCGGCGAGCTCGCGTTTGACTTGCTCGCGCACGGACTCGAAGAGCTTGTCGACCTTGGGGGCGACCTTCACGGGCAGGGCGACCTCCGGCTGGATGAGGAGCGCCGACTGGAAGGCGGCGGTGGCGGACTCCTGCCGGCCGAGATCCGCCAGGATGATGCCCTCGTAGAGGGAGAGCTCGATCTCCTGCTGCGGGCTGTGCGGCAGGTCTCTCGCGAGCCGGATCTGGGTGAGGGCCCGCTCGTACTCCAGGCTCTCGTAGAGCCGGATGGTGGCGGTGAGGTGGCGCTGGAATTCGCCCTTGGCGTGCGCGGGGCTTGGTAGCGCTCCCACGGCCAGGAGTCCAAGCAGGAGGGTGGCGGGCAGCAGGCGACTTGGATCCGTCATGTGCGGGACAATAAAGGTGATGCCGGGAGTACGTCCATGGAGGCGTTGATCATGGCTCAGCGGCGAGGCCCCTGCTTGAGGGAGCCGAGCAGCTGGGGGATGGAGCCCACCGCGGCCGCGAGGGTCACCTGGGTGAGGACGCCCCAGAAGAACGCCTGCAGGTAGTCACTCCAGAGCCCGAAGGGCTTCGAGAAGTAGAGCTCGTTCAGGCCCGACACCACGGCCACGGCAGTGGAGACGAACAAGACTCCGAGGTTCGACACCATGAGCCGCGAGATCGCCCATTGCTCGCGCGCGGAATAGTCGGGGCGGGCTCCTTCGGGGGCTTGGGGCCCCCCCATGAGGATCGAGAGGAGGGCCGGAACAAGGCCCCGGGTCACTTCCATGGCCCCCACTGCCTTGGCGCGCTCCCCGGGGATCCGATAGTCGAGGCTCGCGAGGTGGGCTTCCGCCTGCTTCAGCTCTACCAGGGTATTGCGCTCGCTCAGCTCCTCGAGGTTGACGGCATGCCAGAAGTCATGCCGTACCTTGCTCTGCAGCTCCCGCGCGCTCTGAAACCGCACCTCCTCGGTGACTGTCAATGCGGGGGACTGGAGGGCCTGCTGAGCCTGGGTCCACGCGTGCACGCGCTGAAGCCGCGTGCCTGCCTCCTCGAACACGGTGGCGAAGGCCTTCACCCCCTCGAGCTCCTTGAGCTGGGAGACGGCGCTGGCGAAAGTCGGGGGCTGGATCAGGGAAGGGAGGTTCGCGGCGAACATCGGCTCTGGAAGCCGCGTGCTCGGCTGGACGCGCGCAGGCCATTGACGCAGGGCTTTCTCCACGGCCGCCGGGGTCTCCTGGGCCAGGGTCGGGAAGCGCGCGAAGGCCTGGATGCGTTGCTCCATCGTCGTGAGCTCGGCAAGGACGGCCTGATGGGCCACGCTGGTGCTCCCGAAGTCCGTCACCTGGTCGAGCTGTTTCGTGACCGCCGTGTTCCACTCCTTGAGCGCCTCCTCCGCGTCCTCGCGGATGGGCTGCAAGGCCGTGTCCTGCAATGCGCCCTGCAACTGGTTGGACAGACCCTCCACCCTCGCCTTCAACTTGTTCCGTTCCCGGGTGACGGTCGAGTGCCATTGGAACAAGCCGGCGGCAAGGACCCCCAGGGTGAGTGTGAGCACGGCGAAGATCGCCTTGTGTTTGGCGCTCACCGTGAGCTTCACCTCCTTCTTTCCGCTGGGGCTCGAGACCTCGATCTTTCCCGTGTATTCGCCCGGTCGATCCATGCAGCCCAGCGCGAGCTTCAGACCTTTGTCTTTCTCGTACACTCCGGTCGAGGAGACCTGGGCCGTTCCCCCCTGGCTCCCCACCAGCACCCCCAGCCGCTCCTCAGGGAGGCGGGGGCCATCCTTCTGATCGGGCTTCTGCTCGGGCAGCTGGGCGTCCGCGGGGAGCCAGAGCCGCTCTCCGTGAGGTTTGCCTCGCACGAAGCAGACAGGCCAGGTCGTGACCTGCGTCGTCAAGGTGTCCACCAGGGGCTGGGCCCCAGTCTGCGCGGCAGGAGCCGTGGCCTGGGTCAGCTGGAGCTGGACCGGGACACGAGCGACGTAGCGGCCCGAGGGCTCAGAGGCGGTCAGGTAGCCCGTGAGCGTGGCCGGCGCCGCTGACGCCACGTCTCGGGCCAGGACCTGGATGCGCAAGGCCCCTGCGGCTGGGAGGACTGTTGCTCCATCCGCCGGCGCTCCTCCGTCCGCCATCCCCAGCGGACGCAGCGTCAGCAACCGCGCGGTGTCCACGAGCTCCCCGTCAGGCTTGCGCAGCTGAAGGTCGAGAAGGATGTCCCGCTGCACCCGCTCATTGTTGAGCAGGTCGACGCCGCCGCGAGGGAGAGGAGTGTCGCCCTGCGCCCCCGCATCGGGAGCTCCCGCTCTCCCGGCATCAGGGAGGGTCCAGTTGAGCGACAGCTGCCCCGGGGGGGAGAACTCGAAGGGGGGCACCGGGGTGGAGGTCGCGTTCAGCCCGAGAGAGACAACCAGAAGCGGTAGCAGGTTCATGGCGAACCGACTCTACCGGAGCGCGCGTCAACGGTCAGTCTGTCCAAGCTCGGCAGACACAAGCGAGAGAACCCTGGAAGAGTTGGAAATGTATACGGACATTGTCTGTCTATTCCGTCCGTGTTGGACTCCGCCGGCTGTTAACCCGCATGGAGGGACACATGGCGAAGAAGAAGCCGGCCACGAAGAAGGGGGCTGCAGGCAAGGGCAGGGCGCCGGCAAAGAAGGGCGGCGGCAAGAAGGCCGCGCCTGCGAGGAAGAGCGCTGCGGCTGCGAAGAAGACGGCGCCTGCGAGGAGGAAGCGCGCGGCTGCGAAGAAAGCACCCGCCCGCCTCACGGCGCCTGTCGGTGATGAGGCAGGGCCTGCTGGGGCCTCCAACAAGAGGCTCGTGATGCTCGTCATGACGAAGAGCGATCCTGACACGATGAGCACCTCCGGTGATGTCTTCTCCAACACCGGGAAGGAGGCATCGGACGTGCGGGTACGCCGCACGCTGTCTGCTCAGCTCCAACTCCGGCCTGGACCTCACAAGTATGTCTTCAAGATCGAGGGATCCGGCTCGCTGACGCTCGAAGCGCGGTACCCCGATGGGAAGACGATGAGCGCTTCCATGGAGTTCAAGTCGAACATTCCGATCGGCCGGGTCTACGACTTCATGGTGCAGTCGTGAGGAAGGGCACGACCATGATCAGCAAGGCACTGCCAATCGTGCTCCTGGCGTGGGGGATGGCGGGCCCCGCTGCCGCGGTGGAAGGGGGCTCGCGAGTGTTCGTTCCGGAGGCCCGCGTGAAGGGCTCCACGGAGGGGGAGGCCGAGCTCGAGGTCTCCTTGGGATACCGGGTGGCCCTCGACAAGGGCTGGGATCGCCAGGTCCGGCTGAGCTACGAGATCGGGACCCAAGGGGGGCTGGCAGAGCTCTTCGATCCGGAGGCGGAGGAGCTGGGCGCGAGCGCGCCCTGGAACCTGGGGGTGACCTACTCGTTTCTCAAGCTGAGCACCCCCTATTCCCAGGAGGAGAAGCTGGAGGCGGCCACCGCCCAGACGGGCGCCTGGTGTCTCTGTGCTCAGCGGTGCAAGGACCCTCAGGCGGAGGACAAGGCCTTCTGCGAGCTGATGGCGAAGACACCGATGCCAGAGAACTTCTGCGACAGTGCCGGCAAGCAGCCGCTCACGAGCCTCCCGGAGAAGCCCCCACACCCGTACTTCATCGACGCGAGCAAATTCTGTCCGGCCGGGGTGCAGCACATGGAGAAGGAGACCCAGGCGCACAAGAGACAGTTTCCGCAGAGCCTCAACCTGGGTGCCAGCGTAGGCAGGGACGAGTTCAAGTTCCTGCGCGCTGGGGAGGGGACGCCGCCGACGCTGACGCCTGGCACCAAGGTAGGGGCAAACTGGAGTGCGGGGGCCTCGGCGGTGTGGCTGACGCCCTTGGAGGACTCGTTCATGTCGTTCGAGGCCCTGTTGGGATTCAGCTCGAACTTCGAGCCCGCGACCGGCAAGGCCCGCTGGTGCATCCCGCGGGGCAACGTCGCACAAGAGGGTGGCTCCTACCCGGCGGAGACCTGCAAGGAGTCCATCCTGGGAGAGCCCTCCCGCGTCCAGGCGCTCACTGGGGCCTTCCAGATCGGCAACATCGATCAGAAGGTCAATACCTACCGGGTCGCCGCTGGTGTCCAGGGCTACGTGCCCCTCAGCTCCGAGTCCGAGGATGCCTTCCGGCTCTCCTTCGCCGTGCCCATCTACATCAACTTCACGGGCGGGGATGACTACAAGGGCATCATTCGCGTGGGGCCCTCGGTGACCTATGCGAACAAGCGCCAGGGAGAATCGGTGACGACCTTCGCCGTCTCCCTGGCACTGCTCGGGCAACGACAGCTGTTCACGCGGGACTTTGACGAGCTGTAGTCGCTGCCGCTGCTCCACCCGCTGGCGAGCAGGCTGGCGGCCTGTCGCCCGCCCCACCGCGCGGACTTCACCCCGCGCGGGGCCCTGCCCACCTTGAGCCAGGAGCGGGGGCGCGGCGCCGGGAAAGGCGCGAGCTCGCCCCGCTGGAGCCCGGAGGCGGAGACGTGGAACTCGAATCGGAGCGCCTGGAGCGAAGCCAGCTGGAGACCCTGAGCACCGCCGAGCTCGTCCGGCACGCCCTCGCGGAGGCGAAGCTGCTGGTGAAGGCGGAGGTGCTGCACGCCAAGAAGGAGCTGCGCGAGGAGGTGAAGGCCGCGCGCACCAGTGGAATCCTGCTGGGGGCGGGCCTCACGCTGGGCCTGTGCGGGCTGGCCGCCCTCTTCGTCGCGATCGGCCTGGCGCTGCCGCTGAGCCCCTGGCTCGGCGTGCTGCTGGTGGGAGCGGCCATCCTGCTGATCGCCGGAGGGCTGGCCTTCTTCGGCGTGAAGCGGCTGCCGAAGAAGCCGCTGCCGCACACCCAGGAGCGGCTCAAGGCGGACTTCGATCTGGCGCGGGAGACGCTGCAATGAACGAGCGGGGCCATCAGGAGCAGAGGACCGAGGGGCAGCCCAGGAAGGAAGGCGGCGACCAGCTCCCACGCAGCCTCGAGCGCGCGCACGCCGACGAGGGCACGCACATCACCCAGGGGCTGAACGCTCGGGAGCAGGTGGAGCGCACCGCGGACCGCATCCGCGGCGAGCTGCTGCTCACGCTGGAGGAGCTGGATCGGCGGCGTGACAGGGCGCTGGACGTCCGGTTCCAGGCCACGAAGCACCGGGACCTGATCATCGGCGCGGCGCTCACGGCCGCGGTGCTGACCGGCGTGAGCGTGGGCGTGGCGATCTGGCGCGCGCGCCACCGGGAGAAGATCCTCGCCCGGCATCGCGTGAAGGCCCTCAGGCGCGCGTGGCAGCACCCGGACCGCCTGGCCTCCTCCGCCGAGGAGCGGCCGCTGCCCATCGAGCTGGGCCGCAAGCTCGTCCTCATCTTCAGCACGACGCTGGCCTCGGCTGTCGCGAAGAGCGCGGTCCGGGGGCTCGTGCCGCGGAAGCAGTCACGGCCTGCTGAGCAGGAGTAGTGGATTGAATTGCCCTCCATCGTCCTGCTGCTGCGCGTCTTCCAGCCCCAGCCTCGCCAGCATCGGGAGCGCTGAGGCCTGCCGAGCCGTGAAGGGGGCGTGGCTCGACAGGCGGCTCGTGCCTGGGGTTGAATTTCGCCTTTCACCGGCAATTCCCCAGGGACGCCGCCTTGCACTCGATCGCCGCCGGTACGGTGTTCCAGGACCGCTACGAGATCCTCTCGAAGGTGGGAGAGGGCGGCTTCAGCCAGGTCTACCGGGCGCGTCAGCGAGTCACCGGCCAGGAGGTGGCCGTCAAGGTCCTGCGCCACCTGCACGCGACCGACGAGGGCAACGTCGCCCGCTTCCAGCGGGAGATGCGGCTGTGCGCCCGGCTCTACCACCCGAACATCGTCCGGCTCATCGACTCGGGGAGGACGGAGCAGGGGCAGCTCTACACCGTGTTCGAGTACGTGCCCGGCCGCACCCTGGGGGACGTGCTGGCGGCGGAGGGGGCGCTGCCGGTCTGGGAGGCCGCGCACCTCATGCTCCAGGTGCTGGACGCGCTGGGGTGCGCGCACCGGCTGGGCGTCGTCCACCGCGATCTCAAGCCGCAGAACATCATGCTGACGAGCACGGGGGTGCGGCGCAACGCCCTGGTGCTCGACTTCGGGCTGGGGACGCTCACGGATGAGGAGCGCAAGGAGGACCTGTCGCGCATCACGCGCACCCAGGAGATGCTGGGCACTCCCGCCTACGCGGCGCCGGAGCAGCTGCGCGGCGAGACGGTGACGGCGCGCGCCGATCTCTACGCGTGGGGGCTCATCTTCCTGGAGTGCCTCACCGGGCAGCGCGTGCTGGCGGCGGGCCCGCTGCATGAGATCATCTTCAAGCAGCTGGGCGCGGAGCCCATCCCCCTCCCCGAGTGGCTTCGGGAGCACCGGCTCGGCCGGCTCCTGCGGCGCGCCCTGGAGAAGGATCCCCGGGCTCGTGATGTCACCGCGCAGAGCCTGCTGCTGGAGCTGGAGTCCTGCGCGATGCAAGGGTGGCCCTCGGCGGACTCCGTGGCGCTGCAGGCCCTGGGGGACGCGACTCGAGGCCCGGCCGAGGGTGAGCGCCGGCAGCTCACCGTGCTCAGCTGCGGCCTGCGGCTGGTGGGCAGTGGCAAGGAGGAGGAGGAGCTGGACGCGCTGCTGTGGGCGCAGCACGCGGCCTGCGTGGAGCTGGCCCGCCGCCGGGAGGCCTGGGTGGGCAGCATCCTGGGGGAGCGGCTGCTGCTGTACTTCGGCTACCCGCGGGCGCGGGAGGACGATGCCCAGCGCGCGGCCCACCTGGCGCTGGACCTGATGGCGGAGCTGAAGCAGCGCGGCGCGGAGCTGGAGCGCACCCAGGGGCTCCGCCTGGAGGCCCGGGTGGGTATCCATACCGGGCTCGTCACCAGCCATGAGCTGCACGGGAGTGGCGCCGGGGGGCTGTCGGTGCTGGCGGGGCACACGCCCGGCGTGGCCGAGCGGCTGGAGTTGCTCGCGGGGCCTGGGGAGATCCTCGTCAGCGCGGCCACCGCGAAGCTGCTCCGAGAGCCCTTCACCCTGGAGCCCTCGGGCGAGCACCGCGTCGGCGCCGGGACGCGCGTGCTGCCCGTGTTCCGCGTCCAGGGCCGGCAGCGCACCCTCGCGCAGGGCCTGGAGATGACGCCCGCGGGGCCGCTCTTTGGCCGCGCGCTGGAGCTGGAGTTGCTGCAGCAGCGCTGGCGGCAGGCGCTGACGGGCATGGGGCAGGGCATCCTGCTCAAGGGGGAGCCGGGCATTGGCAAGTCCCGGCTGGTGCAGGAGCTGGCCCAGCAGGTGCGCCCCACGCCGCACACCTTCCTGGAGCTCCGCTGCGCCCCCGAGTGGCGCAACAGCACGCTGCACCCCGTGGTGGACTGGCTGGAGCGGCTGTTGGGAGTAGGCCGCGACTGGACGGCGGAGCAGACCGCCGCCGCGCTCGAGGCGCTGCTCTCACGCTACGGCTTCGAGCTGGCCGAGGCGGTGCCGCTGTTCTCCTCGCTCCTCTCCGTCAAGGGGACCTCGGATCGCTACCCGCCGCAGGCCATGTCCCCGGAGCGCCAGCAGGAGCTGACACTCAACGCACTGCTCACGCTGATCTTCGAGCTGGCCCAGCAGCAGCCGGTGCTGCTGGTGGTGGAGGATCTGCACTGGGCCGATCCGATGACCCTGGAGCTGCTGGGCCTGCTGGTGAAGGAGGCCGCCAGCGCGCGCCTTTGCGCGGTGCTCACCGCGCGGCCGGAGTTCTCCCCCCCCTGGTCCACCGCGCAGGTGCTGCAGCTGCAGCTGGGCCGGCTGGAGCGTCAGCAGGTGGAGGAGATGGTGCGGAGCCTCACCCGCGAGGCGCCTCTGCCCAGTGATGTGGTGGAGCAGGTGGTGGGGCGCACGGATGGGGTGCCCCTCTTCGTCGAGGAGCTGACCCGCATGGTGGCCGAGTCCCTGCCCCCGCAGGGGGACGCGCGTGGGCGGGCGCCCGGCTCCATGGCCATCCCCAGCACGCTGCGGGACTCGCTGATGGCCCGGCTGGATCGGCTGGGGCCTGCCAAGGCCACCGCGCAGCTCGCCGCCGCGCTGGGGCGCGAGTTCACCCATGAGCTGCTCGAGGCCGCCTCCGTGACGGATGCGGAGGCGCTGAAGAGAGACTTGGAGGCGCTGCTGGCGGCGGAGCTCATCCACCACCGGCGTGGCGCGCGCGGCCCCACGTATGTCTTCAAGCACGGGCTCATCCGGGACACGGCCTACGAGTCCATGATCAAACCGACGCGGCGCCAGGTGCACGCGCGCATCGCGGCGGCGCTGGAGCAGCGCTTCCCGGAGCGGGTCCAGGAGCACCCGGAGCTGCTGGCCCGCCACCACGCCGCGGCCGAGCAGAAGCGGGAGGCGCTCGGCTACGCCCGCAAGGCCGCGCTGGCGGCGCTGGGGCGCTCGGCCCACCACGAGGCGCTCGCCTACGCCACCGAGGCGCTCAGGTGGCTCCACACCATCCAGGACGAGCAGGAGCGCGCGAGGGTGGAACTGGAGCTCAGCGCCATCATCAAGCCCGGCGGCTGAGGCTGGCGGGCCTCACTTCTTCCGGCTGAAGCGCGCGGTGAACGGGGTGGCGCCCTCGGCGCGCACCACGCCGTGATCCGGGTTGGCGGCCAGGTGCTCCAGCACCTTGAAGACCGTCTCCACCTCGTCCGCGGCGCCCACGGCGGTGGCCAGCTCCTCCGCCGTCCCGCCCTGCTTCGCGCGCAGGTGGGCGAGCAGCTTGTGCTGAAGCTCCAGCACCGCGCTGGCGGCCTTCTTGCCGGCCTCGACGCCCGGCTGGTGGTAGGCGTTGATGTTCACCAGCGAGGCGTAGAGCCCGACGGCGCGCTCGTACAGCGCGATGAGCGCCCCCAGTGTGCGCGCGCTCACCTCCGGCACGGTGAGGGTGATGGACTCGCGGCCCTTCTCGAAGAGCGCCCGCCGCGTGCCCAGCAGGAAGCCCAGCAGGTAGTCCCCGCTGGTGACGTTCTCCTCCACGGCCATGGAGGCGCCCTGGCGATCCTTGAGCACCTCGATGAAGGTGGCGAAGAAGTTGGGGACGCCCTCGCGCAGCTGCTGCACGTAGGCGTGCTGATCCGTGGAGCCCTTGTTGCCGTAGACGGCGATGCCCTGGTTCACCACCTTGCCGTCCAGGGCCTGCTCCTTGCCCAGCGACTCCATCACGAGCTGCTGGAGGTAGCGGGACATCAGCATCAGCCGATCCTTGTAGGGCAGGATGACCATGTCCTTGCCGCCGCGCCCGTTGCCCGCGTGGAACCACATCAGCGCCAGCAGCGCGGCCGGGTTGCGAGCCACCTCGCGCTGGCGCGTCTCCCGGTCCATGTCCCGGGCGCCCGACAGCAGCGCGTCGATGTCCAGCCCCTGCAGCCGCGCGGGCAGCAGGCCCACCGCGGACAGCACCGAGGTGCGCCCGCCAACCCAGTCCCACATGGGGAAGGTGCGCAGCCAGCTGTGCTTCTTCGCGTGCCGGTCCAGCTCGCTGTTCTCTCCCGTCACCGCCACCGCGTGCGCGCTGAACACGAGGTTCTGCGCCTGGTACGCGCGCTCGGCCTCCAGCATGCCGTTGCGCGTCTCCTTGGTGCCGCCCGACTTGCTGATGACCAGGGTGAGCGTCTCCGGCAGCTTGTTGCCCAGCTGCGCCAGGACGCGGTCCATCCCGTCCGGATCCGTGTTGTCGAAGAAGAAGACGCGCATGCGGTCCGTCGCCGTGCCCAGCGCGTCCGCCACCAGCTGGGGCCCCAGCGCCGAGCCGCCGATGCCGATGACCAGCAGCTGGGTGAAGCGCTCGGCCGTCTGCGGCGCGATGCGCCCGGCGTGGAGCTCCTCCGCGAACCAGTGCACGTCCGCGAGCGTGTCGCGGATGGCGCGGCCGATCTCCGCCTCGGGCGCCATCTCCGGGGCGCGCAGCCAGTAGTGGCCCACCCGGCGCTGCTCATCCGGGTTGGCGATGGCGCCCTTCTCCAGCGCCTCCATCGCGTCGAACGCGCTCCGCAGCGGCTCGTCCATCTGGTCGAAGAAGGAGGCGGGGAAGCTCATCCGCGAGATGTCGAGCGTGAAGCCGACGGAGGGGCTGACGCACAGGTGCTTCTTGTATCGCTCCCACAGCTCTCGCTGGTTCATCGCTCCTCCAGGCCCCGGTGACAGAGGTGTCCTATCGCCTCCCCTCCGTGGGGGAAAGGTACGAGCGATCTTCGTCCGCACGGGGTGAAAACTTCGCCCTGCATTGAACACAAAGGTGCCAGAGGGGAGGCGCTTCAACCCTCGGTGGCCCGGGCGGCCATGGCCACCTGCTCCAGCTTCGCGTCCAGCTCGCTCCGGGGGAGCCACGTCCCGCGCACCATGACGCCGACCAGGGTCCGCAGGAGCCTCACGTCCTCGAGCGGGTTGCCGTTGAGCAGCAGCAGGTCCGCGCGTTGGCCGGGGGCCACGGTGCCCCACTGGTTGGCCTCTCCGAACCAGGTCGCCGCGTTCCGCGTGGCCGCCTGGAGCACGGTGAGGGGGCGGAGGCCGGCGGCGACCATCGCCTCCATCTCCTGGTGGATGGCGAAGCCGGGCACCATGAAGAGCTGGGGCGAGTCCGAGCCCACCAGGAAGGGCGCTCCCGCCGCATCCAGCCCGCGCACCACCTGTCGGCGCAGCTCGAGGAACCGGTGCTTCCCGGCCGCGGGCGCCTCCGCCAGCGGGCCGGAGAGCAGCTCCCTGCTCCACGCGTCCACCGTGGCGGAAGGCACGTAGCGCAAGGCGCGCTTCGTGCGCAGCTCCGGGACGGCGCCCGTGCTGGCGACGATCTCGAAGAGGGCCAGGGTGGGGGTGTTGAAGATGCCCGCCTGCTTCGTGGCCTCGGCCAGCGCGGGGATGCGGGCGGGATCCATCCGCGTGAGGACCTCGCCGAACTCCACCTGCTCCACCTTCGCCGCGTCCCCCGGGGGCAGGAGCGCGGCGAGGTAGCCGTCGAGGTGCTCGATCTGCTGTCGGGCCTCGAGCGCGCGGGCGAGGCCGACGTCCGGTGTCACGTGCCCGCTCACGGGCAGGCCCTGGGCCTGGGCCTCGGCCACCATGGCGTCATACGTCTCCCGGCCCAGGCCGCCGTGGGTCTTGAGGAGCTCGAAGCCCGCGGCCTTCTGCTCGCGGACCTTCTGCCGCGCCTGCTCCGGGCCCTGCACGGACTCGCCGTGGAAGGAGGGCCCCGCCACCCGCAGGGTGGGCCCGAGCACCTCTCCGCGCGCCACCCGCTCTCGGAGCGCCAGGGCGGTGGGTGCGGCGACCAGGGCGCGCGCCGTGGTGACGCCGTTGGCCAGCAGCAGGGCGAGCTGCTGGCCGGCGGGATCCGCGAGCGTCCCCTCACCGGGGAGCAGGTGGATGTGCATGTCCGCCAGCCCTGGCATGAGGTAGCGGCCCTTGCCGTCGACGCGCGTGGCGCCCTGGGGCACGGGGGTGGAGGCCGCCGGGCCCACGGCGACGATGCGCTCGCCGCGCACCACCACCGTCTGGTCCGCCAGCACCCGCTCGGAGTCCAGGGGGAGGACGGAGACGCCGACGAACGCCACCACCGGCTCACCCGTGGCGGGCGCCGAGGGCGGAGGCGTGCGCTGCGGAGCCGGCGCGGTGGCGCACCCCCCGAGCCAGATGAGCAGCGCGAGCCAGCCCCACGAGGCCCTCTTGGATCCCGACTCCATGAACGTGTTCCTCCCTGGCGCCCAGGCGGCGCCGCGCCCGAACATGGGAGGGAGTGTGCCTCTTCCCGGGCGGGAAGACAGGAGCGTCAGGCCGGGAAGGTCGAGGGCGGACGGGCCTGCTCCGCCTCGGGCTTCCACGCCGGGTTGCGGAAGACGCGGTTGAGCCGGGTGCGCAGCGGCTCGGCGCGGCGCAGATCCTTCGCGATGGCGACGAACTCGTGGAAGGCGATGCGCACCGGGTTGAACGTCTGCAGGTTCTTCGTCAGCCCGTACACGGGCCGCTCCACCTCGGGCTCGAAGGTGCCGAAGAGCCGATCCCAGATGATGAGGATGCCCGCGTAGTTCTTGTCCAGGTACTGCGGGTTGGACGCGTGATGGACGCGGTGGTGCGAGGGCGTGTTGAGCACCCACTCCAGGGGCCCGAGCCGGCGGATGGACTCGGTGTGGATCCAGTACTGGTAGAGCAGGCTGATGGACTGCAGGGTGACGATCATCGCCGGGTGGAACCCGAGCAGGGCCAGGGGCGCCCAGAAGGGCCAGCCCGTCGGCGACGTCCACGTCTGCCGCAGCGCCGTGGAGAGGTTGTAGCGCTGGCTGGAGTGGTGCACGACGTGCGAGGCCCAGAAGAACCGGCACTCGTGATGGACGCGGTGGAACCAGTAGTAGCAGTGGTCCTCCGCGAAGAAGAGGAGCACCCAGGCCAGCGGGCCCGCGCCCATCCGCAGCGGCGTGAGCTCGTAGAGCGCCAGGTAGCCCGCGAAGGAGATGCCCTTCCAGAAGAGGCCGACGAAGAGGTTGCCCAGCCCCATGGAGAGGCTGGCGGCGGTGTCCTTCACCGTGTGGCCCAGGACGTCGCGGCCCTCGTCCCTCATGCGCTTGATCACCAGGCCCTCGATGACGAGCGTGAGGAAGAAGAACGGGATGGCCGGGGTGATGAGGTCGGGGATGTGGGCTGTGTCCATGAGTGATGACCTCCTGGCTAGGCCCGCTGGAGCGGGCGGTTCCGGCCCCGGGTGAAGCTGCGGTGGACGAAGCGCGTGAGGACCTTCACCATCCGCTCGAGCGCGGGGTGATCCGGCCGGGCCACGCGGGCGATGGTGCCGCCCTGCACCGCGTCGATGACCAGCTCGATGACGGCCTCGAAGTCCGGGTGCGAGGCGGCCTCGGGGAACAGCTCGCGCGCCACGCGCACCAGGTTCTCGCGGTGGGGGCCCTCCATCGCCGCCAGCGCCGCCTGCAGCTCCGGATCCGTGCGCGCCGCCACGTACAGCTCGATGGCGGCCTGCAGCTCCGGGCGCTGGAAGACGCTCCACAGCATCTGGATCGCCGCGCTGATCCGATCCCGCACGCTGGACATCCCTCCGAAGCCGGCCAGGTAGTCCTGGATGAGCCGGGGGAAGAGGTGCGCGACGGCGGCGCACAGCAGGTCCGCCTTCGTGTCGAAGTGGGTGAAGATCGCGCCCTGCGAGACGCCGGCCCGCTTCGCCACCTCCACCGTCGTCAGCCGGGCGTAGCCCTGCTCCACCAGCACCGTGATGGTGGCGTCCAGCAGCCGGCGGCGCGTCTCCTCGCGCCGCTCCTGCTGGGTGCGGTGGGGACGGGCGGGCGTCTCCGGGCGGGCCTTGCGCTGAGGCATGACCTCATTTCTAGCTCCTTACATAAAAAGTGACCAGTCACTCTATGTGGATTCTGGCGACCGGGCGGGCAGGTGCTCTGCTCCAGGGCCGCGCGCCGGACGGGCTGGGGAGGGGAGTTCGTCACGGAATAGGCGGCGCGGATCCCTCCGTTGTGAGGCGGCTCACACCATGATCCTCTCCACCCTCCTGGTCCTCGCGTCGGTTCCAGCGGTCTCCCCCAACTCCCTCGCGGACATTCCCGAAGTGGGCGTCCCGTTTGCCTGTGGCCGCATCTACCCGGTGAGCCAGGGGCACGACACAGGTAGTCACAGGTACAACGACACACACGCCTGGGATTTCCGCATGCCGGAGGGGACGCCGATCGTCGCGGCCCGAGACGGCGTGGTGCGCATGGCACGCGGCGACAGCACGGAGGGCGGCTGCGATGAGAAGTTCGCCGCCAAGACGAACTACGTCGTCATCTCCCACGGCGATGGGCTGGAGACGCAGTACCTGCACTTCAGCGCGGTGGTGGTGAAGCGCGATGAGCAGGTGAAGCAGGGCCAGCTGCTCGGCTTCTCCGGCGCCACGGGCTGGTCCTGCGGTCCGCACCTGCACTTCAAGGTGGCGAAGGAGACGGGACGCGGGTGGAACAACCCCTCCGTGCCCGCGCGCATCGTGGGCTATGGCGATCCGGTGCGCGACACGCGCGTGGCCGCGCCGCTGTGCCGTGAGGCCCAGGAGAACATGGTGGCCACGCAGCAGCCGGAGCGCGCGGGCGAGGCGGTCGTCTCGCTCTCACCGGGGGCGGATGAGGCCCAGCAGCCGGCGAGCGGCGTCCCGCCCGGAGCGAAGACTGTCCTCGACAGCCTCTCCGAGCCTCCCGCTCAGGGTGGCGAGGGCCTCCGTAAAGCGCGTCCGGCCCGCCCGGAGCGCGACTCGGCCAGCGCCCGCGAGGCTCGCTGAGCTCAGCAGCGCCCCGCCGCCGGCGAGCAGCAGGAACAGCGCGCTGGCGTTGAGGAAGTACTCCATGCTGAGCAGCGGCCCCTCCAGGTACGCGCGGACCACGCGGTAGCCCACGTGGCCCAGCAGCGCGAAGAGGGGCAGGTTGATCAGCGGCAGCACGAGCCAGCGGGCCACGCTCCACCAGCCCGACACCGCCTCCGCCACGGCGGTGGTGGCGGTGTAGCGCCAGGTGCTCGCGCGCACGGCCTGGAGCTGCGTCAGCAGCGTGTCCGTGTCGGGGACTCCGAGGAGCTCGGGGGCCAGCCCGCTGGCGTGCGCGACGGCGCGGGCTTCGACGAGGGAGGCGCGGGCGGCGGACTCCACCGCCAGATCATCCTCGAAGGGCTCCACCATCGTCGTCTCGGCGGCGCGGGCGCGCGTCCTGTCTCTCACGGCGTCGATGGCCGTGGAGGCCGCGGCCACCGCCAGGCCGGCGGGCAGGCTGCGGCGGGCCAGGAGCGTCGCCGCGCCCAGGCCGCTGGCGCCCCACAGCGAGAGCCGAAGCCCCCACGCCGCGGGGCCCCAGAAGCGGCCGGCCGCCTGCCTGCGCACCTCCGTGGCGAGGTGCCCGTGGGCGAGCCCCAGGCGCGATTCGAAGTCCTTGCGGAGCCCCTCGCTGGCGCGGCCCAGGCCGCTCTCCAGGGCGGTGCGGGTGCGGGAGAGCAGGGCTTCGGTCTCCTGGAGGGCGGCGTCGACGCGCGTGGCGAGCTCGTCCAGCGCGCCCAGGGCGTTGCCGCGGCGCACCCGGGAGGCGACGGCCTGGGTGGCCAGCTCGCGCAGGTGGAAGAGGAAGGCGCCGAACTCGCCCGAGGCATCCTTGCCCTCGCGGGCGGCCCGGGCGCTGATGGCGAAGGTGGGGATGGCGTCCTGCGGCAGGCCGAGCTGCTCCGAGGCGAGCTTGCGGGCCTGGGCCTTCAGGGCCTCGCGCGAGTCGGCGGACAGCTCGTCCGCGAAGTTGATGAGGAAGACGAGGGCGCGGCGCCGGGCGAACTCGGCGAGGAACTCCACCTGGGTGGCCTCGGCCACGCTGCCGCGGTGCATCACCACGAGGGCCACATCGGCGAGCTCCAGGGCGGCGCGAGCCACCTCACGGTGGGTGGTGGCCACGCTGTTGAGGTCCGGGGTGTCGATGAAGATCTGACCGCCCCACACCCCGTGCGGGCTGGCGGTGTAGCGCACCACGGAGGCGCCCACGCGTGAGAGCGCCTCCAGGTCGGCGCCTGCCGGGGCGAACACGGTGGCGGTGGTGCTGGTGGGGCGGTCCTCGCCCTCACGAGCCAGGTGCTGTCCCGCGAGCGCATTGAGGAGGGTGGACTTGCCCGCGCCGGTGGCGCCCACCAGGGCGACGGCGAGGGGCGCATCCTTCTGGGCCACGCCTCGGGCGTAGTCCTGGCGGAGCCGCTCCAGGCGAGCGGCGTGAGGCTTCAGCGCCGGCAGGGCCAGGGCGGCGGAGAGCAGGGGCTGGAGATCCTCGGGCTCTGGAAGTTTCGTCTCGTCCACGCGGCCCCAGCCTCACCGAGTCGCGCCCCCGAGGCCAGCACTGGATGCGGCCAGGGTGCGCCACCGGGCATTCGACACCCCGGCGCGAGGAATGGGGCCCTCGCGCCGGAGCGTCTCCGGAAGCGCGCTACTTCCAGGTGTCGTTGATCGTCACGCTCCCGGAGGCCGGGGGGGTGTACGAGCGGTTGGAGCCGCTCTCCCAGGTGACGTTCCCTCCCTCGTCCTTCTTGATGTACTTGTACTCGAAGGTCGTCGAGCCGGGCAGGCTCAGCGTCACGCTCCACGTCGGGTAGTTGGCTGGGGAGAGCAGGATGGCCGAGCCGGTGTTCCACTGACCGAGCGCGGCGATGTTGCCCACGACGTAGATGTTCTGGCCCATCACGGTGCTGGCCGTCTCGTTGAAGGTGACGGTCGCGCCGGTGGAGCTCGTGGTGACGTTCAGCGCCGAGCTGGCCGCCGAGAGGTTGCCCGCGTTGTCCCGCGCCTTCACCGTGTAGCTATAGCTCGTCCCCGCGGTGAGGCCCGTGTCGGTGTAGCTGTTCGAGCCAGGCGAGCCCACCAGGGCTCCGCCGCGATAGACGTTGTAGCCGGCGATGCCGCTGGGGTCGGTCACGGCGTTCCACGTGAGCGACACGGAGGTGGACGTCTTGGAGGACACCGCCAGGCCGGTGGGGGCGGCGGGCGAGGAGACATCGGAGGAGGGGGCGCCCGCGGTGATGGTGCCCGCGTTGAAGGTCTGGGTGCCGGCGGGGATGAAGTAGTTGAGGCCGCCGTTGTTGTCCCAGGTGCCGCTGCCGTTGTTGAAGACGCACTCGAGCTGGGTGGCGGCGCCCAGGTTCACGGTGTACTTCGCGTACCCGCTCACCTCCGAGTTCGGCATGGCGACGCCGGGCACAGCGGTCCACGTGCCGCCAGCGGGGCGGTAGTGGATGTACGGCGTGGCGAAGCCCTTCTTGTAATAGACGGTGACGGAGTTGCCCGCGCTGGTGGTGACGTTCACGGTGGCGCTGGCCGCCGAGAGGTTGCCCGCCGCGTCGCGCGCCTTCACGGTGTAGCTGTAGGCGGTGCTGGCCGCGAGCCCGCCGTCCACATAGGTGGTGCCCGTGGGCGTGCCCACCTGCGTACCATTGCGGAAGACCTGGTAGCCCGTCACGCCGACGTCATCCGTGGAGGCCGTCCACGAGAGCGAGATCGACGAGGACGTCTTCGAAGGCGAAGAGAGGTTCGTGGGTGCGGAGGGAGACGTCGAGTCCACCACCGGAGCACCGGGGGTGATGGTGCCGGAGCTATAGGCAGAGGTACCCGTGGGGAAGAAGTAGTTGTTGCCGTTGTTGTTGTCCCAGGTGCCGCTGCCGTTGTTGAAGACGCACTCGAGCTGGGTGGCGGTGCCCAGGTTGACGGTGTACTTCGCGTACCCGCTCACCTCCGAGTCCGGCATGGCGACGCCGGGCACGGCGGTCCATGTGCCGCCAGCGGGGCGGAAGTGGATGTACGGGGTGGCGAAGCCCTTCTTGTAATAGACGGTGGCCGAGTTGCCCGCGCTGGTGGTGACGTTCACGGTGGAACTGGCCGCCGAGAGGTTGCCCGCCGCATCCGCCGCCTTCACGGTGTAGCTGTATGAAGTGCTGGGGGACAGCGAGCTGTCCGTGTAGCTCGTCCCTGCGGGCGCGGCGATCTGCGTCCCGTTCCGGTACACGTAGTAGCCGGCCACGCCATAGTTGTCGGTGGCGGCCGTCCAGCTCAGCGTCGCCGAGGAGCTCGTGACGGCCGAGGCCGCCAGCCCCGTGGGGGCGGAGGGCGCGGTGGTGTCCGGCGGCTGGGTGGTGACGGGGAGCGCCGCGCTGGCCGCGGAGGTGTTGCCCGCCGCATCACGAGCCTTCACGGTGTAGCTGTACGAGGTGCTCGGGGTCAGCCCGCTGTCGGTGTAGCTCGTCGTGGTGCTCGTGCCGACCTGGGTGCCATTGCGGAAGACGGTGTACCCGGTCACCGCCACGTTGTCCGACGCCGCGCTCCAGGTGAGCTTCACCGAGCGGTCCGTCCGAGTGGCCACCGCCAGCCCGGTGGGCGCCGAGGGCGCGGTGGTGTCCACCACCAGGAACGGGTGCGTGCCCTGCACCGAGCCGTTCAGGTCCTCGACGTACTTGCCGCCGCTCAGCGTGTACCGGCCGGCGCCGACGTAGACGGACTGGATCTCGCTCCGGGTGATGTTGCCCCGGCTGTCGGTGGCCTCGATGTAGTAGTCGAGGAGCTGGTCGCGGTAGTTGCCGAGATAGACATAGTAGAGGTCGCCGATCTCCTGGGCGGGCACCTTCGCCATGACCGGCAGGTATGTGGGCTGCCAGGCCACGCCGTTCATCACCGGCCTCAGGTCCCGCCGCGTCATCGGGTAGTCCACCCAGGCGCTCACGCGCGTGGTGTCGATGTTGGGCACGCCGGCCGCCTTGCGCGCGGCGGGCTCATACACCTTGTGGGTGTTGTCGAGCGGGTCGATGCTCTTGCTGGCGTGCGTGCGGATGCGGACCTTGATGTTGGACAGGCCGCTCACGTCGTACGCGTACGTGTAGATGCCGAAGGTGTTGTTGAAGTGGTGGAGCGTCCAGCCCTCGGACTTGTCCACGTTGGCGCTGCCGGGGTTGTAGGGCCAGCGCTGCGACCACCAGAGAGACGGGCCGGTGCGATCCTGGGCAACGCGGTCCTGCACGTAGGGCTTGGAGAAGTAGAGCGACTGGTTGAAGGAGAGGGTGGGCTTGACGTTGTCGTCCTGGTTCTCGTCGTAGTAGCCGAAGCCCGAGTCCATGGCCGGCAGCAGGAAGTACCAGGCCAGCTCGGCGGGGTTGGCACCACCGGCCCAGTCGTTGTTCGGGTCACCCTTGACGGGGAAGGACATCATCCACGGGTTGAGCTGGTTGCCCGGGTAGGTGAGCTGCTGGTCCACCGTCGTGCTGGGCTGCCAGTGGTTCGGGTGGGCATCGAGCCAGATCTGCTCGGCGGTCTTCGCGTAGTTGAGGGCGGCCTGGAGCAGGGCGAAGTTGCGCTCCAGGTAGTGCCAGCCGTGCTCGAAGGAGACGGTCATCCCCTCCTGGACGCCGCTGAGGTTCGTCTTCGGCGCGAGGGTGAGGCCGGTGGCGGCGTTGAAGGCGGGGAACTGCCCCTTCCAGATGCCCATGGGCAGCTTCCAGTGGTGCCACTGCGGATCAGACGAGGAGTCTCGCGTGTCCACCCAGGAGCCGTCCTGCACGTGGACCACGTCGCTGGAGGGGGGCGTGTGGGCGGCGAGGTACTCGCTGATGCCCAGGCACTGCACGCCCGCGGTGCAGGTGATGCCGCGGCCGTTGTACCAGGTGGTCTCCGAGCCCGCGCGCCCGCCGGAGTTGTCGCCGTCATGGGCGATCACGAAGAACTGCCGCTGGGAGACGAGCCCCTCGAAGCTGCGGAGGTTCACCACGTCCACGGTGGCCTCCCCCTCCCAGCCCTCGAGCCAGGAGCCGTTCTGGTTGACGGGGATGCCGACGACGCGCGACTCGGCGCCGGTGGCGGGGTCCACGTAGCGCACCCAGTGCGGCGTGGAGGCGAACGGGTACTTGTTGCGGATGACCTGCTGCTCGTGCGCCATGGCCAGGCTCACCCAGCTGCCGACGTTGCTGGTGTTCTGCAGATCGGCGCGGTTGGGCGGGGACACGAGCGTGTCCGAGCCCGGATCATTCAGGAAGGGGTAGTCCTTGAGGGTGCGGGAGAAGTGGTTGTCGCCGATGACGGACCACTGGATGCCCAGCTTCGCCAGGGTGGGGATGAGGCGCTCGGAGAAGCCCAGCTCGGTGGGGAAGAAGCCCTTGGAGGAGCGGAAGTCACTGCCCAGGAAGTAGGGCTGCGCCAGCGTGGCGCTCTGGTAGATCAGATCCTTGAGGAAGTACTCCGGGCCCACCAGCGGGCCCATGGAGTGGTGCCCGGTGAAGTGGATGAGATCCAGGGTCCGGTTCCCCGCGGGGGTGAACAGGGTGTTGTAGCGATCCCTCCACGAGGTGCCCCACGCGGTGTTGCCGTAGCCGGGCACGTTCTGCAGGGTGTTCAGGTCCTGGACGTTGTTCACCACCGCCCCGGACATGGTGACGTGGACCTGCCCGGTGGAGGCATTCGTGCGCATGTCCGCCGCGACGGCCGGGGGCCAGTACAGGTACGCGCCGGTCTTCGCGTTGTGCGAGTAGTAGGTGACGAGATCGTCGTGCGGCATCGGCGCGCCCGACGGCAGGTAGTAGGTGTAGTTCGACGGGGGGCTCTGCTTCAGGTTGATGACCTGGCCGTCATACATGTAGCGGATGGGGCTGCCCACCGGCGTCGACGCGTACTGGGTGACGTCGTAGTACGGCCAGAAGTTGGGCATGTGGTTGTGGTAGACGTGCGCGGCGGCGATCTGCCCCTGGGCTGTGTTGGCCTGCAGGAGGAGCGCTGCCAGGACAAGCGCCAGGCACTGTTTCAGGTGGCTCATCAGGGCTTCCTTGTTGGGGGTGGCTGGACATACACCCGGCTCCGGAGAAATCTCGCGTCCAATCATCTGTTTGTTCGGGTTTCCCCTGGTGAGGGCTGACATGCACCTGCTGGCCGCTGGCTTCTTCACGCGTCACCCGGAGCTGTCGCTCTCGGCGCTGGGCGCATCCGCCAACCTGGAGGCGCTGGAGTCGAAGCCCGCCAGAGTCCCGGCGAAGCTCCTCCCGGCCGAGCACCACGCAGAGCTGGTGCTGCAATACCGGGAGCTGAACCGGCTCGCGTTCGGCGCGCTGGGGATCCCCAGCTGGGTGCTGTCGGATCTCTACCTGCTGCCGGGAGTCATCGGGCTGCTGCGCTGTCCGGCGAGGATGCTCGAAGAGGAGGCCCGCCAGCGGCTGGGGCTCTCGGGCGAGGCGCTGGCCATCGGCGCGGCCTACTACGCGGCGCCCTCGCTGGTGCCGGGCCTCTTCATCGGCGTGTCGCTGCTGAGCTTCGTGCGCGGCCTCCGGGCGGGCTCATGGGTGAAGATGCTGACGTTGAGGATGCTGCGGGCGCGGCGCCTGCGAGGCGTCGCCCAGTGGAACAACCCGAGCGTGCGTGTCCACACGCGCCTGGGGCCGCTCCGGCTGGTGGGCCGCGTGCCGGGCGATCACGAGTACGCCGATCGCAGCTTCCTCTATGAGACGGAGCTCATGGACGAGGAGCGCCAGGTGGCCGCCATGGAGCGCAAGCTCGCGCTGCCACCGACGCTCCAGGTCCCCGTGCACGACACGGCGGCGCTGGTCGAGCTGCTGCGCCGCGCGGAGGAGGGCGAGGTGCTGCACCTCGTCCCGCCGGGGCTGGAGGCCGGGCGCGTCCTGGTGCACGAGGGCCCGCTGCGCGAGGGGAGCGGCGCCGCGGTGTGAGCGCGGCTCACGGCGCGGGCGCGGAGGGGAACTCCTCGTCCAGCTCCAGCGCGAGCCGGAGCGCCGACTTGCCGGCCCCGACGATGGGCTCGCCATGGGCGAAGCAGAGGGTGTCCGCGGGCAGCCGCTCGAGGACGCGCCGGACGCTCATGCGGGTGCGCTGCGGGTCGTCCTGGTACTGGCTCGGGATGAACTCCGGGCGGCCCCGGCCCTCGTGGCTGAGCAGGTCCGAGAGGAAGACGACGCCCCGAGGGTGTTGCTGCAGCCAGAGCGTGTACATGGACTCGGCGGGGCCAGGCGTGTGGAACGCGCTGAGGCCCCCGGGGAGGGAGTCTCCGCTGGTGTAGAAGTTGTCGGGCTCCTCCTCGAGCCTGTACGCGTTCTCGGGAGCCCAGACGGGGACGTTGAAGAGCTTGCGGAAGCGCCAGGCCGAGCGCTGGTGGTTGCCAGCGGTGAGCACGATGGCCGTGATGCTGCCAAGTGGGCGCAGCAGCTTCTCGTCGATGGGCAGTGGGTCGATGAGGACGACGGCTCCGTCCAGATCCACCACCGCATAGGCGTCGCTGCGCCCACCGATGCGGGAGTCCCGCACGTGCCAGTTGTAGACTCCTGGGACGACCTCCTCCAGGTTCCTTGCCTTCGCCCTCGGCTCGCTCATGTGTCGAAAGCTAGGCACGCCGATCCGAATCCTGAGCAGAGGCCTGCTGGCTCGACTGCTCCACGGATGGGCAGGCAGCACTCAGGGGCGATGGCGCCGCGGGCTCCCATCTTCTCTTTGGAGCAACCAGGAGAAGAGAGATGCGCTGGAGCCCGACGATGCGGCCGCTCGTGCTCTATGACGGGGACTGTGGCTTCTGTAGAAGGTGGGTGGCGAGGTGGCAGGCCCGTACCGGTGGGCACGTTCGCTTCCTTCCAGCCACGCCACCGCTGCGCTGGCTCTTCGGCGTGAGGCGCGGAGAGGCCCGGCGCGCCATGCAGCTCATCGAGCCCTCTGGGGCCTCCTTCCAGGGCGCCGAGGCCGCCTTTCGCATGCTCCGCTTCTCGCCTCGGCGAGGGACGCGCTGGGGCGCTCGGGTAGGGCTGCTCCCGGGCGTGCGCACCGTGGCCCGTGGCGTGTACCGCCTGATCGCGAGCCACCGGCCCATGGCGGGGCGTGTGGATCGGCTCCTGTTCGGCCGCGGCGACGTCGGGCCTCCCGAGTACCGCCTGGTGCGGTGGCTGTTCCTGCGGCTGCTGGGTGGCACCTTCTTGATTGCCTTCACCTCCCTGGGAAGGCAGGTGCTCGGCCTCTACGGCTCACGCGGGATCAGCCCGGTGAAGGAGTGGGTGGGCTCGGAGCGCTTGCGGGAGCTGGGGCCGGAGCGCTTTCACCTCATCCCCTCGGTGTTCTGGCTGGGCGCGTCCGACGAGGCGCTCGTGCGCGGCTGCCGTGCCGGACAACTCCTGTCGCTGGCGCTCATGTTCAACCTGGCCCCGAGGCCTGCCGCGGCGCTGCTGTGGGGCCTGTACCTCTCCTATGTCTCGGCGGGCCTCGAGTTCCTCTCCTTCCAGTGGGATGTGCTGCTGCTGGAGATGGGGTTGCTGGGGGCGCTGACGGCGCCCTCCGGACTGCGCCCCGGGCCGGGGCGCGACGCTCCCTCCGCGCTGGAGGTGGCGCTCTTCCGCGCGCTCCTCTTCCGCCTGTACCTGGGCTCGGGGCTGAGCAAGCTCCAGTCCGGCGACCCGACGTGGCGCGAGCTGACCGCGTGCTGCCACTACTACGAGACGGCGCCCCTCCCAACGCGGGGCGGTTGGTACGCCCATCACCTGCCGCTGCGTGCGCAGAAGCTCTCCACGGCCGCGACGCTGGCGATGGAGACGGCGGTGCCGTTCTTGACCTTCGCGCCGAGGCGCCCGCGGCAGCTCGCCTTCACGCTCTTCAGCCTGCTGCAGGCGTCCATCATGGCCACGGGCAACTACGGCTTCTTCAACGTGCAGTCGCTCGTGCTGGGGCTGTGGCTGCTGGATGACGAGGCGCTCTCGCGCGTCCTGCCCCTCGTCCCCGCCGAGCCGCCCCGTCCCCGGCCGCTCTGGCGCACGCTGCTGGAGGGCGCGGCCGCCCTGCCGCTCCTCGTGCTCGGCGCGGGTGAGCTGCTGGCCCGCTTCGGGCTCCCCCGGAAGAGCCCCGAGGCGTTGGAGCGCCTGAGGCAGTGGGCGCGCCCGCTCCGCTCGGTGAACTCCTACGGCCTCTTCAGCGTGATGACCGTGCGCCGCCCGGAGATCTCCATCGAGGGCTCGGACGACGGCGAGCAGTGGCGCGAGTACGTGTTCCGCTACAAGGTGTCGCGGCCGGAGCAGGCCCCGAGGCAGGTGGCGCCGCACCAGCCCCGCCTGGACTGGCAGATGTGGTTCGCTGCCCTGGGCTCGCCCCCCAACTGGCTCCTGTCGCTGCTGGTGCGGCTGCTGGAGGGCTCGCCGGAGGTGCTCGCGCTCTTCGCGGAGAACCCGTTCCCGGAGCACCCTCCGCGCTACGTGCGCGCGGTGCTGTACGACTACCAGATGACGGACCTGGCCACCCGGCGGCGCACGGGGGCTTGGTGGAAGCGCAAGGAACTGGGGCTCTACATTCCCCCGGTGGCGCTGGGGCCTGGGGCCCGCTCCCACCGGGGCCCGCTGCTCGAGTGGAGCGCCGACGCGTGATGCGAGCAGTCCCGGGGAGCCGGGCCTGCCCTCACGGCTTCTTCTGCAGCATCCCCCTCGGAGCCGGGCGCTTGCCACTCCGCTTCTTGGAGGGCTTCTCGACGGGGTCGCCCGGGCAGCGCGGCTCACCCTCGGCGGGCGGCGGGAGGATGGTGAACTCGACGCGGCGGTTCTGGGCCATGCCCTCCTCCGTGTCGTTCTCCGCCACCGGGCGGCTCTGGCCGAAGCCCTGCGAGCACAGGCGCTCGGGCTCCACGCCGCTCTCCTCCAGGTAGGTGCGGACGCTGGCAGCGCGGCGCTTGGACAGGTCGAGGTTGTACACCTCACCGGCCCGCGAGTCGGTGTGCCCTTCGACGAGGACGCGCTGGATCTCCGGGTGCGTCTTCATCACCTGAGCCACCTCCTCCAGGATGGGGAAGGACTCGGAGAGGATGACGTCCTGATCCGTGGCGAAGTTCACGTTCTCCAGGATGACGATCTTGTTGCCCTGGATGCGGGCGACCGGGCAGCCATTCTTCCCACCGGGGCCTGCGGGCACCTCCGGGCACCGATCGATCTGATCCTCCACGCCATCTCCGTCGGCGTCGCGGATGGGGCAGCCGCCACGGTCGGGCAGGCCTGGCTCCTTCGGGCAGACGTCCTTGTCATCGGTGACGGAGTCGCCGTCCGTGTCGGGTGGCGGGGGCGGGGGAGGCGGCTCGGGCGGCTTCTTGAAGTTCTCGAGGGCCTCCCACTCGGAGGTCTTCGCGGGCACCCAGACGATGGAGGAGAAGAAGCGCAGCGAGGGAGCCTGGAGCGAGCACCCGCACCCACCCCCTCCGCCGACGGTGAAGGTGAGGCCGGTGGAGCTGTACCAGCGCAGGCCGAAGAGCAGCTCGGCGGGGACATCGCGTGGCTGGTCCGGCAGCTTGTCCAGTGCCACCGCGCCATGGACCATGCCCACGGCGGTGACGCCGAAGCGGCGGACGAGGGGGATCTCCGTGGCGAGGCCGAAGGGCGCCATGTCGCCCACCTTCACGCCGTTGAAGAGCCGGTCCGGGCGGCTCCACAGCCCGGCGGAGCCGGAGAGCAGCACACCGCCCGGGAAGCGGTAGTCCACCAGCAGCCCGGGGGTATAGGTGAACTCGCCATCGCTGGCGAACGCCTCCTGGTCTCCGGTGGGGAGGCTGAGGCCCAGGGTGAGCGCGGCGCCCAGGCCTGAGTCCCCCGCGCCGCGGCGCAGGCCTGGGATGGCGATCTTGCCGTTGAGGCGCAGATCTCCCAGCACGTAGCCCTGGATGGGGCCCTCGCTGCCGATGGCCTCCAGGTTGTCTCCGCCCTGGGCGAGCACCAGCGGCATGTCCACGCTGAGCTCGGCCCAGTTGAAGAGGCCCACGGTGGCCATGGCGTCCAGCTGGAGGCGGTTGCCCACCAGGCTGAGCACCTTGTCGCCGCCCTCCTTGCTCACCAGGACGAGCGGATCCAGCGAGAAGTTGACGAAGAAGCCGCCGGAGGCGGACAGGTGCGAGAGGGGCCGGGACTGGCCCACCATGACGACGTCCTGAGGCGCTCCGGACGGCCGGAAGAGCTGGACGTCGAAGCGAGCGTCCTGCGCGGTAGCGGGGGGGGTGGCGAGGCCCAGCGCCAGGGCGAGGGCCATCAGGAGCGAGCGCTTCATAGGGCCCGGCGGGAGTACAGGAGGAGGAAGCCGACGAGCAGCATGGCCAGGAAGGCGCCAGTGCCGGTGGAGGTGATGTCGGCGGTGGTGGTCGTCTCGCAACAGAACGAGCCGCCTTGAGGCGAGGTGCCGGGTTTGCGGCGGCCCCGTTCGCACTCCTGGGTGGTGGTGGAGCAGTACTCGACGCCGAGGCAGTCGCCGCTGTCGTTGCAGGAGGTGGTGCAGGTGCCGGTGCTCACGTCGCAGGTGCCGCCACAGGGGCAGTGCGCGTCGGCGAAGCACTCGACGCAGTCGGTGCCGTTGCAGACCTTGCCCTGCGCGGTGCAGCTCCCTCCGCAGCGGATGGGGTCCACGCAGGTGAAGGTGGCGGGATCGCAGGTGCTGCCGGGACAGTCGGAGTCATTGCGGCAGGCGACGCAGACACTGCCGGCGGTGGTGCCATCGGTGACACAGAAGGGGGCGCTCCTCTCGCAGGCGCCGCAGCGAGGGCCGCAGTGGCGGTCAGTGGTGCAGGCGGTGCACTCGCCGCTCTGGCAGAACTGGCCGCTGGCGCACTCGAGATCATTGCGGCAGGCGACGCAGACCTGGCCATCGAGGCAGAAGGGGCGATCGCCGGGGCACTTCACGCACTGGGAGCCGCAGCGGTCGGAGGTGTTGCACTCGGCGATGGCGTCGACGCAGCGGCCGTTGAGGGCGTCACACTTCTTGCCGTCGGCGCACTGGCTGTCGGTGGTGCACTCGACACAGGAGGGCGAGGCGCCCGGGGTAGGGGCGGAGCACTGGGTGCCGGCGGGGCAGCAGTTGCAGGAGTTGCCGGCGCAGCTGTCATTGGTGGTGCAGGTGATGCACTGGTGCTCCTGGCAGCTCTTGCCGCGCTCGCATTCGGCGTCCTCGTTGCATTCGCGACACTGCTTGATCTCGGGGGCGCAGACCTCGTCGGGAGGGCAGTCCTCGTCGCGGTTGCACTCCACGCAGGTGTAGTTGGTCTTGTCGCAGACCTGACCGTTGGGGCAGGCCCTGTCCTCGAGGCAGCCGGTGCAGGTGTTGGTGGTCAGGTCGCAGCGGCGGCCGCCACACTGGGTGTCGTCGGTGCACTCGACGCAGGTGAAGGTGCCGTTGACGTTGACGCAGTTGGGGGTGCTCTGGCCGCAGGGCGAGCAGCTCGGGCCGCAGACGCGGGAAGTGTCACAGGGAGCACAGAGCGCGGCGCCGTTGCAGTAGAAGCCAAGGCCGCAACCTCCATTACCTGGTGCATTCGCGAATCGGCGCTCGCATTGAGCGCATTGGTTCTCATCGGAGAAAGATGGGCGACCAGTTTCAGTCTGGAAGAACTTTTCAGGCGGGACGAGCGTAAACTTGGCGCCATTCAGGTTGACGACTGGGGGATCATTTGCTGCTCGTTCGAAGTCTTCGAAGTTGGTGACGGTGTCATCGAAGATGGATAGCTCAAGAGCCGCGTGCTCGATGATCTGCGCGTAGAGGATCTCGATGGGATAGAGACCGGACTTCTTGAAGGTAACGGAGTTGGTACTGCGCCACGTTACGGCAGCGATCGAGGTCGGTCGCTTGATGACTGGATACTCGACAGAGTTGCGGTCGTAGATGGTGAGGGTCACAGCCTGATCGGCATAGATGCCGAAGTGCAGAACCCGGTCGATCATCTCCGGAGTAACATTCAGGTATCCACGGAGGCGTGAACCAAAGTACGTGGAGGAGTTACCTGCAGGGATGATACGAAAGTTGCATCCACCCATGGGGCAGCCGGGCACGACGTTGACGAAGTCGCCGTAGCTCAATGTACGCCCATCGTCGAGGTTGTTCGATAGATCGAAGGGGGTACGGAGTACATAGGTCTCTCGATTTGTACTGCTGTCGAGGAGCTGATTGACGCTGGCGATGAATGCCGAAGATTCCTGTGGAAAATCCTTGTTCGGATCCGTCGAGATTCCTTCTGCGGAACAGAGACCCGTGCCATCAATGCTGGGTGAAGGCGCCACAGGGTCCCCTGTGACGACAACGTCGTCGAGCTTCGACGGCGGGAAGAAGTCCGCCCACGCGGAGCCCGCGAGGCACACCAACACCATGGTCAGCGCCGAGGCGCGTCCGAAAGTTAACGAGAACAAGGGGTTACATCATCCTCCATCCCCCAGCGTCGATCAATCTTCTGGGGGATGAAGAGGTGTGGTGGCTTGTGGGGGAAGGTGATCAGGCATCCCCTCGGGTAGAGCGGAGCCGGGGGCGCGGGAAGCCGAGCAGCCCATCTGGCGTCTCACCCAGCGCGTCGCAGATGACCAGGAGCCGCTCCAACCGGGGGAGCATGCTCCCCCGCTCCATCCGCCCATACACCTCCACCGGCATGTCGATGCGCTCGGCCACCTCGGCCTGCGTCAGACCACGGCGGTTGCGCGCCTTCCGGATGTTCGCACCCAGCCTCTTCCTGAGGTCGTCCATGTCTTCTCCCTGAGAACCTGTGACCCACCGTGGTGGGTTGGGAGGACGGATACAACCTCATGCGTGGGTGCGACAGGACGTGCCAGGTAGGCCGTCGCGGAACCTACCTGACACGTCCACCGCTACTCAGGGAGCTCGGGCCGACACCCCCACAGCGTCATGTCCTCCGACACGGTGACGCACGCCGCGCCCTCGCCGCACGCGTCCAGCGCCGTCGGATCACACTTGAGGAAGCAGGTGCTGAGGGTGCCCCCACCCACGCCGCACACCTGACCCTGGGGGCAGCTGTCCGCGCTGAGCGGATCGCAGCTCTTCGCGCACCAGAAGACGCCGCGTCCCCGGGCCACGCGCATGTTGCAGCGCTCTCCCTCGGCGCACGGCCTCTCCGGACACTCCCCGCTCACGCTCGCCAGGCACTGGGACTCCGAGTCGTCGAGCAGCTTGCACTGCTGCCCATCGGGACAGCCTCGCGCGCGGCAGTCCTTCGCGCAGGCTGCGCCATTGAGCCCGTGCTCGCAGGTGGTGCCCTCCGGGCAACTCGTGGGATCGCCCAGCTGACACGGGGGGCTGCAGACCCCTCGGTGGCACACCAACCCCTCATCGCAGGCCCCCTGCTCGGAGATGAAGAGCGCGTCACAGGCCTCGCCTTCGCGGCGCGAGCCCGTGGGAGCACAGCGACGGACGATGGGGCCGGTGGCTCCCAGGGTGACCGGGCGGCAGGTGGTGCCCGGAAAGCAGTGGATGTCCGTCTCGCACTCCTCATCCATGCACTCGAAGCGGCGCGTCGCCCGGTTGGCGACACACGCCTTGCCCGTGGGGCAGTCGCTGTCCGTCTGGCAGGTGCCACATCGGAAGACGCTCCCATCGAAGGTGCAGCGCAGTGCGGCGGACGGCAGCCCATCCGAGGAGAGCTCCTGGTGCGTCAGCGGGAGGCTCAGCCCGCTCACCGGCTCCCGCTCGCGAGGGGGGGAGCCGGCCATGTGGGCCGCTCCCCGTACCTCCCCCTCTCCGGCAGAGGCCCCCGTCTCCGCGGCACGGGGGGGGCTCGTGACGGAAGGGGCAGGCTGGGGGCTGTCCGCCACGGGCTCCGCCGGAGGCCGGGCGGGAGCGTCGGGCCAGACGCGCGGCGGAGCCACGATGGGATCCTCCTTCCCCCCGGGCCAGCGGAGTTGCCCGAAGCCTACGAGCGTGACGACCACGCAGGCGATGGCGAGAATCAGCGCCCTTGTCTCATGGCGACGAAGCCACACATGGACCTCGTAAATGGCTGGGGGTTAGCACATTTCCACATCACAGCAGAGGATGTAGCCACCATCCGAGCTGCAGCCACAGACCCGACACGTCCAGCATTCGCCCCGTTGCGCGAAGGCCAGCCCGCCACCCGCCAGGGTGCCGGAGATGCCCACAACCAGCAGCCAGCGGAGAAAACCTGCTCTCAAGTCCTTCATGAAGTCCCCCAGAGTCATCTCGGTTGACCGGAGTGTGCGGGTCAGAGACCCCCGCGCACTCGCGGCTGCGCTCGTGCCGGAGTGGGATGCACGCCGGCATCCAGCGTGGGCGACGCCATACCTCGGACATCATGCGCCACGCATCATGGCTGCGGTGCTAGACCGACGTGGGCTTCTCAACGAACGCAGGGGCATAGGACCTCTCTGGCGCGAAAGTACTCCGGAATCTACCAGTCCTCCGCGCGCTCCTCCAGCCACCACCAGACCTGGAGGGTTGACCCCGGAACTACCCAGGTGGGGGAGTTCCGGGGCACTCGTGTCCACTGCCGGACACTTCATGCCCGGACGTGTCGGGTAGCGCGCTGTGTCGACCTGGCGGGTTGCCCGCCCGGCGCGTGCTCAGTGCCGCTTGCGGGGGCGTGGCGGATCGAGCAGGGTCCCGGCCAGATCGCCGAGAACCCGGCAGATGGCCACGAAGCTCTCCAGGCTCGGGAGCAGGTTGCCGCGCTCCATGCGGCCGTACGTGGCGACGGGCATGTTGATCCGCTCTGCCATCTCCGCCTGGGTGAGGCCCAGCTGCTGGCGGGCCTCGCGCACGTTCACGGCCAGCGTCATCCTCAGGATGCGCAGGCGCTCTTCTGGCGCCTGGGAAGGATTCCGAGGCTCCGGCGCGGGCGCGCCCCGCGCTGACATCAGGCGCTCCGGCGTCTCGCCCAGGATGCGGCAGATGGCCAGGAAGCGCTCGAGCCTCGGCGCCAGGTTCCCTCGCTCCACGCGCCCGTACTCCTCAGGGCTCATCTCGAGCCGCTCGGCCATCTGCTCCTGCGTGAGCCCCAGCTGGCGGCGTGCCTCGCGGATGTTCCTTCCCAGCGTCCTCTTGTCCAGGCCGTCCATGGGCCCCTCCTCTCGGAAGCCACCCGACATGGTGGGTTGGACAGAAGAGATACAACTTCATGGGTTGGAGGCACAGAATACATCAGGTAGGCAAGAATCCATGTGACTCATGAGGTTGGATCGCCCTTGCGAGACCTCGCCGCCCGCCCCTCCGCCGGATGGATGAAGGTGGTGAGGAGCCGGTGGAGCCCCAGCACGTGGCGCCGGACGGCCATGCTCTGAGGGGAGGTCAGCCGCGGCATCACGGGCGTGAGGCGCTGCATCACCGAGAGCCACTCGTCCTGCCGCGTGGCGGGCTTCGCCGCCAGCGCCTCGGGCGCGGTGAACCCGAGCAGGCGATCCGGGGACTCACCCAGCTTCTCGCAGATGTCCACGAAGCGCTCCATCCGCGGGAAGATGAGCCCTCGCTCCAGGCGCCCATACACCTCGGGCGACATCCTGAGCAGCTCGGCCATCTGCTCCTGCGTCGTGCCCAGCCGCCTGCGCGCCTTTCGGATGTTCGCGCCAAGGAGCTTCTTGAGGGACCTCACGCGCTCCGGGTCCTTCTCGCGTTCCTCGTCCATGCCTCAACCCACCTTGAATGGTTTGAGGCGTAGGTAAAACCCATTGGGTCGGATTCGCAAGGACACTCGGAGTAGGAATCGAAAATGACCACCCAGGTTAGAACTTGACTGGTCCCTTGAGACATCCCTACCCGTCAGGATAGGTGAGGTCACTCCTGGCGCTGGCCGCGCGTCTTGGGCGTGCGGCGCGGCATGCCCGCGGCAGGCCTCTTCTTCTTGAGCAGGGTGATGAGCCGCTGGAGATGGGAGAAGGTCTGCATCAGCTCCTTGCGTTCGTCCTCCGCCAGGCTGGACTCCATCTGCGTGAAGAAGTGGCGCAGCACCGTCATCATCTCGTCGTAGGCCGGTGATGTTCTCGCAGCCCGCGGAGCGCCCGCGCCGGTGGAGAAGCCCAGCATCTGGTCCGGCGTCACGCCGAGGATCTTGCACAGGAGGACGAGCCGCTCCAGCCGAGGGAGCACCTTCTTGCGCTCCATGCGGCCGAGCACCTCGGTCGACATCTCGACCATCTCGGCGAGCCGCGCCTGCGAGAGCCCCAGTCGCCGGCGCGCCTTGCGGATGTTCGGCCCGACGACCTCCTTGAGGTCCTCGGTCAGCTCCTTGTCCATGATCGTCCCGTGCCCACCGCTAAAAGTCGGTGCGATACATAGGACTTGGAAAGTTGGGCTCCAAGGACACCCGGGGTAGTGATTGGGAAGTGACCGGTCAGGTCATAACCTTCCCGGTCTTGCCGCCATTTCCTACCTAACAAGAATGATTCCGAGGGTGGCGCTCCTCGGCGGCGCGCTCACTTCGAGAGCTTTCGGGCGCTGCTCTCCATGGCCTCGGCGGTGCGTGCCCAGTCGGCGGCCTGGGCATCCAGGTGCTTCAGCACGTCCGAGAAGAAGCGCTCCTCCAGCGCTCGGGCCAGGGTGGCGCCGTGGGCGTCCGCCCACTTCTGCGTGACGCGCGCGCGCACGTCCGCGCCCAGCAGATCCACGAAGCGCTCCAGCAGGGGGGTGGACAGCAGCGTGCCGGCCCAGATGACGGCGTCATGCCCCACTCCTCCGGTGGCCACCGTCACCACCGCCGCTGCTCCCGATGGGACCGAGTAGACCAGCGTGGTGAGGAGCTGGAGCACCTCCTCGCGCAGGTTGCCCTGCAGCTCCTCGCCCACCAGGCTCCGGCAGAAGTCGTAGAGGCTGTCGCGATCCGCCGCGTGGGCGTGGAGCGGCTCGAAGCCCAGCGGCTCCTCCAGCCGGGACAGCGTCCCCGGACCGAAGGCCTCCGCCAGCTTCGCGCGCGTCTGCGCGTCGCCGCGCCACGCCGCCACCTCCGGGGCCAGCACGTCCACCAGCCGGCGCACCCCGTCACGCAGCGTCTCATCCGTGGCGTGGAGCACCGGCGCGGCGGCCGGCGCCGGGCCGGTGAAGGACTGGCGCACCTTGCGCGAGACGAACGTCAACGCCGTGGCGAGCGCGCGGAAGGGCAGGCGCACGTAGCGGTGCAAGGGGCTGCGCGCGTCCAGCTCGTCCCGGAACGCGTCCACGAGGACATCCGCGGGCACCCCCTTGAGCGCCGCGCTCTTGCCCACCGCGAACAGCTCGTGCCGCAGCCGCTGGCGCAGCCGCTCAGGCTCGTGCGAGCTGTCTCGCGCCGCGCGGCCCAACGCCTCCATCTCCGCGCGCGCGTCCGCCAGCGAGGCGGCCAGCGCTCGGGCCTTGAGCTCGCGGGAGTGCTCGGCCTCGCCCAGGAGCGTGGCCAGCGCGGGGCGCCCATCCAGCGGCTGCGTGGCCAGCGGGCGCTCCCCGGCCTCCACCTCGGGCTGGTGCGGCGCGAGGTAGCGTGCCAGCGGCGGGTGCCCCACGTCCGCGGCCAGCTTGTCCAGGTGTCCGCGCGCCACCTCCTCGCGGGTGGCCTCGTTGTAGATGAGGAGGTAGGGCTTGCCGCGCCCCACCGCCGCGCGCAGGAAGTCTACCAGCGCCGCGTTCTGGTACGTCTGCCGGCTCACCACGAAGACGAGCACGTCCACGGTGACGAGCAGCGCCTCGGTGCGCTCGCGGTTGTCGCGGTACACGCTGTCGAAGTCCGGCGTGTCCATCACCAGCAGCCCGCGCGGCACCGCCTCCTCCAGCGCGAGGTAGAGGCGCCCGGCCGGGCCCGGCTGGTCCACGGGGGCGTCCGTGCCCGGAGGCACGGGGACGACGTCATAGCGGCGGGTGAGGAAGTCTCGCAGCGAGCCCGTCCACGTCTCCGGGTGCGCGGCGGCGAGGCACTGCTTCGTGAGCCCACCCTCGGGGCGCGCCGGGGACAGGGAGGCGCCGACCAGCGAGTTGAAGAGGGTGGACTTGCCCACGTTGTTGGGCCCGGCGATGGCCACCAGCAGCAGCGGCGCGTCTCCTCCCAGCCGGGGCAGCAGATCTCTCCGCAGGCGCTCGGCGAGGCGGCGCGCGCTGTCCGCGTCCTCGCCTCGGGAGAACCGCTCGGGCGGAGGGAGGGCGGAGAGGGCGGACTCCAGGGCGGTGCGCAGCTCGGGCAGGGCGATCATTTCGGCGGCCCGGAGAACACCACGCGCCGCGAGCCGCGCCCAGTCCTTCCGCGCCCGCATGTCCGTGGGGGACACCGCGGGGGGATGGCGTTATGGTGTCCGCCATGCGTACCTCCCTTGCCAGCCTGCTCGTCGTGGGGCTCCTGGCCTGCACCGCCTCGCGCACCCAGGCGCCCGAAGCGCAGGCCGCCGCTCATGACGGAGCCCCCCTGCCGTTCATCGAGGATGACTACCCCCGCGCGCTCGCGGAGGCTCGGGCGAAGGGGGTTCCCCTCTTCGTCGATACCTGGGCCCCGTGGTGACACACCTGCCGCTCGATGCGGGCCTACGTCTTCACGGACAAGGCGCTCGCGCGGCACGCCGGACGGTTCGTCTGGCTCGAGATCAACACCGACCTTCCGAAGAACGCCCTCTTCCAGGAGAAGTACCCCGTCGAGAACTGGCCCACCTTCTTCATCATTGATCCGAAGGAGGAGAAGGCCCTCGTGCGCTTCGCCGGCAGCGCCACCGTGGCGCAGCTCGAGAAGCTCTTCGAGGATGGAGAGCGCGCCTGGCGCGGTGATGGCCAGGGCGCCGAGGCGGCGCTGGCGCGGGGAGATGCGCTCTATGGCGCGGGCAAGCCGGCCGAGGCGGCCGAGGCCTTTGCTCAGGCGCTCGCGCAGGCTCCCGCCGACTGGTCCCGCCGCGGCCGCACGCTGGAGTCGCTGCTGGTCGCCCTGTGGGGCGCGAAGCAGCACGAGGCGTGTGCGCGCAAGGCCGTGGAGGAGCTGCCGCGCGTGCCCCGCTCGCCCTCCCTGGCGAACGCGACGACCGTGGGCCTCTTCTGCGCCCTCTCGATGCCTCCGGAGAACCCCGCGAGCAAGGAGCTGCTGGGCGCGTTGGAGGCCACGGGCCGGGAAGTCCTGGCACCTCCGCCCATCGACATGCCCGCGGATGATCGCTCCGGCCTGTACGAGGCGATGGTGGAGGCGAGGGACGTCTCCGGAGACGAGGCCGGGACGAAGGCGCTCGCCCACGAGTGGCTCACGTTCCTCGAGGGCGAGGCCGCCAAGGCGCCCAACCCGGAGGCTCGCACCGTCTTCGACTCGCACCGCATGTCGGCTTCGATGGTGCTGGGCGATCCGATGCGCGTCGTGCCCGCCATCGAGCAGAGCGAGCGAGAGCTGCCCGGGGACTACAACCCGCCCGCCCGGCTGGCCAACCTCTACCGGATGCTGGGGCGGCTGGATGACGCGCTCGCCGCCAGCGATCGGGCCCTCTCCAAGGTGCAGGGGGCCCGGCGGCTGCGAGTCCTCTCGGATCGCTCGGCCATCCAGGTGGCTCGCGGGGAGAAGGAGGCCGCCGTGAAGACGCTGGAGGAGGCGCTCGCCCACGCGAGGTCGCTGCCCGAGGCGCAGGTCTCCAAGCGCCAGGTCGAGGCCCTCGAGAAGAAGCTCGCCGAGCTGAAGGCGAAGTAGGTGGGCTACCGCGGTCGGGCTGTGGCGCGCGAGTCGAGGTCGAAGAGCTCGTAGGCTTCGACGGGTGACTCGCGCATCCCGCCGTCCGTGAAGAGGAGCACGGCCTCGCGGGGATCGGCCTTCGCTGGAGCGCCGTGCGCGTAGGAGACGCGCTCGCCGTCCGTCACGAGGTGGCGCAGCACCCCGTCGCGCACCTCCCCCGGCAGGCACAGCAGCTCACGGCTGCGCTTGTCCCGCGTGTGGCCCACCACCTGTGTCAGCCCGGCCGGCAGGCGCCGAGGGTCGAAGCGCCGGCGCGGAGTGGGTTTCGTGCGCTCGGCCTCTTCGGGGCGGAGGCTCGGGCGCTGGTAGAAGATGCCTCGGCCCTCGCCGTAGGCGGCGCTGCCGGGGTAGTGCAGCCCCGGGATGATGAGCCGGCCTCCCGTCCAGGCCTCCACTGCCGCATCGAGCGCCCGGTTGAGCGCGTCCGCCACCGCTCGGGCATCCGAGTGGCGCTCCTCGGGCAGGCCCACCACGCCCAGATCCTCCCGCGTCACCCCCGCATGTAGGACGAGCAGGTCCGGCCCGGCCGCATACGCCATGCGCAGACGCCGCTCGCGGAGCAGGTGGGTGATCCACGCGCGCTGCTCCTCGCGGAAGGCGCTGAAGTCGCGAGCGACCAGCTCCACGGTCGGCACCTGCGGGAAGCGGTCGAGGAAGGCCCGCTCCCGCACCTCGTCGGTGTCGTCACCGTCATAGATGCGGTCTGCCTCCCCCTGGGCCTCGGCGAAGGTGGCGTCGGTGAAGTCCGCCAGCTCCCCCACGCGCCCGAGATCATGGTTGCCCGTCAGGAGGATGGCCTGATCGGCCGGGTGCGCGGCGAGCCACGCGACGAGCCGCAGGGCGCTCCGGGCCACCGCCTCCCGCTCGTGCGCCTTACCCCAGTCGAAGTGGTCGCCCACCGAGACGAGCTGCACGTCGGGTCGCAGCCAGCCGTCCTCTCCCAGGAGGCCGTGGCGATCCAGGATGGCGAGGAAGCGGGTGATGTCCGCCTGGGGATCTCCGATGGCGACGCGCAGTCGCGGTACCGGAGGGGAGGACCTGGGCGGCGCGGAGCGGGGGGCACCGGTCGCACACCCGACGGCGTTGTCCAGGGCAGCCTGGATGCGAGGAGAGCTCACACGTAGATTCTTAACACGAGGGCCTCGCCTCGCATGCTCCTGGCTCGCCGGGAGCACCCCTCAGGAGGCCTGGAAGAACTTCGCGATGAGCGCAGAGCGGCTCTCCACCTCGGCCTTGCTCAGCACGTGGGTGACGTGCACCTCCACTGTGCGCTCCGCGCAGCCCAGCCGCGCCGCGATGGCCTTGTTGCTGGTGCCCTGGATGATGTGCTCGAGCACCTCCGCCTCGCGCCCCGTGAGCCCCCAGCGCGCCGCCAGCACGTGGACCCGCGCGCTGGCCTGTGCCTCCGCGCTCCTGTTCACCACCAGGTAGTGGGGAGGCAGCCCCCGGACCCGCAGCGGGGTGAGCTGGGTCTCCGTGGGAGGTGGCTCACCCTGGGCATGGCGCTGGACCGCCTCTGTCAGGTGCCTCGGAGCCCGCTCCGCCTGGGCCCGCCCCGCGCTGTTGGCGTACACCACCCGCCCCTTGGAGGAGACCACATAGGCCGGCTGCCCGAGCGCCTCCAGCGCCGCCTCCAGCGCGGAGCCCAGCAGCCCCGCCTCCCGCAGCCGCGTCTCCAGCTCCAGCCGGCGCTGCAGGCCAGGCACCAGCTCCTGGAGCAGCCGCTGCTCATGCTGCGAGAACGGCTCGGTGCGCAAGGCGCCGATCCAGGCCAGCAGCGCGGGGCCCTCGCACACCAGCGCGCGGAGCTGGAACATGTGCTCCATCCCCAGTCGGCGGTAGAGCGTCACCGTCCCCTCGTGCACCCGCTCTCGCACCTGGGCCTGCTCCGAGGGGCCGATCCCCAGCCGCCGCCAGGCCGCCGTCCCCGTGTCATGCAGGGGGGCTACCTGCGCCTCCGTCTCCGCGTGGGGGCGGAAGTGCAGCGCCCGGTTGCGCTGCGCCGGCGCCGGCCGCGCGGGATCGAAGTAACCCCATGGGTTGGATTGCTGACACAGGAACCCATTCAAGGTGTCCAGCAGCTCCCCCGAGGCCTGGGGGAAGCCCGCCCCATGGCAGAAGCTGGCCGCGTACTGCTCCGGCGCGAGCTCCACGCCATAGGCGACCATCCGCTCCGCCCGCAGGCCCTCTCGCAGCACGCCCATCAGCGTGGGGAGCACGTTCACTCCAGGCTCGAAGGCCTCCAGCCGCTCCCGGAGGTCCGCAAGGAAGGCCTTGTCCCTGGAGTCCGATGGATTCACGGTTTTCCAGTATAACATGTCTCCAGCGCGCGAGGGGCCGCCCCAGGAGGTTCTGCGCCGAAAACGGAGGGAGAAATCCCACCTAAGGGGTTCCCCGCATGGAAACTTATCGGTGGCTCGCGAGAAACTACTCCTTGGCCTGCGGGGGGGTAGGCCACCATGAGGTCTGCTGTCCCATTGAGCGCGCGCCAGGTACCCACCGTGCCTGGCGCGCGTTGCTTTTCCAGCACCCGGTGAGGCTCCCCCCACCTTGTATGCTGGGCCAGCGCCATGACCATCGACATCGCCTTCAAGACGCCTGACGCGCTCGTGTTCGCCACGGACGGACTGGCGACGGTGATGGAGGTGGATGCGCGGGGACAGGAGCGCTTCCTCTCCAACATGGCCAACGTGGAGAAGCTGGTGCCGCTCTCCGGGGGCCGGCTGCTCGCCATGTTCAACGGGGTGGGCTCCATTGGCGGTGGCACGGTGGCCACCTCGCTGCGCGCCTTCGATGACCGGGCGCCCCTGCGCGAGGGCGAGTCCGTGGGCGACTACGCCCGGCGGCTGCACGTGGCGC
Organism: Myxococcaceae bacterium; assembly: GCA_016926755.1. GTDB lineage: Bacteria > Myxococcota > Myxococcia > Myxococcales > Myxococcaceae > Hyalangium. Next base: position 8,189 of record JAFGNZ010000382.1, on the reverse strand, counting down.
TGGAGGGCCAGGCGCTGAGCCGGCTGGGGGCGCTGCCTCGGCCGTTCCACCTCATCCTCGGCGGCTTCTCGCCGCAGCCGGCGGAGGGCGTGGAGCCGCCCACGCTCTGGTCCATCCAGTGGAGCGTGGATCCGAGTCTGCCCACCACGCCCACGCCCCTGCTCCACACCGCGGAGGAGGGCGGGCCCGTGCGGCACCGCTTCGGCGTCCATTACGCGGGCGTCACCGAGGCCGTGGCCCGCTTCGTGGAGGGGTATGATCCGGCGCTGCCCGAGCGGCTGGCGGTGCTGCTGGCCGGCACGGACGCGGAGGACAGCCCTCCCGGGTTGTTGGAGCAGCTGGCGCAGGAGGCGCGGCGCGTGGGCGCTCCCGCCGAGCCCCTCTCCAACGCGGACGCGCGCGCGCTGGCCCGGCGCTACGCGCGGCGGGTGCTGCGAGCGGGCTTCTTCTCGTCGGCACAGGAGCCCCTGTCCGAGCACTTCTCCCTGCAGGCGGCGGTGGACTACTGCGTCTTCCTCGCCCAGTGCGCCTATGCGCGGGAGAACCTCTCGCCGACGCGCCGAGGCGCTCCTCGCGTGGGCAGCACGCTCCAGGTGGCGTACCTCGTTCCAGATCGTCCCGCGCACCTGCTGGCCGGCATCCGGCTCGGGGTGCGCCTGCAAGGCATTGAAGGAGGACTCCCATGAGCGCACGCAAGCCCAGGGCTGGCAGAGGCACCTCGAGCAAGGCTCCTCCCAAGAGGACGCCTCCCGCGGCTTCCTCCAGAGGCAAGCGCGAGTCGCCTCCGCCGCCTGTGATGGCCTCACCGACGGGGGCGCCCCTGGCGTTCGGCAACCGCACGTCCGAGATGCCGCCACCGGCGCAGGTGCGCTCGGCGGAGGCGTCCGCGCTGCGAGGCATGATGGCGCGCGAGAGCTTCCGGGCCGTGATGTCCTTGGAGCCCGAGCCTCCCGCTCCGCCTCCGGGCGTGGCGAAGTCCCTCACCGACACGGGCCAGAAGGAGCGGCAGCGGCTGGTGGCCCTGCGCAAGGAGACGGCGAAGCGGCCCGTGGCCACGGTGCGGCCGGACCTCTTCGGCACCGCCGAGCACCGCGCCAGCGCGGAGCAGCTCGCGCGCATGCTCGCGGGGGAGCGGGTGTTCCCCAAGGCCCTCGCCACGCACACCCACGCCCTGCTGCGCGTGGCGAACCCCAACCCCGTGCCCGAGGCGCTGCTGGAGCGGGAGCTCCTCTCCGTGGCGAGCGCGGATCCGGCGTGGCGCGAGCCCTTCCAGGCCCGGCTCGAGGACCTGCTGACCCGCTATCGTCCCTTCACCGAGCTGGAGATCCGCCCCGGTCTCACCCTCACCTATGGCGAGGTGGTGGCGCTCGCGGGGGACTACTACGGCACTCCGGAGGAGCTGACCGCGGAGCTCACCCCCGCCGTGGCCGAGGCCATCCGTGGCGTCACGCCCCAGGACGAGGGCACCTTCCTCCTCAATACCCACCGGGGCTGGTTCGACTACGCGATGCTCGCCAACGAGAACCAGGACCACTTCGCGCCGCGCAGCTGGGCCCGCTACGCGCGGCACCACGCGGACGCGCTGCGGCTGGCGCTCGACAAGAACCTGGACGCGGCCCTGTTGTGTAACGCCTTCGCCGACCACTTCCTCACCGACGCCTTCGCCTCCGGCCACCTGCGCGTGCCGCGAGACGGGCTCGTGGGCCTGTCCGGCGCGCTGCCCACCCGGAAGATGCATGACGAGGAGAACGTCTACGGCCTGTGGGTGCAGAGCGCCAGCGGCTTCGTCTGGCGGGCCTACGGGGATGATCACCTGGGCACCAACCCCGTGCACCTGACGCTCACCGCGCACGCGGTGGGCCTCTCGCTGCTGCGCATCTTCAAGGCCTACCGGATGGAGGGCGAGGCGGCCGAGGAGCTGATCGACGCGCTCGGCGAGGCGCCAGCCCTGGAGCTCACCGCGGGTGAGATGGTGGATCCGCGCACGCTGCCGCGCTTCCTGGGAGCCGTCGCCGGGCTGCCGGACCTGCGCGAGTACCTGCCCGTGCCGCTCGGCGCCCAGGAGGAGCCGGACACGGCGAGCGTGCTGGCCAACTATCCCCCGCAGGTGGGGCTCGGCGGCAAGCGCCGCAAGGGGGCGCCGGACTTCGACGCGTACTTCCACTTCGAGTGAGGCCCTACACACGGCGTGCCAGGTTGCGCTCGGTGATGAGGGGCCGGGACGCCGCTCCGGACACCGCGCCGATGAACATGCCGACGGTGTGCAGCAGCACCCACTGCCAGACGGTCAGCCCCCACAAGAAGTACAACGAGGGTGTCTCGCTGATGAAGTGGGCGAACCCGAGGATGGCCGGCACCATCACCGAGGTCACCGCCGCCGCGGCCAGCGAGCGCTTCATCCGGCCCGCGTGGTAGCCGCCGAACGCGCCGGCGAGCAGCGCGTTGAAGAGGGGAAGCCACGCGAGGATGAGGCTGATGAAGACCATGGTCGTCACGCTGACCACGAAGACGTTGTGCTTGAGCTCGATCCTTTCCGGCCTGAGAGTGATGTCGGGCGGAAGCGGGGCGTACTCCGCGTTACGGAGCGGATCCTCCGTGGCGTAGGAGCGCGGAGCCTTGTCCTTCTCAGGAGGGGGAGTCTGCGTATTCTCGGCCATGCGTGCCTCCGAGGGGGGGCGACGAAGGCCCGTCCCAGCGTGGTTTCATCTCGTGCTGTTGAAGATGCGACATGGCGCCGCGGGCGGCACGTGGCCGAGCCCGCTCGGGAGACGGACCGCCTACCGAGCGCCAGGGAGGCTATGCTGCCGCGCCCTGCCGTACCGACACCTCACCTGCTGGATGGAAACCCCATGAGCCCTCGCCGTGCCTTGTTGAGTGTGGCCCTCATTGCCCTCGGTCTGCTGTCCGCCTGCGCGCTGCGCCTGCACTACCGGGACATGGTGCAACCCGAAGGCGCGTCTGCTCAGGCCGCGGAGGGGCACACCCTGACGATGCGAATCGTGGACCCGAGCACAGGGCAGCCCATCTCGGGCGCCAAGGTGTTCGCCGGCTCGGGCCGGGCGCGCCTGGCCGCCACGAGTGATGCCGAGGGCCGCCTCTCCGTGCCCGTGTCCCAGGCCTTGATCGACGAGAACCCGCTGGTGGAGGTGGTGCTGCCCAAGGGGGTGAAGAGCTACCAGTTCCAGGTCCTCCGCCCGGAGGAGCCTGCTGCCGCCGAGCCGCCCGCCGCCGAGGCGCCCCCCGCGCAGCCCGCCGAGGCGCCGGAGGAGACGAACTCCACCGGCTCGATCGCCCCCTCGAGCCCGACGGCTCCCGAGACGCCTCCTGCTCCTCCGCCGAGCAGCCCGGAGGGCCAGAACTGAGGCCCGCGGCCGGGAGCGCCGGCGCTCAGCCCAGCCTGGCGTGGAGGAAGTCCACCGTGCGCCTCCACGCCAGCTCGGCGTTGGGCTGCGAGTAGACCTTCGGGCGCGTGTCGTTGAAGAAGGCGTGCTGCGCGTCGTACCGGTGGAGCGCCGCCGGGACGTGGGCGGCCTCGAGCTTCTTCTCCAGCGCGTCCACGCGATCCGGCGAGCACCAGTCGTCGGTCTTCGCGTAGTGGCCCAGGATCGGCGCGCGGATCTTCGTGACGTCCACCTTGTCCTCGCCCGGGATGCCGTAGAAGGGCACGCAGGCGGCGATCTCCGGATCCCTCGCCGCGGCGAAGAGGGCCACGGCGCCACCCATGCAGAAGCCTGTCACGCCCACCTTCACGCCCGGGCTCCGCTGGCGCAGCGCCGCGGCCGCGCGCTGCAGCTCCTCGCCGGCCTGCTTCCAGTCCAGGGCGCTCAGGTACTGCTGGGCGGTGGCCTCATCCCTGGCCACCTTGCCGTGGTAGAGGTCCACCGCGAACACGGTGAAGCCCTCGCGAGCCAGGCGATCCGTCACGTCGCGGATGTGCTCGTTGAGGCCCCACCACTCGTGGATGAGGAGGACCGCGCCCTTCGCGCTCCCCGTGGAGGGCTCGCTCAGGTAGCCCGGCAGCTCCTGGCCGTCTGCTTCCTTCAGCTTCGTGCTCTGCGCCATGTGTCTTACCCCTCGTGGGTGAAGAGGAGGGCGCACCTTAAACCCTGGCGCGGGCGCTTGGGGCTCGGAAGCTCGGACTAGCGGAACCAGCGCACGAGGCGCCGGTTGGGGCTCGCGGGAGCCCCGCTGACGGCTATGATGGCGCAGTCCTCCGAAGGGAGCCTCCGAGATGAAGCGCTTCGTCATCGTCTTCTCCAACGAGCCGGGAGAAGCCGCCCCCTGGGTCGCTCGAGCCTGTGAGTCCGCGAACCTGAAGTACGTGGACAACGATCCCATCACGACCGAGCTCTCCAGGAACCCGGAGGCGCAGAAGCTGCTGCTCTCCAACCTCCCTCCTGGAGAGAACGCGGCGCTGGCGCCCTTCTACAAGGCGGCGCTGGAGAAGGTGGCCGGCAAGGAGGCGCGCATCGGCCTGCACGGCAACAGCTGGCTGCTGTACCTGGGGCAGGCGGAGGGCAGCGTGCTGGACTTCTCCGGGCTGGAGGCCCAGCGCCAGCAGGGCCTGGCCTCCGGGATGAAGCAGAAGGACGTGGACGACTACGTCGCGAAGTACAGTGGGCAGCTGCGGGACCGGGCGCGCAAGTACCTGCCGCAGGAGCGCATCCTCGTGCTGCCCGCGGGCGAGTCCGACGCGAAGAAGGCCGAGCTGGCCGCCGCCTTCATCCGCAAGCTGGGGGGATGAAGAAGGCCGGCGCCCCTCTGGGAGCACCGGCCTGGATCTTCGGTTCGCGGCAGCCGCTGCTCACCAGACGGGGCAGTTGACGACGTTCACGGTGCGCGTCACCGGGGGCGCGGCGTTGCCCGCGCTGTCCTGCACCGTGTACGTCAGCGTGTACGAGCCCGCGATCCAGTTCTGCACCTCGCCCGTCTTCAGCACCTGCGAGCTCAGATCGCCGTAGCAGAGATCCGACGAGGTGGCGGAGGGATCCTCGAACCACTCGTAGCACTGGAGCGTCACAGTGGCGGGGCCGTTGAGCGTCAGCGTCGGCGCGATCGTGTCGTTGACCTGCACCGTGCGAACGGCGGTCGCCTGGTTCCAGTCGGCGTCATGCGCGAAGTAGGTGACCTGGTAGGTGCCCTGCGCGGCGGGGTTCGGGCCAGGGCCGTACTCATCATTGCCCGAGTTGTACGTGATGACCGGGAGCGGGCCGCCGTCGCCATCCTTGGCCGTGGCGCCCGGGTCGGACCAGGTGTCCACACCGCACTCCAGGTTCATCGTCGCATGGCCGTTGAGCGTCAGCGTCACCATGCCCTCCAGCTGCTGCGCCGACTGCCCCACGCCGTCCTCTGCCTCCAGGCCCGCGCCGCCACAGCCCACCAGGGACAGTCCCACCGTACCGATCAGCACCTTCCAGCTCTCATTGATGCGCAGACCCATGTCTCTTCTCCTCATTGTTCGGAGGCACCAGAGAGGGACTCCGTCGCGCAGCACCCCTTGGCACCGGACGGCATTTAACGGTGATCGAGGAGAGAATTGGAATACCGGGTTAGGCAGAAAATTATATCTGTTGGGAAGAATGTGTAGGTGCACCGGGGGCGATGAGGGCCGTAGCCCACCTGGAATGCGAGTCGCTGCCCCGGGCGTGCGCCGCGAACCGGGTGATCCTTCGCAGGCCACCCGGTCCGCTGATCGCGGCGGCTACATGCCCAGCAGGCCCTGCTGGAACTCGCGGAAGTCGCCGATGAGGTCCGCCGCGCCCTTGATGACGGTGGCGGTGCCCAGGACGATCTTCAGCGGGCCGGTGATGGAGTTGAGGCCCGGCACCACGCCCGCCACGTCCAGGCCGAGCTGGCCCGCCGCGAGCGCGATCTTGATCGGATCCTTCGGCTCCTCGCCGATGGCGCCCACCAGATCCTTGAGGCTCCCCAGCGCGCTGACGCCGCTGGCGATGTTGCCGATGATCGGGATGGACTGGAGGCCCGCCTTGGCGGCGAACTTCGCGGCCGCCTCGGCGATCTTCGCCTTGATCTTGTCCGGGAGCGCGTCGACGAAGCGCCCGAACAGCCGGGTGAAGTTCTCGATGCCCTGCTGGCCGAAGGGCAGCTCCACGCCCGCCACGCTGAAGTGCTCGCCGTGGCCGAGCAGGCTGCCCGCCGCCGAGGCGATCTCGTTGAGCGCCCCGCCGATGTCCCCGCGCGCCAGCTTCTCGAACGCGTTGAACATGTTGGCCGCCGCGCCCGAGTCCACCATGGCCGCGTTGAGCTGCGGATCCGCGAACAGCTCGCCCACGCTGCCAGGGATCCTCGACAGGCTGTTGAGGAACGCCTTGGCCACCTCCGGCGACGTCTGGGCGATGGCCCGCCCCGTGGCCGCCAGGCCCGCGGCGAAGCCGCTGACGTCTCCGCGCTTGAGCGCGTCGAAGGCCTCACCCAGCGAGTTGCCGACGGCCTCGTTGCCGATCAGGCCGGCGGCCGCCACCAGGGTGTCCTTGGCCCAGCCGGGCAGGCCGAGCTTGTCGGCGAACGCGCCCACCATCCGCGCGCGCAGGTCCGGCGAGAGGCTGCCCACCGCCTTGGCCAGGGACTTCAGGGCCTCCTGCGGGTTGGGCGGGTTGCGCGCCAGGTGGCCGGCCGCGTCCATCACGTCGAACACGGCGCTGCCCAGGGCCGAGATGTCCGCGCCGCTCTGGATGCCGAACGGGCGGAGCTTGTCCATGATCTCCTTGTTGGAGGCCAGGGCGTTGGCGGCGGCGTCGCGGACGGCCGGGTTGGAGAGCATCTCCTTGAGCCCGGTGACGAAGTCGCCCTGCATCATCTTGTCGAAGGAGGCGTGCAGGTCCTTGTTGTTGACCAGCTCCCGGACGAAGTCCGCGTTGGTGAGCAGCGACCGCGCCATGCCCGCGAAGCCCGTCTCCGGCAGCTTCGAGGCCATGGTGGTGATGGCCTTCTCGACGATGGAGGAGGGGATCTTCCCCGCCGCATCCTTGAGGGCCTTGAGCGCCGCCTGCGGATCATTGGCGGCGAGGGCCTGGCCGGCGCGGATGAGATCCGGCAGGGCCCTGGCGGCCTGGGTCAGCTCGGAAGCCGTCAGGCCGAGGCTGTTGACGGCGTTGCGGACGTTCTCGGGCAGCTGGGAGATGACCTTCTGGCCGATCTTGTCCAGCAGGGCGGGCGCGGCCTCGGCGGCCTTGCCCAGGGCCTCGATGCCCGCGTCGATGCGGCCCTCGCCCAGGGCCTTCATCGCATCGAACAGGTGGGGCGCGGCGCGGCCCGCCTCGACGAGGTCGGCCGGGGTGAGGCCCATCCTCTCCAGCGAGGCCCTGACGCCCGGGTCGCTGCCGATGGCGCTGAGCGCGGCGTCACGGGCCGTGTCGTTGCCCAGCAGGCCGCGGAGGCCCTCCATGCGCGTCGACTCGTTGAAGAGCTTGCCGACCTGGTCGTGCAGGTCCCTGTTGGTGATGAGCTCCCGGAGGAACGCGTCGTTGGTGAGCAGGGTCTTGGCGGCGGCGAGGCTCTCCGGGAGCTGGCTGGCCAGACCCTTGAGGGCCTGCGTGGACAGATCTGGCGCGGCGATGGCGGCCTCGCGCACGGCGTCGAGGGCGCCCTTCCAGTCGCCGATGGAGGCCGCCTCCACGGCGTCATAGAGGTGCGGGAGCGCGGGGCCGGCGGTGCGCAGGGCATCCTCGGTGATGCCCAGCTTGGCGAACTGCTCCTTGACCTCGGCGGGCAGCGCATCCACCACCTTCTGGCCGAGCTTGGCGGCCAGCTCCGGCGCGGCCTCGACGGCCTCCTGGATCTTGGCCAGGCCGTCCTTGATGTTCCCGGCGGCCAGTTGCTCGAAGGCCTCGATGAGCTTCGGCGCGGCGCGGCCGGCCTCGACGAGGTCCTCGGGAGTCAGGCCGATCCGCTCGAGCTGAGCCTTGATGCCCGGGTCATTGCCGATGGCGGAGAGGGTAGCGTCGCGGGCCTTGTCGTTGCTGAGCAGCTCGCGCAGGCCGCTGGCGTCACCGCTGATGAGCTTGCCGATGGAGCCCTGGAGCTCGCGGTTGGTGACGAGCTCGTTGAGGAACGCGTCATTGGTGAGCAGAGACTTGGCGGCACCGAGGCTGTCGGGGAGCTGGTTGGCCAGACCCTTGAGGGCCTGGGTCGCCAGCTGCGGAGCGGCGGCGGCCGCGTCCTTGATGTGG
>JAFGNZ010000381.1 GCA_016926755.1 Myxococcaceae bacterium | reverse complement strand
GGCATCTCGCCCACCTCGTCCAGGAAGAGGGTGCCGCCGTGGGCGCGCTCGAAGCGGCCCTCGCGGCGGGCCACGGCCCCGGTGAAGGCGCCGCGCTCGACGCCGAAGAGCTCGGCCTCGAGGATGCTCTCGGGGAGGGCGGCGCAGTTGACGGCGATGAAGGGGCCCTTGGCGCGGGTGGAGTGCTCGTGGAGGGCGCGGGCGGCCAGCTCCTTGCCGGTGCCGGACTCGCCCATGAGGAGCACGGTGGCGGTGGAGGGGGCGGCCTGGCGCAGGGTGTCCATCATGGCGCGGAAGGCGGGGGACTGGCCCACCATGGCCTTGCCGCCGGAGGCGCCCATCTCGGCCAGCTTCGCCTTGAGGGACTTGTTCTCGGCGACCAGGGCCTGCTTCTCGAGCGCCTTCTGGACGGACTTCACCAGCGAGTGGCGCTTGAGGGGCTTGGTGATGAAGTCGTAGGCGCCGTCCTTCATGGCGGCCACGGCGGTCTCCACGGTGCCGTAGGCGGTCATCAGCACCACCTCGACGTCCGGGCGGATGGTGCGGGCGGCCTTGAGCAGCTCCTGGCCGTCCATGCCGGGCATCATCAGATCGGTGACCATGACGCTGACCTCGGGCTTGCGCAGCAGGTCGAGCGCCTCGGTGCCGTTGGAGGCGGCGAGGGTGGAGAGCCCCTCGCGTTGGAAGATGCGGGAGACGGAGTCGAGATTGGCGCGGTCGTCATCGACGACCAGGACCGTGGCAGTAGTCATGGGTACAAGCCCTCAATAACACGGTCCTGCAATTCGCATTCCTGGGCGAGTGGTGAACCTCTTGGAAGTGGGTGTGTCAGAGGCGCCCCATAGGGTGGTGCGTCATGGCTTCCATGCTGCACGAGGGGCTGCTGCTCCTGTTCCGCAACCGCCCCACGCTGGCGCCCGAACTGCTGCGGGACGCGCTGGGCATGGAGCTGCCCGCCTGGAGCGAGGCGCGGGTGGAGTCGGGGGAGCTGACGGAGGTGGTGCCCACCGAGTACCGGGCGGATCTGGTGGTGCTGCTGCTCAAGGGCCGGCCGGTGTTCGCCATCGTGGTGGAGGTGCAGTTGTCGCGCTCGCCGCGCAAGCGCAGCAGCTGGCCGGTGTACCTGACCAACCTGCGCGCCCGGATGAAGTGCCCCGCGGCGCTGCTGGTGGTGGCGCCGGACGCGGTGGTGGCCCGCTGGTGTGCCCGGCCCATCGAGCTGGGCCACCCTGGCTTCGTGCTCCAGCCCCTGGTGCTCGGGCCCAACGCCATCCCCGTCATCACCGACACGCAGGCGGCGCGCCAGGATCCAGAGCTGGCGGTGTTGTCGACCCTGGCACATGGGCAGCGGGACGTGGGGCAGGCCATCGCCCAGGCGGTGATGGGGGCGGTGGTGGGGCTTGATGACGAGAGAGCCAACCTCTACGTTGACCTGGCGCTCGCCTCGTTGAGCGAGGCGGCCCGGCACGCCCTGGAGGAACTGATGCAGAGCGGAACCTACGAATACCAGAGCGAGTTCGCGCGAAAGTACCTGGCCCAGGGGCGGCAGCAAGGGCGCGAAGAGGGTCGGCAGGAAGGCCGGCAGGAGGGCCGGCAGGAGGGCCGGCAGGAGGGCCGGCAGGAGGGCCGGCAGGAGGGCCGGCAGGAGGGCCGCCAGGAAGGGCGGCAGGAGGGCGAGGTGGCAGCCCTGTTCGAGGTGCTCGACGCCCGTGGCCTCAAGCTGAGCGCCGCGGCACGCAAGCAGATCCTCGCGTGTACGGAGCTCTCACAGCTCAGGCATTGGCTGCGCAGGGCCGTGACAGTGGAGTCCGTCCGGGAGCTCTTCGAGAGCGAGCCCATTGCCAGGCCCGCGGCGCGCAAGGTCCGCAAGCGCGGCCGGAGCATGAAGGCCCGCACGGCTTCCTCCAAGCGGTGACGGGAGCTCCATGCGCGACGGGCGCATCCGTCGCGTTACCGTGGCGAGGAGGTGTCCTGGAGCCCCTGGCGCAGCGAGTCCAGGAGCTCGGGCGGGTCCCCCTCGCGAAAGCAGGAGAGTCCCGCCTCGAAGTCGGCGCGCGCTCCAGCGGTGTCCCCCAGCCGGGCGCGCAGCGCTCCCCGATCGCGAAGCAGCTCCGGATCCACCGACTCCTCCTGCTCCGAGGCGAGCGCGTCGGTGAGATCCTGGATGGCCTCCGCCAGCTGGCCCAGCTGAGCCCGCGCCTGGGCGCGCTGCTGAAGCAGCCAGGGGTTGCCAGGGTCCTCGGCGAGGGCCCGTGTCCAGTCTCGCTCTGCCTCGGCGTGACGGTCGAGCGCCCGCAGGGACTCGGCGCGCTTCACGTGGAGGATGAGCAGCCTGCGGTGCCCCACGGATTCCACCGTGTTGAAGTCGGCCACCGCCTCCGCGTGACGGCCCAGCCGGGCCAGCGTGAGGGCCCGGTGGAGCCGCGTGGTGAGGTGTCCCGGCGCCATCGCCAGGATGCGATCGAACCAGGGGAGGGCCTCGGCGGGAGCGCGCCCCCAGATGCCGAGCGTCAACCCCATCTCCAGCAGCACGCGCAGCTGCGTCGGGTGGGCCTCGGCGAGCTGCCGGATACGGGCGAGCGCCTGCTCGTAGCGCCCGCTGCGCCGCAGCCGATCCACCTCGCGAAGCTGCCCGGACAGCTCCGGCGGCCACGGTGTGCGTCCCTTGTGCTCCATCCCTCGCGTCCTCCGTCAGCGGCATCCTGTCGGGTGAAGGGCTCGGGTGGAAGGCGGGTGAAAGCCCCGGTCGGGAAGTCGCCAGGCTTTCATGCGGTGCTACCCTGCGCCTCGTGCGCTCGTGCCCGTGCTGCCTGGAGGTCCTGACGCCCGCTCTGCTGGGGCTCGGAGGCCGCCGCCTCGCGGGGAGCTGCGATCTCTGTGGTGATGCCGTGTGCCAGGCGTGCCTGTTCTCGGGCTCGCCGGACGTGGAGGCGCTCTTCCGGCGCCGGGCCCTCGACGGCGGCCCCGTGCCACGAGCATCCCGGGGGCAGGTCTGCGGCAGCTGCCTGTGGGAGTCGTTCACGGCCCGCGGTGCGCCGGCGTCCTTCCCCGAGCCGCCGGGCCGTCGCAAGCGGGCGGCGCAGGAGGCCTGCGCGCACGCCGAGGCGGTGCGGTGGATGCGGTGCTGCCCCACCTGTGGCGCCGCGCTGGCCTGGGAGGCCGAGCACGGCAACCCCGTGTGCGACGCGTGCGGAGCGCCCTCGCACCCCGCGTTCAACTGCTGCTGGGCCTGCGGCGAGTCCTTCGAGGAGGAGAACGAAGCTTGTGACACCGCCGAGGGTTATGCGCTCGCCTTCGACTGCCGCTCGCGCAAGTGCCAGGGCCGGGTGGCGTGGCTCATGCCGTACTGCCCCTGGTGTGCGACGGTGCAGCGCTGGCAACCCTCCGGGGAGGCGGAGGCGCCCGCGTGCGTGGGGTGCGAGGCGAGGCTCGACTCCACCTGGGACTTCTGCGCGTCCTGCGGCGAGGAGGCACCGCTGCCCGAGGAGTGCTTCGAGTGCGGAGCTCCGCTCGAGCAGGCGGAGAGCGCCGCGCGTTGCGAGCACTGCCGGCGGATGGTGTGTGGCGAATGCTTCGGCGACTACACGCTGCGGGAGCCGCGCACCGGGCAGCGGGAAGCGAAGGACGGCAGCCTCGGCGTCCGCGAGCTGCTGCTGTGCACGACGTGTGGGGAGGAACTCGGAGCCTCGCCGCTCCCCGAGGAAGAGGCCCCTGCGTCAGCGCCCCACATGAACCAAGCGCGGGAGGGCGGAGAGGAGCCCCCCGCGGCCCGGGAGGCGCGCCCCACAAGTCCGTGGGAGGTGCTCGGCGTGGCTCCGGGCACCCCCCTCTCCGAGGTGAAGCGGGCCTACCTCGCTCTCATCACCCAGTACCACCCGGACAAGGTGGCGCAGCTGGGGCCGAAGCTCCAGGCGCTGGCGGCCGAGGAGACGCGCCGGCTCAATCAGGCCTGGAGTGAGCTGCGCCAGCGGGCCGGCCAAGGCTCTGCGGCGCCACGGGCTCCGTGATGTTGAAGAAGCTCTTGATGACGTACGCCCCCTTCACGTCCCAGAGGATGACCGAGCCCTGGCGGATGAAGTAGCTGTCACCCGCCTTGAAGGTACGAGTCTTTCCCGTCTCGTCGGTGAGCGTGACCCTGCCCACGAGGATGGTGGCGTACTCGGTGAACGGGAAGGTGACGCGGATCAACCCGTTCGTGGCCATGAAGAGGCCCGCCTTCATGTTGCCCTGCTGGAAGTCGATCCGGCCGTAGAGCTGGGGATTCCCGGTGAGCACCTCTCCACCCAACGCCTCGGGAGGACCGAGCGAGGCGAGCGTCGACATGTCCACGGGCTTCCTCGGCGAGTACAGCAGCATCTCCCCTGGGAGCGCTGGCTGCTCGGAGAGGGGGTTCGCCAGAGCGGAGGGGGCGGCGAGCTGCGCGATGACGACAGACAGGCCAAGCAGCAATCTGCCGCGGAAATGTAAAATTTTGCTGACACTGTAGCTGTTGGGCATGGGCTTCTCCAGGGTGGGACGACTCGCGATGACGAAATAGGCCACCGCGAGCTTGGCTGGAAGATCCCCGATCAGGCAACTCTTGGGATTTCGGACTTGGGGCCTTCAGTGGGCAGCGCCAGCACCACCTCCGCGCCGGGGGCTTCGTTCGTGACGAACACTCGCCCGCCATGGCGCTGGGCCACCTCGTGCACCACCGCCAGCCCCAGCCCCGTGCCCGGGCCTGCCGGCTCCACGCGGTGGAAGGGCTTGAACACGGCCTCCCGGTGCTCCAGGGGAATGCCGGGGCCTCTGTCTCTCACGGAGATCCGCCAGGCGTGGGCCTCGCGAGCCAGCCGTACGGAGATCTCCGTCCCCGTGGGCGCGTAGCGGAGCGCGTTGGCCAGCAGGTTGTCCATGGCCTGGCGCACCGAGGGCGCGTGGAAGGAGCAGGGAGCGGGCTCGGGGCCTTCGACGAGGATCCACACGCCGCGCCCCTCGGCCTCGGCGCGGGCCGCCGCGGCGGCATCGTCCACCACCTCTCGGAGATCTCCCTGCCGCACCTCCCAGCGCCCGCGTCCGAACGAGGCCAGGTCCAGCAGGCTGCCCGCGAGCGCGGACAGGCGCTCCACCTCGCGGCGTGTCTCCCCCAGGGCCTCGCGCAGGGCCTCGGCGTCCCGCTGCTTCCACAGCGCCAGATCCAGGTGGGTCCGCATGAGCGCCAGGGGCGTGCGGAGCTCGTGGGCGGCGCGGGCGATCAGCTCCTCCTGGGACTGGCGCGCCTCGTGGAGCCGGCTGGAGGCCTCCCTCAGCGTGTCCTCCACCTCGGCGATCTCGTCCACCTGAGGGGGCGAGGCCGGGGCGTGGAGGATGCCCCCCTCCCGGAGCCGGGCGATGAGCGCCCGCAGCTGGCCGAGCCTCCTGGACACCCACCGCGCCTGCCACGCCTGGAGCGCGAAGAGCAGCCCGCCCAGCAGCACCGCGAGCCCGAGGGCGATGGTGGAGAAGGCGCGGATGGCCTGGTCCTTCTGGCTCAGCGAGGCGGACAGCCGCAGCAGGTACAGCTCCCCCTCGGGAGAGCGGGTGGAGAGGGTGAGCTGGCGCAGCCGGCCGCCGTCGGGGCCCGGCGTCGTCTCGAAGCGCGGCTCATTCAGCGGCACGGGGGCGGGGGGCGGGCCGATGGCGGCGCCGGAGTCGGGGTAGGTCAGCACCAGGCGCCCATCCGGCCCATACAGCTCGGCCGTGGGGACGATGCCTCGCACATTGAGCTCCAGCGTCGAGGATTCCAGGTGCAGGTGCGCGGTGCCGCCAGGCCCGTCAAAGAGGCTCACCGCCTCCACGGCGGCCTGGGTGAGCAGGGCGCGATCCACCGCCTTCGCCAGCCAGGCCTCGAAGACCCAGCCGGCCAGCGCCAGCGCGATCAGGACACCCAGCACGGGCACCCCTGCCCCCAGCAGCCACATTCGAGTGGAGATCCTCACCCGTTCCCCTCCACGACGAGCCGGAAGCCCACCCCGCGCACGGACTGGATGGAGACGGCCTCCGCCTCCAGCTTCTTCAGCTTGGAGCGCAGGTAGCCCACGTAGACGTCGACGATGTTGGGCGGGCCGTCGAAGCCGTCTCCCCAGACATGGCTGAGCAGGGTGGAGCGCGGCAGCACCTCCCCCACGTGGCCGGCCAGCTCGGCGAAGAGGGCGAACTCGCGGCGGGTGAGCGGCTGCTCGCGCTCGGCCAGGCGCAGCACCCGCCGCCGCGTGTCCAGGACGAGCGGGCCCACCGCCTGGGCCGAGCCCTGCGCGTCCCCTCGGCGGTGCAGGGCCTCCAGCCGGGCCAGCAGCTCCTCGAAGGCGAACGGCTTCACCAGGTAGTCATCGGCGCCCGCGCGCAGGCCCAGGACCTTCTCCCCCACGGTGCCTCGCGCGGTGAGCATCAGCACGGCTGTGCGCAGGCCCCGCTCCCGCCACCGCCGCAGCACCGCCAGCCCGTCCAGGTCCGGCAGGTTCCAGTCCAGCAGCACGGCGTCATACGGGATCTGCAGCGCCTGCTCGAGCGCGTCCTCGCCCCGCTGGCACACGTCCACCTGGTGGCCCGCCTCGGTGAGCCCGCGCTGGAGCAGCCGGGCCATCTTCTCCTCATCCTCCACGAGCAGCAGCTTCATGCGGCGCGCTCCCGGACGCGGCGGCGCGCCAGCCAGGGGTAGAGCGAGGGGAGGATGAGGAGGGTGAGCAGCGTGGACGTCACCAGCCCCCCCACCACCACGGTGGCCAGCGGGCGCTGCACCTCCGCGCCCACCCCCGTGGCCAGCATCATCGGCACGAAGCCCAGCGCGGCCACCAGCGCGGTCATCAGCACCGGCCGCGAGCGCTCCTGGGCCGCCAGCCGCACGGCCTGCTCCAGCGGCAGGCCCTGCGCCTCGTGGTGCAGCAGCCGGGAGACCAGCACCACGCCGTTGAGCACCGCGATGCCCGAGAGGGCAATGAAGCCGATGGCCGCGGAGATGGACACCGGTAGCCCGCGCAGCGTCAGCGCCACCACGCCCCCCACGCAGGCGAAGGGGACGTTGGTGAAGATGACGAGCGCGGGGCGGAGGCGCTGGAAGGCGAGGACGAGCACAGTCACGATGAGCACAAGCACCGCGGGGATGACCAGAGAAAGCCGCTGGGTGGCGGCCGTCAAGGTTTCATATTGTCCGCCCCACACGAGCCGGTAGCCGTCCGGCAGGGAGAGCGCCGAGGCCACCCTCGCTCGCGCGTGCTCCACCACGGTCCCCAGGTCCGCCCCGCGCACATTGAAGCCCACCACGAGCCGCCGCTGGCCGTCCTGCCGGCTCACCAGGCTGGGGGCCGAGACGAGGCGCACGTCCGCCACTCGGGAGAGGGGGAGGGTGCTGCCCGCGGCGGTGGGCAGCGGCAGCTCCGCCAGCGAGAAGGCGCCCTCCGCGCCGGCCAGGTGCAACAGGATGGGGATGCGCACCGCCCCGTCGTAGGTGGCGCCCACCTCCAGCCCCGTGCGCACCGCCTGCACCGCCTCCAGCACCTCCCGCACGGAGAAGCCCACGCGCGAGGCCTCCATTGGCCGCGGGCTCACCTCCAGCAGCGACACCTCCGGAGGCGCGAGCACCCGCACATCCTCCGCGCCCGGCTCCTGCCGCACCTGCTCGGCCACCTGCTCGGCCAGCCGTCGCAGCTCCGTCAGATCCTCGCCATAGACGCTCACCGCCACGTCCGTGACCGAGCCTCCGAGCAGCTCGTTGAAGCGCATCTGGATGGGCTGGGTGAAGGCGGGCTCTCCTCCCGGCGCATGCTCCTCGAGCACCTGGTTCATCTCGGCGATGAGCGCCTCGCGGGTGAGGCCCTCGCGCCACTGCTCCCGCGGGCTGAGGTGGACGAAGACGTCCGCCTGCTCCAGGCCCATGATGTCGGTGGCGACCGCGGGGCTGCCCACGCGGGACACCACCTGCTTCACCTCGGGGATGTGCTCCAGCAGCACCGCCTCCAGCCGCCCGGCCTCCCGCGTGGCGGCCTCCAGGCTGATGTCCGCCGCGCGAGTCGTCTGCACCACCATGTCCCCCTCATCCAGCTGGGGGGCGAACTCGCTGCCGGCGTGGAGGAAGAGCCCCACGCCCAGCGCCAGCAGGAGCACCGCCCCTGCGCCCACCAGGCGTTGGTGCCCGGTGGCGAAGTGGAGGGCGGGCCGGTACACCCGATCGAAGAGGCGGACGAGCAGGGGCGGGTGCTCGGGGACGTCCCGTGGGCGCAGCACCACGCTGGCGGCGGCGGGGATGAAGGTGAGCGCCAGCACCAGGGAGGTGGCCAGGGCCAGCATCACCGTCAGCGCCATGGGGCGGAACATCTTCCCATCCACTCCGGTGAGGGCCAGCACGGGCACGTAGACGAGCAGGATGATGAGCACGGAGAAGAAGACGGGCCGGGCCACGGAGGCGGAGACGTGCGCCACCCGCTGCCGCAGCTCCTCGCGTCCCAGCCCTCGCTCATGCGCGAGGTGATGGAAGATCGCCTCCACCATCACCACCGAGCCATCCACCAGCAGGCCGAAGTCGATGGCGCCCAGGCTCATGAGGTTGCCGGGGATGCCCAGCAGCACCATGCCCACCGACGCGCCCAGCATGGACAGGGGGATGGCCGAGGCCACCAGCAGCCCGGCCCGGAAGCTGCCCAGCAGCGCGAAGAGCACCACCACCACGAGCAGCCCACCCTCCGCCAGGTTCTTCGCCACGGTGCGCAGCGTGCCGCGCACCAGCACGCTCCGGTCATACACCTCGTCCACGCGCACGTCCTCCGGGAGCACCTGGCGCACCTGCTCCATGCGCGCGTGCAGGCCTCCCATCACGTCCAGCGCGTTGGCGCCCCTGAGCATCTGCACCATGACGTACACCGTCTCGCCGCGGCCATTGGCGGTGGCGGTGCCGATGCGAGGCAGGGCCCCAGGCATCACCGAGGCCATGTCCGCCAGCCGCACGGGCTGATCCGAGGCGCCTCGCACCACCGTGCCCCCCAGCTCACTGGGCCCTGGCGGCCGCGCCACCGCGCGCACCAGCACCTGCTTGTCTCCCACGGGCAGGCTCGCCCCGGGCACGCTGCCGGAGGCTCCCTCCAGCGCCTGTTGCAGCTCCGCCAGCGTCAACCCCCGCTGCGCCAGCTTGACGGGGTCCGCCCGCACCTCCAGCGTCCGCCGCTGCCCGCCCCAGCTGTTCACCTCCACCACGCCGGGCACTCCCCGGAGCAGCGGCGCCACGCGCAGCTCCGCCAGCTCCATCAGCTCCGCGGTGGTGCGCTGAGAGGAGCTGAGGGTGAAGTGGAAGATCTCTCCCAGGCCGCCGGTGAGCGGCCCCAGCTCCGGCGCCTCCACCGCGGGGGGCAGGGCGCTCGCCAGCGCGTTGAGCCGCTCCTGGACGCTCTGGCGCGCGCGGTAGGGCTCCACCTCATCCTCGAAGACGGCCGTCACCGAGGAGATGCCGTAGCGTGAGAGGCTGCGGTGCTCCACCAGCCCGGGCACTCCCCCGAGCGCCGTCTCCACGGGCCGGCTCACCAGCCGCTCCACCTCCTCGGGCGTCATCCCCGGCGCGCGCGTGAGGATCAGCACCTGGTTGCTGGTGATGTCGGGCAGCGCATCCAGCTCCATCCGCGACGAGAGGATCGCCGCGCCCACCGCGAAGACAGCCGTGAGCCCCAGCACCCAGCCGCGGTGCTTCACCGAGCCCTGCACCAGGCGGGCAATCATGGGGCTTCCCCTGTCTCCATGAGCCGGGCGGCGTCCGCGGCCACCCGATCCGTCTCCTTCAAGGGCCCGCGCACCAGCGCGTCCGCCCCGGAGCTCGCCACCACCTGCACCGGCTGGCGGCGGTACCCCTCGGGGGTGCGGACCAGCACCGAGGCCTGCCCGCCTTCCAGCACCAGCGCTCGCGCTGGGACGACGGTCATGTCCGCCAGCGCCTCGGCGCGCACCCGCACCGTGCCCTGCAAGCCCGTGGGGAGCACGCGGGGCGGCTCCGGCTCGAACCACGCGGCGGTGGTGCCGTCCCGCGGATCCACCGCGGGAGCACGGCTCAGCAGGCGCACGGGGAGCCCCTCCACGCCCGGCGCGGAGAACTCGAAGGTGGCTCCCTCCGGGAAGGCCTGGGCGAGCCGTGCCTCGATGCGGGCAGGGCCCTCACCCACCACGCGCACCAGGGGGCCGGCGGTGCTCTCCCGCGTCTCGCCGAGCACCACCTCCACCTCGGTGACGACGCCCTCCACGGGGCTGCGCAGCGCCACCGTCCCTCGCTGCGCCACGTTTGCGGCCATGGAGGCGTCCAGCCCCGCGACTCGGAGCTGCGCCAGCGCGCTCTGCTGCTCCGCGCGGGCCTCCGCGAGCTGGGCCTCCGCCTCGGCGAGCTCGAAGACGCGGGCCATGCCCTGCTGCTGGAGCGCCTGGAGCTGGGCCGTCCGGCGCGCATAGGCCTCCCGGCGCAGGGTGGCGGCCTGGTAGGAGCCCGCGGCCTGCACGAGCTCGGGCATGAGCGCCTCCAGGAGCACCTCTCCTTGCTGGACGCGCTGGCCCGGGCGGACGGCGATGCGGGTGATGGTCGCCCGGAAGGGGAACCCGGCGGCCGCGGCGCTCTCGGGCTCGGCGAGGACTCGGGCCGGGGCCTCGGTGAGCGCCACCCCGCGAGCGGAGCGGGGCTGGATCCATGCGGTGCGGGCGCTGGTGGGCGCGAGCGTTGGCGCGGCGGGCTCGGGAGCGGGCTGGGAGCAGCCGAGCGCCAGCGCCAGCAAGAGGGAGGAGGGTAACAGGGAGCGTCTCATGGCGTGGAGCCTCCAGGGAGGGCGTCGATGAGGAGGCGCGCCTTCACGCGGGCCCAGGCCTCCTCCGCGCGGGCGTGGCACAGCCGGATGCGCGCGGCGGACAGCGCCCGGCGCGCCAGCACCACCTCGGGCACGGTGGAGTCCCCGGCCTTGAAGAGCACCTCCCGCAGGCGGGCGGCCTCCTCGGTGGAGGGCACGAGGTGCTGCTCCAGCGTCTCGCGCACCTCGCGGGAGTGATCCACCTCGTGGAATGTCTGAGCCAGCTCGGTGGAGGCCTGAGAGGTGGCCTCACGTGCCTCGCCCTCGAGCCGGGCCGCGTTGGCGAGCAGCGGGCCGCGCTCGCGCGCTCCCCGGTCGAAGAGGGGCGGTGTGAGGGTGAGCGTGGCCACGCCTCCCCGGGCGCCGTCGTACTCGCGCAGGGCCGAGAAGCCCAGGTGGAGCTGGAGCCCCTTGGCGGCCCGGGCCTCTTCGGCGCGGGCCCTCTCCGCCTCCGCGCCCAGCGCCCGCGAGAGGGCCTCTGGCAGCGCTCCGGCGCGGGAGAGCAGGGGCGGCAGCGCCTCGGAGGGGGGCAGCTCCACCCGGGGGAGCGCGCCACGGGCATGCAGGGGACGGCTCGGCTCGTGGCCGATCAGCTTCGCCAGCGCCAGCCAGCGCTCGGCCACCCGTCCATCCGCGTCGAGCGCCGCCAGCTTCGCCTCGGCCACGTAGGAGGTGGCCTCGGCGCTCTCCAGGCGGGTCGCCGCGCCCAGCCTGGCGGCGGCCTCCACGGCGGCGCGAAAAGCCTCGGCCAACGTCACCTCGTGGGCCGCCTGCTCCGCGCCTTGCTCGGCGGCCCAGAGCAGCAGCCAGGCCTCGGCGATGGCCAGCTTGCGCGAGAGCAGGAGGGCACGCGCCTCGGCGGAGAGCGTGGCCTCCTCCGCGCGGAGGGAGGCGGCGCGGGCTCCGGCATGTCCGGAGAGGCTGAAGCTCTGGCCGATGCCGAGCCGCAGATCCGCGCCCGTGCCCGGGGGGCCCTTGCGCAGCCCGGGCTCGATCGTGAGCTGGGGGTTGGTGGTGAGCGGGGAGAGGCGGGCCTCTTCGGCGCGCAGGGCCTCCACGGCGCGCGAGGCCCCTACGGGGCCAGACGTCAGCGCGGCGCGCGCGAGGGCCTCCTCGAAGGAGAGCGCCTCGGGCGGAGTCGCGGCGAGCAGGGATGCGACGAGTGCGGCAACCATGGCGCGCACCCTAGGGACATCGCGCCGCCGTCGCTTGAGAGCCCTATGAGGACTTTCTCATGGTGCACAAGCCCCGGGCGGCTTGAGCTCCAAGCGCTCGGGCAGGGGAGCGCTCGCGGGCTGACACCTCCTCCCCTCGCGCGCCTCCAGCGCCCACCTTCTCTTCGAGAGGAGTGAGCACCATGTTCTTCCAGGCCATCAAGACGCCCGGGCTCGCCCATGTCGCCTACATCCTGGGCAGCGAGGGCGAGGCGCTCGTCGTGGATCCGCGGCGCGACATCGACAGCTACCTCGAGGTGCTGCAGTCCCAGGGGCTGCGCCTTCGCTACGTCCTCCAGACGCACCGGCAGGAGGACTTCATCCTGGGCACGGCCGAGCTCGCCCGCCGCACGGGCGCCCAGATCGTTGCGGGCAAGCACCCCATCACGGGCTACGCGGATGTGCAGATGGGCGAGCGCCAGCGGCTCCACCTCGGCAGCCTGATGCTGTTGGCCCTCCACACCCCGGGCCATACGCCGGAGAGCACGAGCTGGGCCATCTTCCTCGACAGCCACCCCCATGATGCCTGGGGTGTCTTCACCGGGGACGCGCTCTTCGCGGGGGAGACCGGACGCACGGATCTGCCCGATCCCGAGCGCACCGATGAGAACGCAGGCCTGCTCCATGAAGCGCTTCACCAGAAGGTGCTCCCGCTCGGGGACCCGACCCTCGTCTTCCCAGCGCACGGGGCCGGCTCGGTGTGCGGCAGCGGCATCGCCGACCGGGAGCTGACGACGCTCGGCATCGAGCGCCGCACAAACCCCGTCTTCGTGCTCGGCCGCGAGGAATTCATGCGCCACAAGCTGCGCGAGCGCCTGCCGCGGCCGCCCTACTTCTCCCGGATGGAGGAGGTGAACCTGCACGGGGGTGTCCCGCTCGCCCGAGATCCGCGCGCCATTCCCCCGCTGTCCCCGCGGGAGTTCCAGGCGGCCGCCGAGCATGCCCTCATCATCGACACGCGAGAGCCCGAGGCCTTCGCTGGCGGCCACATCCCCGGCGCGCTGAGCATCTGGAAGGAGGGCCTCTCCGTGTTCGGGGGTGGGTCCATCCGCGACGACATGCCCGTGCTCCTGGTGCTCCCGGAGGACTCGGACTGGAGGGAGCCAGTGCTCTCGCTGGCGCGCGTCGGCATCGATCGGGTGGAGGGAATCCTGGCGGGTGGCTTCAGCGCGTGGCGCAGGACGGGGCTGCCCATCGAGCGCAGCGGCACCCTCACGCCCCTGGAGCTCCACGAGCGCTCACCGCTCTACCAGCGGCTCGACGTGAGGGAGATCTCCGAGTTCGAGGAAGGGCACCTCGCGGGGGCGCGCCACGCGTACGTGGGCGAGCTGGAGCAGCGCCTGCCCGAGCTGGGGCTGCGCAGGGAGGAGCCGGTGGCGGTGACGTGCAGCGTGGGCCAGCGGGCCGGGCTGGCCACCAGCCTCCTGCTGCGCCACGGCTTCCGGGAGGTGTCCAACCTGCTCGGCGGGATGACCGCGTGGAAGATGCTGGATCTGCCGGTGGAGGTGGGGCCGCCCCGGCCGGCCGAAGCCATGCCAGCCCCCGAGGAGGAGGCCCCAGGCGCCGGGCCGCGCCTCCCAGGCACGTTCCCTGGGAGCGCGAAGCCGCCCGCTCCCCCCAGGTAGGTGCCGCGCACCCCCCTGGCCGGGTTGCAGCTTGGAGACGCCAGCAGCGGTGCCTCGATCTTCGCTGAGTTGCAGGACCTCGGGCCCGCCTGCCCGGGTGACGATCACGCGCTCGCGCGCTCCGGCAGCTCCGGCCCGAGGAGACAGAGCTGATTAGACCTCCTCGAACCTCGTGCCTGTGGCGCCCATGCTTTCTAAGGCGTCCTTGATCTCTCCAGAGATGATCAGCGAGACGATCCACCCCTCAAGACGGAACACCCGAGCGTTTCCCACCTTGGCCTTGTCGATGCGCAGATCGCGCACGGAGGCATACTGACCGACCATGTCTGGGAGCCCGTCTTCGTGAGTCCAGAGCCGGATCCGCGACGCATTCTCGTCGATACAGCGGATGAGGCGTGTCGCCACGAGGATGAGGTACTGATCTGGTTGGCCCTCAACGTCCACGGGGAGGAGTTGCACGTCGTCAGGGGCCAGTTCCGCGAACATCGACGCGACCCTTACATGGACCACCGGGATTCCTATGCCCGCTTCCGTGAAATCCAGTGGCTTACCTGCAATCTCGATAGGGATCCTCAAGCGCTCCTGCATGGGGACGGGCGCCCCAATCCTGAACAGCGCGTCATCCACCTTGCGGCCCTGACGGTCCCTCGGCATCGCCAAGTGCCAGCGGTGCGGGACATTCACATCATCGGCGAGCTCAAAGAAACGCTTGGGCATGGGCTCCATCTAGCGTGGTTGTGGCCGGGTGACGAGTTGGTTCAGTTCTGTCCCCGGTGTTGCGATGTCCCTCGCCAGAGCCTTGAGGGCTCGCGTCAACCTCGCACGGCAATCGATGACGCTGCGACAGGTCGCCGTTGCGGCATCCAGTTCCTTGTGAACGATCTGGTGATACCGCTCGGGGTGTGGCCCGTAATGTCCCGGCAGAGGCATCTTGTTCGCCGGGTCATCCAGCGTCATCCCGGCCTTGGCGAAGATCTCCCGGAACCTCGGCGTCCACGCGCCCCCGCGTGCGGTGGACTTGTCGTTGCAGATGGTGGCGATGTGGTGCGTCTCGATGCAGGGGGCCTTGCCGCCACTGCCCCGCGCCGCCATCGCCACCGCGTTTGCGGGCATCGTGACGCTGACGCCCTCGGCCGTCAGCGCGATCTCCTCCACCGCACCCAGCGCTGGCAGTCGGATCGCGGCCTGCCCCTCGGCCTGCATGGCTACCTGCGCCGAGCCGGGCAGCGTCGGCACCCTCGCCGCGAATTCAGGACCTCCTGCTGAATATATGGACCACGGGCATGCCGCAGTCCCCGATAGTCGCAGGCGGGTTGAAGCAGCAAGCTGATCACG
>JAFGNZ010000064.1 GCA_016926755.1 Myxococcaceae bacterium | reverse complement strand
GCCGCGGTTGCAGATGGTGACCTGGGTGGTGATGGACTGGCCGTGGGTCGCGCTGGAGGGGCCGGTGACGGAGGTGATGACGAAGTCTGCTCCATGCCCAATGCCCATGAGCTCGCTGGCCAGGGCGTTGTTGGTCTCATCACTCTCGACCTGGCTGCCGTATGGATCGGCGTAGGCCCCCACGTACCAGGG
The DNA here is from genome assembly GCA_016926755.1 of Myxococcaceae bacterium. Lineage (GTDB taxonomy): Bacteria > Myxococcota > Myxococcia > Myxococcales > Myxococcaceae > Hyalangium. The sequence continues at coordinate 19,449 of JAFGNZ010000064.1, read as the reverse complement.
CCCGTACGTCGGCACGGAGGCCGTGAGCCCCACTGGCTGGCTCTGGCACTGCCCGGGCGACAGGTAGCCCACGTACGCGCTGACCGCCCAGAGGTCATCAAGGGAGATCTCGGCGTCATCCGAGAAGTACAGGTTGAGGTCCGTTCCGCCCCCGCTCCCCCCGCGGTTGCATACCTCCACGGTGACCTGGAACGAACTCCCAGGTGTGGCGCTCGTGGGCGCAGAGACCTTCGTCACCACGAAGTCCGGATCGCTGAGCAGCCGCTGCTGGGCGGCCTTCACGCCGCTCCTTCCTTCTTCCGGCTGCGTGAGGGGCTCACACCCCACTGTGCTCACCAGCAGGACTGCGCCCAGCAATGCTCCTCTTGTATGTCCGCTCATACAGCTGCCCACCTTGAAGGGTTCCTGATTTTTCAGCTTGTCCAGTTTTTAGATCCTAGTGGACAACCGGAGTTCTAGGTAAGCGGTTTTTTTGTACTACCTCTGGATTGGATGGGGCTTGGAGGCGGACTCGCTCTGCTCCAGGGCATGCAGACCATCCCCTGGCCGCTCCGCCGTGGCTCGCACGCTGCACACCCCTACCTTCAAAGGGGATGACCGCTTCACGTGCCGGGCACATGCCGCGCCCGCTCGCCGGTCTTGGAGGTGCGCATCATGAGCCAGCTGATCATCAAGAAGTTCTCGAGCCCGGACGCGCGGCGGCCCTTCGTCGCCCGTGGGCACGCGGACATCCTCGAGTTCGAGGGCGGCACCATCGGGCTGGCGGTCTTCGAGCCCGGGTGGAAGTGGTCGAAGGATGTCCAGCCCCTCGCGGGCACGGAGAGCTGCCAGGCCCCGCACTTCTGCTACTACCTCTCCGGGCGGATGGTGGTGGTGATGGATGACGGCACCCGAGGAGAGCTGGGGCCGGGGGACGTGGCCTTCATCCCGCCCGGACATGATGCGTGGGTGGTCGGCGACGAGCCCTGCGTGATGCTGGACTTCGAGGGGATGAAGACCTACGCCCAGGCGAGGGAGCCCGCCCGGCCGCAGGCAGGAGGGGAGCAGCCCACGCCCGCCGTGCACTGAGCCGGGGCGGTCCGCGCTCGCATCAGGAATCAGAGGGAGCTCCTGACAAGAATGTCGTGCGGCAGGCAGCGCGTGCTCCTGCTTCTCCTCCTGGGGCACGGGTGGCTCTCGAATTGCTCTGACGCCCAGTCACGGAAGAGGCCGGTTGTCCGGCCCACCGTAGAGGGGGATGACATGAGAGCGTTCTTGGTTCTGCTGTGCCTCGTGGCTGGAAGTGCTCTGGCGCAGGAGGCCCCGCGTCCCGTGGGAGCTGATCCCGGGAGTGAGCTGGGCCTGCAGCTGGGCTACGCGCTGGGAAAAGACAACGAGTCCGAAGTGCATGGAGGGCCAGGAGTCCGGCTGCACCTGCTGAAGCGGTTGGGCTCGCACTTCGCCGTGGGGCCCGAAGCGGCGCTGTACGCTCGCGCCGGCTCCAGGCTGATCGTCTCGTGGGATGGCTCGACCCATGACTATCGGACCAGGTACAGGCCCCTCGTCCAGATCGGAGGCGTGGCACGCGCCGGGCTGGTGCTGAGCGGCGTCCGCCCCTCGCTCCTGCTGGGGGTGGGCTGGTATCAGGGTGCCGCCGCCATGATCGGGGTCTCCCTGGGCGCGGAGGTGGAGCTGGACGTCACGGACTGGCTACCGCTGGTCATCGATGCGCGCTTCCACGAGAACCTCCTCAGCGGCTTTTTTGAGGACGCCCCGGATCAGAACTACCGCTCGCTGGGGCTGGGCACGCGCCTGACGTGGTAGGGCCGGGAGCTCTGTGAGGAGGCGGACATGGGCCTCGGGCGAGGTTCAGGTGGGCTGGTCAGGGCGAGGGGGCATGCACAGCTTCCGGCCTCGACTCTGGCGGAGGGCGGCGGCGTGGCGCTCAGGTTCTCAGTACTGGCCTCGCAGTATCTCTATGATCCGGAGACGGTGCTCAAGGCCGTCTCCTGGCCGGTGCTGGTGTGGGAGTCTCCGCCCCACCAGCCGGATCCACACCTGGGCTTCGTCAAGTTCACCGTGCCCAACACCCGGCTGCGCAGGCCCACGCCCGCGGAGCCGCTCGTGCTCGAGCTGCGCAAGCGCGCCCCGGGAGCGGCGGAGATCACGCTCGGCCGCTCGCCGGACTGTGACATCGTCGTCGAGGATCCCACCGTCTCGCGGCTCCACGCCTTCTTCCGCAAGGAGCCCCACACCGGCATGTGGCACGTGGTGGACGCGGAGAGCCACAACGGCACCTTCCAGGCCGGCGTGCTGATCGTCCCCGGCAGGCCCATGCCCCTGTTCGAGCGGGCCTCGCTGCGCTTCGGAGGCGTGGAGATGGTCTTCCTCCAGGCCGCCGCCTTCGAGCAGTACGTCCAGGCCCGAGCGGCGCCCGTGGTGCGCTTGACGAGCGGGGGCTGAAACCCTACAAGGGCCTCGCCTTTGGGTGCCCACGTCGGGCGCGCAAGAGGGAAGCCGGTGGAAATCCGGCGCGGTCCCGCCACTGTAAGTGGGCAGCCCTGTCGGTCAGGGCAGGGGTCCTCGGCAGTCCCCACGCGGGAGCGGCGCTCCCGGGGAAGGGGGAGGACTCCTTCCGGAGAGGCGCAGCGTGCGCTCTCGAGCCGGAGCCCATGAGCCAGGAGACCTGCCCAGAGGTCCGGTCCTCCATGTCGAGGGCACGGGTGGCCTTCTCTCTTCGTTGGAGAGAGCGGAAGGCGGAGCATGGGGCGGTCATTCCTTGCCGGGCCCGTCGTGGGCCTGGCGCTCATCGCGAGCGGAATCGCGCGAGCCCAGGTGGCTCCGACGGCGGACGCTCCTGCACCCGTCGAGGCCGGCGAGCAGGTCCCGCTCGTGATCGAGCCCGAGAGGGAAGAGCCCCTCACCATCGCGCCCGAGGAAGAGGCCACCGCCACCCCTGGCGTGGAGGTCCTCGGGCCTCCGGCGAGCGAGCCACCGGACGCCGCCAGCCAGAGGGATCCCAGCGGCGCGCTCACCGTCATCCACACGGCGGACTTCGGCGGGGCGGCGAAGGATGCGGCCGAGGTGCTCTCCACCGCCACGGGCGTGCTGGTGCAGGACAGCGGTGGCTACGGGCAGAGCAAGAACGTGGTGGTCCGCGGGGCCTCTCCCAGTGGGACGCTGCTGCTGCTGGATGGAATTCCCCTCAACGGCGCGGGAGGGATCGCCGATCTGTCCCGCGTGCCGCTGGCGCTGGTGGAGCGCTTCGAGGTGCTGCGCGGAGGCGCGGGGGCGCGCTACGGCTCGGGGGGGCTGGGCGGCGTGGTGAACGTCATCAGCCGGCGGCCGGGCGCCGAGGCGCGCGTGGCGGGCGAGGCCACCTACGGGAGCTGGGGCACGACGCTCGGGTGGCTGTCCGCGACGGGGCCGCTGGCCGGGGTGGAGGCGCTGCTGCTGCTGCATGGCGGCCGGTCCGAGGGAGACTTCCCCTTCCTCTTCGACGAGAGCCCCGCGTTCCCGGGCAATGAGCTCGTCGAGCGCCGCCGCGCCAACAACGATGCGAGGGGCGCAGGCGGGCTGCTGAGGCTGAGGCACGTCACGCGGGGCGGCCCCGAGGTGGATCTGCTGGGCGAGCTGTCCGGCGACGATCGGGGGCTGGCCGGCACCGCGACCAACCCGATCCCGGATGCGCGGCAGCGCACGGGCCGGGTGGCGACGAGCCTCCGCCTCTCGGGGGTGCTCGGAGGCGTGCGCGGCTCCACGCGGGCCTGGTTCCGGGGCGACCGGATCGGCCTGGCCGGCGGGCCCCAGGCCGAGCAAGGCTCTCAGGTGCAGCGCACGGGTGGGGTGGAGCTGGAGGCGCGCAAGCTGCTGGGCGGCTGGCATGGCGTGTCGGCGAGGGTGGCGCTGTCCGCGGAGGACGTCACCGGCGCGGAGGGCGCCACGGTGGAGGGCTCCCGCCCGAGCTGGCTGCACGCCAGCGCCATGGTGATGGACGAGGTGGTGCTGCTCGGAGGCAGCCTGCTCGTCGCGCCCTCGCTGCGGGTGGATCGCTCGGGGCCGTACACGCTGCTCTCTCCGAAGGTGGGGGCCACGCTGTCGCTGCCCGTGGGCCTCGAGCTGCGAGCCAATGCCGGGCAGGCCCACCGCGCGCCCTCCTTCCTGGAGCTGTACGTGCGCCAGGGGCTGCTGCTGCCCAACCCCGCGCTGCGCCCGGAGCGCGTGCTGTACGCGGACGTGGCGCTGGTGCACCGCACCGAGCGCTCCCTGGCCTCCGTGGGAGGCTTCTACAGCCTCTACGAGGATCTCATCGCGTATGAGCTGTACCCGCCCTTCGCCGCGAAGCCCTACAACTTCGCCGCCGCGAGCGTGGCCGGGCTGGAGGCCGAGGGCGAGTGGCGCCCCCACCCCTGGGTGGCGGGCGCGCTGGGCTACACGCTGCTCGTCTCGCGCAACCTCCGGGATGACCCGCGCTACTACCTCAAGGAGCTGCCGTACCGTCCGCGCCACAGGCTGAGCGCGCGCGTGTCCGGCGGCCCGCGCTGGCTCACCGGGCGCGTGGAGGTGGCGGCGCAGTCCGCGCAGTTCACCAACCGCACCGAGGAGGCCGTGCTGCCGGGGCGGGCATTCGTCCACGCCGGAGTCTCCAGCTCCTTCGGGCGCTCCCCCGAGCTGACCCTCTCCGTGGAGCTGAAGAACGTCTTCGACGCGCACGCGGAGGACCTCGACGGCTACCCCCTGCCGGGCCGCTCCGCCTTCGTGACGCTGACGGCGGCGCTCGGCGGCGCTTCTTCCTCTTCCCCCAAGCAAAGGATGGACTCTCCATGAGCAGCAGTCAGACGCGGCCGGGGCGCTCGGCTCCCAGGTGGTGGACGGTGACGGTGGCGGCCCTCGGGCTGTGGCTCGGCGGCTGTCCCGAGCTGGGCGTGGACTGTGGCGAGGGCCTCACGCGCTGCTTCGATCAGTGCGTGGACCTCACCAGCAGCACCGAGAGCTGTGGCGCGTGCGGCGTGGTGTGCGGCCTGGGGCAGGTCTGCGCCGAGGGTTCCTGCCGGTGCCAGGAGGGCGCCACGACGTGCGCCGGGCAGTGCGCCGTCACCGCGTCCGACCCGAAGAACTGCGGCGCCTGCGGCATCGCCTGCGGGCAGGGGAGGGTGTGCGAGAGCGGCCAGTGCAAGGTGAGCTGCTCCGGGAGCTTCACGCGCTGCGGTGATGCCTGCGTGGATCTGCGGACGGACACGGGGAGCTGCGGCGCCTGCGGCACGGTGTGCGCTGACGCGAAGAGCTGCCGCTCGGGCGTGTGCACCTATGACGTCGTCGCGGCCTGCTTCAACACCGGCCAGGTCGTGGGCATCCAGGCCGGCACGGATCTCAAGGGCCCCAACAAGCTGATCGCCGAGCGCCCGCAGTCGGTGGCGCACATGCAGGACGTGCTGCTGGTGCTCGATGCCGCGAAGAAGCTGCGCGAGGCCCGGCTCGTGGACTACGAGCCGCTGCCCGGCGCCCCCGCCACGGACGACGCGCCCAACCAGGTGCTCGCCGAGGATCCCTTCGTCTTCGTCCTCAACTCCACCAGCAACACGCTCCTGGTATTCCAGCGCAAGGCGGAGCCAGGAGCGCTCTCCGAGGGCACGCGCTTCCCGCAGGGCCTCCAGCTGGAGCCCGTGGCCAGGGTGAACTTCGGCGCCAACACCAACCCGTTCGCCATGGCCCGGCTCGGCTCGGACCTGTGGGTCACGCTGTATGGCAACCTCGGTGGAGACGTGTCCGCTGGTGGCAAGGTGGCCCGCGTGAGCCTGGCCAATCCGCTCCAGCCCGAGGTGGTGGCCCCGGACATCCAGCTCCCCGCGGGCGAGGCGCTCCAGCCGTTCCCGGGCAGCAGCCCGCTGCCCACACCCTCGGGCATCGCCGCGCACCGGGGGCAGCTCTACGTGGCCCTCAACAGCCTGGACCCCATCACCTATGGTCCCGGCGGCCCTGGGCTGATCGCGCGGATCCACCCGCAGAGCCGGGAGGTGCAGTACCTCCCGCTGGGAGAGCACTGCCTGAACCCGGGCTGGCTCGCCCCCGTGGGGGACCAGCTGCTGGTGAGCTGCGCCGGCAAGGCCACCTATGACGACAACTTCAACCTCGTGGCCGTGGAGAAGACGGCCCTGGTGCTGCTCGATGCACAGGACACCGTGGTGTCCGCCTGGCCGCTCGCGTGCCCGGACGGGAGCGCGGGTGCCTGCCCCCTGCCTTCCGCCGGCCGCTTCGCCGTGGTGGGCAACCGGGTCTACCTGGGCGACAACAACGCGGGCCGCGTCTTCGTCGTCGAGGTCTCCGGCGACCAGCTCGTCGAGCGGCGCGGCCTCGGCACGGCGGAGGGGGCACGGCCGCCCATCCCCGCCTGCACGCGCGAGGCGGGCGGCTTCTCCCTCGTCGGTGATGTCTTCGCCATCCCCTAGGAGGCTGCCATGAGGACGCGTCTCGCTTCGTTGCTCCTGCTCGCCGCGCTGGGACTCTCCGGCGTGGCGGGGGCCGCTGACACTCACTCCGCCCCCCGCCTCCTCGGGCCGAAGAAGCAGGGGAAGGTGCGGCGGGTGGTGACGCTCGCCCCCTCCCTCACGGAGATGGTGCTCGCCATGGGGGCCCGGGAGACGCTCGTCGGCGTCTCCCGCTTCGACGTGGACAAGGCCGTGGCGGAGCTGCCTCGCGTGGGCGGCTTCGTGGATCCGTCCGTGGAGGCTGTCGTCGCCCTCAGGCCGGATCTCGTCCTCGTCCAGCCGGGCCCCGGCAACCAGCGGCCCGTGGAGCGCATGGCGGAGCTGGGCATCCCCGTGCTCCTGCTGCCCCTGCACTCCGTGGCGGACACGCTGGCGGCCCTGCGCGCGGTAGGGAAGGCGCTCGGCCAGGAGCAGGACGCCGAGGCGCTCATCTCCCGCATCGAGGCCACGCGCGCCCGTATCCGCGAGGCGGCGAAGAAGCTCCCGGCGCCCCGGGTGCTGCTCGTCTACGGCTTCGAGCCCCTGGTGGTCGCCGGTCCCGGCTCCTTCGCCGACGAGCTGCTGAGGGATGCGGGCGCCATCAACATCGCGGCCGACGCTGGCTCCGCCTACCCCGTCTACTCCGTGGAGCGCGCGGTGCGGGCCCGGCCGGCGGTGGTGGTGGACGCGGCGGATGTGGACGTGGGCAAGGAGAAGATCCAGGCTCTGCCCGGGCTGTCCACGGCGCGGTGGGTGCAGGCGCCGTCGTTCGCGCTGCTGCAGCCCGGGCCTTCGCTGGGGCGAGGGCTGGAGGAGCTGTTCGGTCTGCTGCATCCGAGCGCTCAGCTTCGCTGAGGCGCCTCGAGGGAGTCCGGCGTGTCCATGGAGCGGAGGAGCGCAGCGTGACGTGGGAGGGCAGGAGGCTCCAGGCCTCTCGCGTCCTGGGCCTGTGCGCCGCGGGGCTGGCGCTGACCCTGGTCGCGTTCGCCACCGCCGTCCGCTTCGGCGAGCAGCCCATCTCCCTCTCCTCCGCGCTCGGGGATCCGCAGTCCAGCGACGCGGTCATCTTCTGGTCCCTGCGCCTGCCCCGAGCCCTCCTGGGCGTCATCGTCGGCGCGGGGCTCGCCGCCTCCGGCGCCACGCTCCAGGGCCTGCTGCGCAACCCGCTGGCCGATCCGTTCGTGCTCGGCGTCTCCGGCGGGGCCGCGCTGGGCGCCACGCTCGCGCTCGCCCTCGGGCTGGCCACCGTGGGGCAGGTGGCCCCGGGGCTCCTCGGGGGCCTGGAGCGCCTCTCGGGCCCCGCGCTCCTGGCGTTCCTCGGGGCCGGAGCGTCCGTGCTCTTCGTCCTGGCCGCCAGCCGAGGCCACTCGGCCCGCGCTCCCTATGCCGCGCTGCTCACCGGCGTCGTCTTCAACGCCTTCGCCTCCGCGGTCATCACCCTGGTGAAGACGCTGTCGGACCCGGATCGGCTGGGGGAGATCCTTTACTGGCTCGCCGGGACGCTCGGCTACGAGCGAGGGGCCACGCTCTGGCTCGCCGCGCTCCTGCAGGTGGCCGCCGTAGGGGTGATGGTCGCGCTCTCCGGGCGGCTCAACCTGATGATGCTCGGGGACGATGATGCCGCGACCCTCGGGGTGCCCGTGGCGCGCACGCGGCGCCTGCTGCTGCTGGCCACCAGCGCCAGCGTCGCCGGAGTGGTGACGCTCACGGGCCTGATCGGCTTCGTGGGCCTCATCGTCCCGCATGTGCTGCGGCTCGCCTTCGGGCCGGATCAGCGGCTGCTCGTGCCGCTCTCGGCGCTGGGCGGCGCCGCGTTCCTGGTGCTGGCGGACCTGCTGGCGCGCCTGGCCGTCCCCCTCTTTGGCGGCGAGCCGCCCGTGGGAGTGATCACCGCGCTGCTCGGCGGCCCGCTCTTCATCGCGCTGTTGTACCGGCGGGGCAGCTCCATCACGGGGTGAGGACAGCCGCCTGCTCTCGGCTGCGGAGGCCCGCGGTGAGGATGCAGCGCTCGAGAATCGACGACACCGTCTTGGCAAGGAGCCTGCTCGTGTTCGATCGTTGGCCCATGACTCCGAAGCTGCCCGGGTTGCTCGTTCGCTACATCCAGCAGAAGCGGTGCGTGGCGTTCGTGGGCGCGGGCCTGTCGGCCGGGGCTGGCCTGCCCACCTGGGGCCGCCTGCTCCTCAAGGGCATCGACGAGCTGGTCGTCTCCATCCCGGAGGGCGAGGGCCACCAGGAGGAGCTCCGAAACCTCGTGGAGCGGGGCAAGCTCCTGGAGGTCGCGGACTTCTGCAAGGAGAAGCTCGGCGCCGCCTACCACCAGTTCCTCACGGATCAGATCCGCGGCGACCAGGCCGAGCTGCCTGGCACGCATGACGTGCTGATGCACCTGCCCTTCAGCGCCTGGGTGACGACCAACTACGATAAGCTGCTGGAGCGGGCCTACTCGAAGGTGAAGGGCGGCTTCCCCAAGACGCTCACCCACAAGGACACGGACGCGCTGGGCCGGCTGCTCTTCGATGGCGGGCAGTTCATCCTCAAGGCGCATGGGGACATCGACCGGCCCGAGACGGTGGTGCTCACCTCGCGCGACTACAGCGAGATCATCCACGCCAACCCCGCCTTCAACGAGGTCTTCTCCGGCCTGCTGCTCACCAAGGCGCTGCTCTTCGTGGGCTACTCTCTGTCGGATCCCGACTTCCGCCTGTTGATGGACCGGCAGCTCACCCACTTCAAGGGCTTCGTCCCCGAGCGCTATGCGCTGATGTCGGGGGTGGGGCCGGTGGAGCGGGACGTGCTCTGGCGCACGGCGCGCATCCAGGTCATCCCCTACGTCAACGAGAGCGGAAGTCACGCGGAGGTGCTCCACTTCCTGGAGGCCTTGAAGGCCGCCACGCTCTCGGAGTCGCCCCCGGGGGGCGCTCAGGCGAAGCTCAGCATCCCCGCTCCCGCGAGCGCGCCCCCACAGCCCGCGGGGATCCGCCCGCACAACGTGGCGGGTGCTCCGAGGATGGGACCGCCACGTTCTGGAGCCCGGGGGAATCTCGAGGTGCGGTCCGCTCCGATGCCGGCCTCGGAGCGCACGCCGACGGGGGCGTCGGCTGCGGGGGAAGGAGCCGGATACCCGCTGGAGCAGGAGGAGAGCCTCCCGTTCGGAGCCCTGCCCGCCGAGCCTCCGCCTCCCCCCCCGCGGGCTCCAGAGGCCCAGCCTGTCCCCACCGCGCCGCACCGGCTCCTCATCGAGCCGGCGGCGGGGAGGATCCAGCTCCGGCTGCTCGGAGGGGACGCGATGCCCGTGGCGCAAGGGATCGCCCCCACGCGGTTGAATGAGGACGTGCGGCTGTCGCTGACGAGGGCCGTCGAGGCGGGCTCGAAGTCCCACGCGTGGCTCTACACGCACCTGATGGAGCTCTTCGCGGAGTACCTGCCCCGGGAGGTGCTCGACGCCCTGGGGAGACAGGGCGCCTCGCCGCAGCCGCCGCTCGTGCTGTGCCCCACCCCCGAGCTGGCGCGCTTCCCCTGGGAGCTCCTCCCGCTCCAGGGCGCGCCCGTGTGCCTGAAGCGGAGGCTTGTCCGCGCTCCCGTCGGCGTCTCGGTCCAGGTCCGCGGCGCGCCCCAGGTCCGCGCCTCCCCCCGGATCCTGCTCGTCGAGGGGCGGGGCGGGGCGGACGGCGGCGGGGCGCGTGAGCTCGAGCGCCTCGCGCGGCTCTATGAGGGAGCGCCCGGCCTCTCCTGCAAGGTCCTCATGGGCGCGGACGCCACGTTCGCCCACGTCATGGCCGAGCTGGATGACGCGCTGCCGGATCTCTTCCACTACACAGGGGACATCGGCCAGCTGGACGGCGAGCTCTACCTGAACCTCCCGGGGGACATGGATCTCTCGCTGGGGGCCTTGCGCTCCGTCCTCAGCCGAGGCCGCCTGCCCTTCCTCGTGATGAACGCGCCCTCTTCGGCGTTCGCTCCCTACGCCTTCGGCGTCAGCCCGGTGAAGGGGGGCTACCAGCGGCTGTCCGTCCCCAACTCCCGGGCGGCCATCTTCGAGGGGCGCGAGGGCTTCATGGGCCTGGCCACCCAGATGGGCGTGGGCGCCTTCGTGGGAGCCTTCGACAGGCCTGGCGCCAGGGCCAGCGCGGGCTTCATGGTGGCGCTGCACCGGGCGCTCCTCACCGGCCTCCCCGCCGCCGATGCCGTCCGCGCTGCTCGGGAGGAGACCTGGACGCCGGATGATCCCACCGCCCTCCAGTACGTCCTCAGCGGAGACGGGGACCTCCAGCTCTGGGACTCCCGGCGGGCCGAAGGGGTGGAATGACGCGGTGCAAGAGGTTCTTTCACGCGGAGGCAACCGCACCGCGAAATCGCCTGGCGGCCCTCGGAGAACCCGGTTGGAAGACCTGAGGGTCGTGTAATCTCTGAAGACCGATGTGGCAGATCATCATCAACGGCCCGGGCTACTTCGACACCCCCTACGATCTCCCGGAAGGAGTGACCAGCCTCGGCCGTGCCGATGAGAACGACATCGTGCTGGGCGGCGATCTCGTCTCCCGCAAGCACGCCCGCCTGCACGTGGCTGGAGACTCGCTGCGCATCGAGGACCTGGGCAGCCGCAACGGCAGCCGCGTCAACGGCCAGTCCCTGCAAGGCAGCCAGGATCTGGCCCCGGGGGACACCGTCATCCTCGGAGAGAACACGCTCTCCGTCCGCCAGCCGCATACGGTGGAGAGCGCCACCACGGAGATGGTGGACCTGGGCGCCGGAGGCGTGCGCCGCTTCGGCCAGGGGGAGGACGTGGCCCCCTCCGTCATCCTCGCCAAGAACGTGAATGATCTGGACGTGCTGCGCGCGCTGGACAACTTCGAGCCCGCCCCCTTCGAGGACACCTCGAGCGCCTCGCCCATCGAGCCGGGCACGGCCAGCCCCCGCGTCTCCTACGAGACGCTCGTCCTGCTGCTGCGGATCGCCGAGGCGCTGGCCTCCAGTGACACCCTCACCGCCTTCCTCGAGTCCGCCATGGACCGCGTCCTCGAGCGCACCGAGGCCACCACCGCCGTGGTGTTGCTGCGCCACCCCAGCGGCGTCCTCGTGCCCGCCGCGGTGCGTCACCGGGGCAGGCTGGCCAAGGGCGAGGTGCCCGTCTCGGACGCCATCGTCGAGGAGGCCATGCGCCAGGGCCGCGCGCTGGCCGTGGGGGACGTGCGGGATGATCGGCGCTTCGCCGGCCGCGAGAGCGTCATCCTCTACGGCGTGGACCGGGTGCTCTGCATCCCCATCGGCCGGCTGCCCCCCTTCGTCGGCGTGCTCTACATCAACACCTCCACCGAGAAGTCGGAGACCTCGCTGGAGGTGATGCTCGACGCGAGCACCGCCGTGGCCCACCTGGTGGCCAGCGGCGTGCAGCGCTTCTCCCCCTTCCAGTCGCACAAGGAGGGTGGGGGCACGGGCCTGCGCCGGCTGCTGGAGCGCTTCCACCCGGCGGAGGTGGCCGAGCGCCGCGCCACGGAGATCCTCCGCACCGGCGGCCGGCTGCCCGCGCTGGAGGAGCGGCCCCTCACCGTGCTCCACGCGGAGATGGTGGGCTTCGGGGGGCTGTGTGGCCGGATTGGCCCCACCCGGGCCTCCGCCGTCCTCAATGACTTCCACTCGAAGATGAGCGGGCTCATCTTCAGCTTCGAGGGCGCGGTGGAGGCCTTCCTCGGAGAGGCCCTCCGGGCCCTCTTCGGGGTGCCCGCTGGCAAGCCGGATGATGCCGTGCGGGCGGTGCGGGCCGGCCTGGCGCTGCGCGCCGACTGGCAGCGGACCATGGCGCGCCGGCCCGTGGAGGAGCGGTGCGAGCTGCGCGTGGGCATCCACACCACCAAGGGGCTGGTGGGGATGATCGGCCCCGAGGCCCGCCTGGACCTGACCGCGGTGGGGGAAGGGGTGCCCGTGGCCGGCTGGCTGGCGGCCACCGCCTCTCCGGGGCAGGTCCTCATTACCGGAAAGACCCTGGCCTCCATTGGCGCCCGCTTCGATGTGCTGCCCCTGGGCGAGCGCCTCATCCGCCCCCCCAAGGACCGGGTGGCGGCCTTCGAGGTGCTGGAGGAGGACATCCCCCAGCTGACCAGCCCGGGGATGAACGGCTCCAAGTAGGGCGGGAAGGGGGGGGTGGGCAGGAAAGCAGCCGCCCGGAGGCAGATCGTGCGGTTGACCGGTTGAGAGGCGGCCCCGAACCGGCTTGAATGCGAGGATCGTGGGCCTGCGTACCGCATGAACTCCCCTTCCTCCTCAGCCCGCCTGCGGCCGTTCCGACCGCAGGCGTTCGGCCGGTACACCCTGCTGTCGCACCTGGCGACGGGCGGGATGGGGGAGATCTACCTGGCGCGTCTGGAGGGGGCGCAGGGCTTCGAGAAGTTGTGCGTCATCAAGAAGATCCTCCCCCAGCTGGCCGCGGACCATGAGTTCGTCGACCGCTTCGTGGGCGAGGCGCGCACGCTGGTGAAGCTCAGCCACGGCTCCATCGCGCAGGTGCTGGACATGGGGCTGCACGAGGGCGATGCCTACATGGCCCTCGAGTACGTGGACGGCAAGGATCTGCGGAAGGTGGCCGGGCGGGTGAGGGATCGGAACACGCCGCTGCCGCTCACCTTCGTGCTCTTCGTGATGGGCCGGGTGCTGGACGCGCTGGCCTACGCGCACCGCAAGCGGGACGACGACGAGAAGGAGATCAACCTCGTCCACCGGGACATCTCGCCGCAGAACATCCTCATCTCCTACGAGGGGGAGGTGAAGGTGATCGACTTCGGGCTGGCCAAGAGCCGGCTGTCGGCGGCGAAGACCAACCCGAGCATCATCCTGGGCAAGTTCCTCTACATGTCCCCGGAGCAGGCGAAGCATCAGGCGGTGGACCGCCGCAGCGACCTGTACGCGGTGGGCCTGTGCCTCTACGAGCTCATCTCCGGCAAGAACCCGTTCGACAACGTGCACCCCGGCGAGCTGATGTCCGCGGTGGCCCACCCGCGCGTCGCGCCGCTGAGCGACGTGGAGCCGTTCACGCCGCCGGCCGTGGCGCACATGGTGATGAAGGCCCTGGCGGTGGAGCCCTCTCAGCGCTTCCAGACGGCCGAGGAGTTCCGCGGGCGGCTGATGGGCTGCCTGATGGAGATTGACCGCAACGCGGGCCCCGAGAGCGTCAGCCGCTTCATGAGGGACCTGTTCGCCGCCGAGTACCAGAGTGAGCGCAAGCTGCTGGCCCAGCTCAAGGACGTGCCGCGCGGGGAGGGTCAGGTCGCGCGGGTGGGCACGGACGTGGAGACGGATCCCGGCGCGCGGTTCCCCCCACCGAGCCTGCCCCCGCGCACCGTCAAGCTGGATGCGCCCAGCCAGCCGCTCTCCTTCCAGCCCACGCCGCGCACTCGCCCGGGCACCTCGGTGCACGATGAGGAGACCCGGCCCGGCGTGGTGATGGCGGACACCCAGCGCCCCGCCGTCCCCTTCGAGGCGCTCGATGCGGCCGCCCGGGCCCGGGTGCGGCCCGCGCTGGCGACGACGTCGCCTTTGACCGAGACCGTCACCGTGGAGGTGCGCGCCGAGGACTTTGACCGCCCCAGCGGATCAGCCGCCACGGCCGCCCCCGTGCCGCTGTACTCGAACTCGCCGACGGTGGAGGTGCCGATGCCTCTGATGTCCGTCACGGCGAGCCCGCCGGGCGCCGCTCAGCCGCCTCCCGGCGCGCCCAGGGCCCCTGAGGCACCGAGGCCCGCCATGTCCGCTCCGCCGTCCGGGAGCATGCCCGGCCTCAAGCCCATGGAGCCGCCGCGAGCGGCCGTGCCGTCGCCATCCGGGAGCATGCCCGGCCTCAAGCCCATGGAGCCGCCGCGAGCGGCCGTGCCGTCGCCGTCCGGGAGCATGCCCGGCCTCAAGCCCCCGGAGCCATCGCGAGCGGCCGTGCCGTCGCCGTCCGGGAGCATGCCCGGCCTCAAGCCCCCGGAGCCACCGCGAGCCGCCGTGCCCCCGCTGCCTGGGAGTCCGCCTGTCTCCAGGTCCATGGAGCCGCACCGGCAGGGGGCGCCTCCGCCACCACCCATCGGCGTGATCACCACCGAGCCGCATGGCCTGGAGGTGCCAGCAGCCTACGCGCCAGCGGCGCAGAGCAATGGCCCCTCCGGGAGCCCGCCGGCGTGGAGCCCCGCGAGCCTGCAGCCCCCGCCGCCCCCTGTCGTCACTCCTTCGGAGCCGATGCTCGCGGTGCGTGACGTGGAGCCACGCGGAGCCTCGCGGCCCTCACTGGATACGACGCAGCCCCTGAGTGCGCTCGAGCTCTCCGCGATCCCGATCGAGCACCTCGGGATCTCCCCGGAGGCTGCCTCCCAGGCCCATCTGGGAGCCGGAGCGCCCCGCCCCACCGAGCCGCTGGTGCCGCTGTTCTCCAATGATGGGATCTCCCCCACGGAGGCAAGCCGCCGCGGCCTGGACGACACGCACCCGAGTTACCAGATGGCATCCGGCGCGCCTCCGGAAGACACGCAGCCGCGCGTCGTGCTCGATGATGAGGCCTTCCGGGAGTCCATGGAGGCGGAAGAGCAGATCATCGTCAGCGGTGTGCTGGAGGAGGCGCCCTCCAGCACTCCCGCGCGAGGGAAGACGGCCGCGCGGCGTGTGCGCACGGGCATGACGGCCGCGCCCCGAGGAGCTCCCGCACGAGGCGCCACGCGCCCCGCCGAGCTGGAGTCCTCCGAGCCAGCCTCCAACGAGGATGACGAGGTGGAGGTGGACGTGGATGTGGCCGTGGCGCTCCGGGATCCGCGAGAGGAGACCCGGAAGACGCCGCTGCCCACCCGGCCGGGAGAGAGCAGCCGCCGCGCACCGCGCGAGGAGCCCCGGCGCGGCACGGCGCCTGCTCGTTCCCGAAAGCGCTCCTGGGCCTGGATCGCCGTGAGCCTGCTGCTGCTGGCGGTGGCAGGTTCGGCCGTCGTGGTGGCGTACCCCCACCTGGAGCACCTGTTGCAGGTGGTCCGGAGCCCCCAGGCGCCCCGGGCGCCGCCGGCCGTTCCCCTCCGTCCGGTCGCTCCTGGCGAGTCTCCCGGGACTGCCGCGAACCCCTCGTCTGTCGCCTCCGCGGAGGCTCTACCCGCCGTGCCTCCGGGCGCTCAGCCCGTTGCTCCTCCGGGCTCCGAGCTTGCTGCCCGCCACGACGCCGTGCCCGCGGGGACCGCCGGCGCGGCCCCCGGGGCGGGGGCTGAGGTGCTCCCCTCGCCGGGGGCCGTCAAGCCGGCGGGCGATGAAGAGGCCGCGGACGACATGTTCGTCCCCCTGCCATCCGCGCAGCATCAGACCAAGAAGGTGCCCGCGCCTCGGTCCCCCAAGAGGATCGTGCGCAGCCGGGAGGCTGCCGAGCTCCAGAGGGAGTGGGGCCAGGCGCGCATCGTCTACGACAGGCTCGTCCGGCAACAGTCGTGCGAGAGCCCCAAGATTGGCCTGCTCTGCACGAAGTTCGACAAGGTGAAGGCGGAGATGGACAACCTCGGGGAGGGGTACAAGAAGGACCTGTACAACCGGGTGAGGAAGCTGAGGGCGGAGCTCGAGAAGGCCCACTCCTCGAGCCTCTAGCATCGTGGCGCTCCTGCTCGAGACCCGGGAGCTCCTCGCCGGCTACGGCCCTTCGCCCGTGCTCCAGGGCGTGGACTTCGCGGTGCGCGCTGGGGAGCTGTGGGCGGTGCTCGGGCCCAACGGCACGGGCAAGAGCACGCTGCTGCGCGCGGTGCTGGGCGTGGTGCCCTGGACGCGGGGCGGCGTGCGGCTGCTGGGCCGCGAGCGGCGGGAGTGGGAGGCGCGGGAGCTGGCCCGGCGCGTGGCGTGGGTGCCGCAGACCTTCGAGCCGGCCGAGGGCTTCAGCGGGCTGGAGCTGGTGCTGATGGGGCGCAGCCCGCACCTGGGCCTGTGGGGCCTCACCTCGGAGCGGGATGTGGCGCTGGCGCGCGCGGTGCTGGAGGAGCTGGGCGTGGCGCACCTGGCGGAGCGGCCCGGCGAGGCCCTGTCCGGCGGCGAGCGCCGGATGCTGCTGCTGGCTCGCGGGCTGGTGCAGGAGCCCGCGTTGCTGCTGCTGGACGAGCCCACCGCCTTCCTGGACGTGGCCCACCAGGTGAGCGCGCTCGCCCGGGTGCGCGCGCGGGTGGCGGCGGGCCTGGGCGCGGTGGCGGTGCTGCACGACGTCAACCTGGCCGCCGCCTTCGCCACCCACGCGCTGCTGCTGCGCGACGGGCGCGTGTTGGCCCAGGGGCCGGTGGGCGAGGTGCTGGAGCGCGAGCGGCTCGAGGCGCTCTATGGGCTGCCCATGGAGATGGCCCAGGCCCCGTCCGGCGCGCGCCTCTTTGCCCCCCGGGCGCGCTAGCTCCTCATGCCCGGGTGTTGACACCGCCCGTCCCGGGCGGGGAAGACGGGGGAATGAGCCTCCCCCTCATCGCCGGCCTGTTCCTCGTGCTGTTGGTGCTTGGCTACCACCTCTATGGTGGCTTCATCGCCAGGCAGTACAGGCTGGACGACGCGGCGGTGACGCCCGCCCACGCGAAGCAGGACGGAGTGGACTTCGTCCCCACGAAGCCGTTCTACCTGCTGGGCCAGCACTTCAGCGCCATCGCGGCGGCGGGGCCCATCGCGGGGCCCATCCTCGCGGCGCAGCAGTTCGGCTGGCTCCCGGCGCTGCTGTGGATCTCCTTCGGGGTCGTCTTCATCGGCGCGGTGCATGATCTGTCCACGCTGATCGCCTCGGTGCGGCACGGAGGCGTCTCCATCGCGGAGGTGGTGCGCACGCACCTGGGGCCGAAGGCCGGGGTGGCGATGCTGCTCTTCATCTGGGTGGCGCTCATCTACGTCATCGTCGCCTTCACGGACGCGACGGCGGCCACCTTCGTCAGCGGGGACGCGGAGCTGGAGGGGCTCACCTTCCGCTTCAACCCGGGCGGCGCGGTGGCGGCCGCGTCCCTCATGTACCTGGGGCTGGCGGTGGTGATGGGGGGGGTGGACCGCTTCCTCAAGCCGCCGCTCTGGCTGCAGACGATCATCTTCGTCCCGGCGACGCTGGGCGCGGTGTGGCTGGGCACGCGCCTGTCCACGGTGCTGGTGATGGACGCGAGGATGTGGTCCATCCTCATCCTGGCCTACTGCTTCGTCGCGTCGCTCACGCCGGTGTGGGTGCTGCTCCAGCCGCGAGGCTACCTGGGAGGCTTCGTCCTCTACGCGGCGATCGGCGTGGGCGTGGTGGGCATCTTCTACGGGGGCCTCACGGGGGAGCTCTCCATCCAGCAGCCCGCCTTCCACGGCTTCCAGGTGCCTGGGGCCGGGGGCTCGCTCTTCCCGTTCCTCTTCGTCACCATCGCCTGCGGTGCCTGCTCCGGCTTCCACGGCCTGGTGTGCTCGGGCACCACGTCCAAGCAGATCGATCGGGAGACGCACTGCCACCCGGTGGGCTACGGGGCCATGCTGCTGGAGGGCTTCGTGGCCGTCATCGCCCTGGCGACGGTGATGATCGCCACGAAGGGAGAGCTGGTGGGCAAGGCGCCCGGGGCCGTGTACGGCGCGGGGTTGGGGCGGCTGCTGGTGACGATCATCGGGCAGAAGTACCTGGTGTTCGCCATCACCTTCGGGGCCATGGCGTTCTCCACCTTCGTCTTCGACACGCTGGATGTGTCCACGCGGCTGGGGCGCTACATCCTCCAGGAGCTGGTGGGCGCCAAGGGGCAGGTGTCCGCGGCGGTGGCCACCGCCATCACCTGCGGGGTGCCGCTGCTCTTCGTGCTGATGGCGGGCTCGGGCGCGTGGCGCTCCTTCTGGACGCTGTTCGGCACCTCCAACCAGCTCCTCGCCTCGCTGTCGCTGCTGGGCATCTGCGTGTGGCTGAAGCGGAGCGGCCGGCGCTACGCGTACGCGCTGCTGCCCATGATCTTCGTGGGGGCGGTGACGCTCTCGAGCCTCGTGCTGCAGATCCGCGACGCCTTCCTCACCCCGGGGGCCTCGGCGGCGGCGAGGGTGAATGGGGTGGTGTCGGTGGTGCTCCTGGCGCTTGCCCTCTCGCTGTTCACGGCGGGCGGCCGGGTGCTGCTCTCCCGGGATGGGCCGAAGCCCGCGCCAGCGGTGTAGTGTGGCCGGCGGATGACCCGGTACGCCCTCACGCTCTTCGCCAGCGCCTTCCTGCTCTTCGGAGTGCAGCCGCTGGTGGGCAAGTTCGCGCTGCCGTGGTTCGGCGGCACGCCGGCGGTGTGGACCGCGTGCATGCTCTTCTTCCAGGCGGCGCTGCTGGCCGGCTACGCCTACGCGCACGCGGTGGCCACGCGCCTGGCGCTGCGCGCCCAGGTGAGGCTGCACCTGGGGTTGCTGGCCCTCACGGTGGCGGTGCTCGCCGCGCGCGCGCTGTGGGTGGGCTCTCCGGTGGCGCCCGGGCCGGAGTGGCGGCCCACCCAGGTGGAGGGCCTCACCGCTCGGCTGCTGGCCATGCTGGCGGTGACCATCGGCCTGCCCTTCTTCGTGCTGTCCACCACGGCGCCGCTGCTGCAGAGCTGGTTCGCCCGCGCGCGGCCCGGGGCCTCGCCGTACCGGCTCTACGCGCTGTCCAACGCGGGCTCGCTGCTGGCGCTGCTGAGCTACCCGTTCCTGGTGGAGCCCTACGTGCCGCGCAGCCTCCAGGGCTGGGGGTGGGCCGCGGGCTTCCTGCTCTTCGTCTCCGGCTGTGGCGCGTGCGCGGCGGAGCTGTGGAAGCGCGGCGCGGCGCCGGCGGTGGGGGAGGGCCTGGAGGCGGCGGGCCCGGTGGAGGAGGAGCGAAGGCCGGGGCTGGGGCGGACGCTGGCGTGGCTGACGCTGAGCGCGTGCGCGTCGGTGCTGCTGCTGGCCACGACGAATCAGCTCTCGCAGGATGTGGCGGCCGGCCCGTTCCTCTGGGTGCTGCCCCTGGCGCTGTACCTGCTCACCTTCATCATCGCCTTCGAGCGCGAGGCGCTGTACTCGCGCACCCTCTTCTCCCTGCTCCTCATCGTCGCGGTGG
>JAFGNZ010000380.1 GCA_016926755.1 Myxococcaceae bacterium | reverse complement strand
GACAGGGCGTACAGGTCCGACGAGCCGGTGAGCCGGTAGCCGATCTCCGCGGCCTGCCGGTCATCGCCCTTCCAGTAGCGGCGGATGGTGTCGCGGTACTTGCCGTTCCACTCGCTCCACAGCACCGGGAAGTTGCCCACCTGGTAGCCAAAGTCCCCCACGTCCCACGGCTCGGCGATCAGCTTCACCCGGCTGAGCACCGGATCCTGGTGGAGGAGCTGGAAGAAGGCCGCGCGCGTGTCATAGCCGTGGCGGTCCCGCCCCAGCGTGGTGGCCAGATCAAAGCGGAACCCGTCCACGTGCATCACCTCCACCCAGTAGCGCAGGCTGTCCGCCACGAGCCTGAGCGCGTACGGGTGCGTGGCGTTCCACGAGTTCCCGCAGCCGGTGAAGTCCAGGTAGAAGCGCGGATCCTTCTCGTTGAGCCGGTAGTAGGCGGCGTTGTCCAGGCCCTTGAAGGACAGCGTGGGCCCCTGGTGGTTGCCCTCGCAGGTGTGGTTGTAGACGACGTCGAGGATCACCTCGATGCCGGCGCGGTGGAGCGCCTTCACCATCTGCTTGAACTCGGTCACCTGGCCGCCCAGGGAGCCGCAGTGGCTGTAGCGCGCGTCCGGGGCGAAGAAGCCCAGGGTGTTGTAGCCCCAGTAGTTGGTGAGCCCCTTCCTCACCAGGAAGGACTCATCCACCGAGGCGTGGATGGGCAGCAGCTCCACGGCGGTGACGCCCAGCCGCTGCAGGTGCTCCAGGACGGCCGGCTGGGCCAGCCCCTCGTAGGTGCCGCGCAGCAGCGGGGGCACGTCCGGGTGGAGCTTCGTGAAGCCCTTCACGTGCAGCTCATAGAGGAGCGAGCGGTTCAGCGGCGTGGCTGGCGGCCGGTCCCCCTCCCAGTCGAAGTCGTCCGTCAGCACCACCGCCTTGGGCACGCCGGCGGCGCTGTCCCGGACGTCGAGGGTGAGATCCGCCTCGGTGAGATCCACCTTCTTGCCGCCCTCGTCCACCGTCGGGTAGGCGTGCACGGGCGCGGAGAAGTCCACCTGCCCATGCAGGGCCCGGGCGTAGGGATCCACCAGCAGCTTGTGGGGGTTGAAGCGCAGGCCGCGCTTGGGCTCATAGGGGCCGTGCGCGCGCAGGCCGTAGAGGGTGCCCGGCTTCAGGCCAGGCATGTAGCCATGGTGGACGTGGTACGTCTTCTCCAGCAGGGGGAAGCGGCGGAGCTCTCGGGAGGGCTCGCTCGGATCGAAGAGGCAGACCTCCAGCTTCCGGGCATGCTCGCTGAAGACCGCGAAGTTCACCCCTTCCCCGTCGTACGTGGCGCCCAGGGGGTACGGCTTCCCTGGTAGCACCTCCGCCCTCCTCATCCCTTGCTCCTCTCCAGCAGGACGACCGGGAAGCCCTCGAGCAGCGGCGAGACGGGCAGCACCACGCCCCCCGTCGCCCCGCGCTCCGGCCGCACCTCGCGCCCGGTGAAGATGTCCCGGAACATCATGCCTCCATAGGCCTCGGGAAGGGCGATGAAAGTGCCTGCATAGGCCTGAGCCAGGCCCCCCTCTGCTTCCAGGGCGGAGAGGGTGAAGCGCGGCGTGGCGGCGAGGACCACCGCCTCCTCATGCTGGCGGGCGAAGGCCACCAGCGCCCGGGCCCGAGGCCCCTCCAGCTCCAGCTCCCGGTAGCTCCCCCGGCGGAAGAGCGCGGCCTGGCGCTGGCGCAGCCGCAGCCCCTGGGCGAGCGTGTAGAGCTTCACCCGGCCATCGTCCATGTCCGCCGTGAGCCGCGCGCACAGGCCGCGCGGATCCTCGGCGGCCTCGCGCTCCAGCGCCTCCAGCAGCTGTGCCCGCAGCGTGAAGTCCACCGGCCGCCGGTTGTCCGGATCCACCAGGGACAAGTCCCACAGCTCGCAGCCCTGATAGGTGTCCACCACGCCGGGCGAGGCCAGCTTGAGCACCTGCTGCCCCAGGGCGTTGAGCTGCCCGGCGCGCTCGAGCCGGCGCTTGAACTGGCGCACGTCCTCCAGGAAGGCGGCGCTCTCCTCCGGCGCGAAGCAGGCGTCCACGAAGCGCGCCACCGCCGTGTCGTAGGCGCCGTCCGGGTTGGTCCACGAGGTGCGGACCTTGGCCTCCTTGATGGCCTTGGCCATGTACTCGCGCACGCGGCGCTGGAAGTCCTCCAGGGCCGGGGGCGAGAGCGCCTCCCCCATGGGCCAGGCGCCCACCACCGTCTGGTAGAAGAGGTACTCGTCATTGCGCGAAGGCGCCGGGCCGCTGACCAGCTGCGTGATGTGAACGGCGTTGAGCTCCGCCCAGCGCTGCACCCGCTGGCTCCACTCCTCGGGCAGCTCGGTGAGCACGTTCAGCCGGGCCCGCATGTCCTCACTGCGCTTGGTGTCATGGGTGCTGGTGGTGAGCAGGCTGGCCGGCCAGTGCTCCGCGCGCTCCAGGTTGCGCTGGTGGAAGGTGGACACCTGCATCCCGAAGTGCTCCGGCTCTCCACCCACCTCGTTGAGCGAGACGAGCCGGTTGTAGATGTAGAAGGCGGTGTCCTCCAGCCCCTTGGCCATCACCGGGCCCGTCACCTGCTGCAGCTTCATGGCGAAGCGCAGCATCACCGCCCGCTCCGTCTCGTTGAGGTGCTCCGGGTAGCGCCGCAGGAGGATGTCCCGCAGGAAGCCGAAGATGCTGGCGTTGGTGGTAGCGTTGCGCGCCTTGGCTCGGGCGATCGTCCACTGGATGTACTGCACGTCCCGCGCGTCCAGCTCCGGCCGCCAGCCGTCCACGTAGGTGCGGTACACGGGGAACAGCGCGATGAACTCCACCAGCGCGCTCCGCAGGCTGTTGAGCGTGAAGTCCCGCGTGCGCCGGTTCATCTCCGAGATGCGGTTGAGCTCATAGGCCAGCATGTTGATCTCGCTCGCCATGGCCGTGCGCATGATGAGCTGCTTCTTCTGGTAGACCAGCTCCTCGAAGTCCGGCGCCTCGCCGAGGAAGCGGTGGTAGGTGCCCGTCAGCTGCTTCTCCGCCCCCGGCTGGACGAAGAGGCCCACCACCGCGTTGGCGAAGCGGTAGCCGGTGGTGCCATGCACCGCCCACGCCTCGGGGATGCGCTCCTTGCCGCCCTGGATCTTCTCCACCACCACGAAGAGCGCCTTGCGCAGCGGCGAGCCCGGATCCGCCACCTCCGCGCGCCACCGCTCCACCACCTGCTGCTCCACCGCGGGCCAGCGCGCCTCCCCCTCGCCTGGCTCCTGCTGGAACAGCGCCCGCGTCCGCTCCAGGAAGAAGCGCTCCTGGAGCCTCAGGAAGTAGGCCGTCGGATCGAACAGCCCGTCTGGGTGATCGATGCGCAGGCCGGTGACGTAGCCCTCGCGCAGCCAGTCGAGGATGCGCGCGTGGGCCTCGTCGAAGACCTCCGGATCCTCCACGCGGATGGCGGCCAGCCCGTTGATGTCGAAGAAGCGCCGGTAGTTGATCTCCTCGCCCGCCACGCGCCAGTGCGCCAGCCGGTAGCTGCACCGGGCCAGCAGCGCGTCCAGCCGATCGAACGAGCGCGGGTTGCCCGGGGTGCCGTTGCAGGCCTCCACGCACGCGCCCACGTAGGCGGCCACCTCCGGCTCGGCGGCCACCACCGCCGCCAGCCGCCGCTTGATGACCTCCTTCTCGCGGTTGCGCTCGACGACCTTGGGCCGCTCCGTCTCCGTGCGCGTGGGCAGGTACTCGATGGCGGTGAGGATGGACTGCAGCTCGATGAGGTGCGGGTGGTTGGCGCCCAGCCGCGCCTCCAGCCCCTCCAGGCCGGGCCGCAGCACCTGGGCGTACTGGCGGGGCGCCAGCGGGAGCAGGTGATCGTAGTAGCGGATGAAGAAGGCGCCGTCCCGGTAGCCCAGCTTCAGCTCGCCGTTCTCCAGGACGATGCCGTACTGATCCCCGAGGATGGGCAGGAGCACCTTGTCGCGCAGCTCCGACTTCACCGGCGCCCAGTCGATGTCGAAGTACTTCGCGTACACGGAGGAGGGGCCGTTCTCCAGCACCTCGAGCCACAGCGGGTTGAAGCGCTCGATGCCCATGTGGTTGGGCACCACGTCCAGCACCTGGCCCAGGCCCTGCTGCTTCAGCTCCTGGCACAGGGCCGCGTGCTCCTCGGGCGAGCCCACCTCGGGGTTGAGCAGCTGGTGGTCCACGCAGTCATAGCCGTGGGTGCTGCCGGGTGAGGCCTTCAGGTACGGGGAGGCATAGAAGTCGCTGACGCCCAGGCGCGCCAGGTAGGGCACCACGGCGCGCGCGTCCTGGAAGGTAAAGCCCTGGTGGAGCTGCACCCGGTAGGTGGACAGCGGCGTGGTGCGAGCCCGCGCGAGGAGCTCCTCGCGCACGCGCGCGTAGAGCCTGTCTGCAATGGACACTTCCCGCTCCGCCGCACCCACCGCGGCAGCAGTCCCCTCTTCCATCCCTTGGCGCAACATGGTGGCTGAGAGGTAGGAACTTCCGGGGACGTTGGCCAGTGCTCAAATGCCCTTCCGCCCTTTTTCCAACGCTCGGGAGGGCTGGGAGGTGGCGCTCGTCGTCTCCGGAGAGCTCAAAGAGGCCCTGGAGCGCCTGGGCGCCACGGGCGCCAGGTTCACGGAGGCGTAGTCGCGCGCGGCTGCTACGGGCACCGGCCGCCGCGGCCCGCAAAAGCGAAACCGGCTCCACGTTGGGGCTGAGCGCCCACGTGAAGCCGGTCCGTGCTGCGTTACCGCGAAGAGGACTACCCGCCGACGTTGCGGATGACGCTCTTGGACATCTCGCTCATCTGCTTCATGAGCTGGCCGACCAGCTGCATCAGCTCCTGCTGCTTCTGCATCTCCAGCTGAGCCTTCATCTGCGCCTGCATCTCCGGAGGAGCGCTGGCAATCCACTTGCTCTCCAGCTCGGAGTTACCACGAACTCCAGAAGTGACCGTCTTCGCGACCTGCTCGATGGAGGAACTCATTGAAATGACCTCGGATTTCGGAAGCTTCCAGAGTGGAAGCGACGTTCGTAACCAGATTATCCGTGGCGCGGAGGAGAAGTTGCCTCCGAATTGCTGATCCTGCCGTTCCGGGCCTGGGACACCCCCAAAGCAGAGGGCCCGCCGTGTTCCGGCGAGCCCTCGGTGCGGCGCGGGCCCCAGGGGGGCTGGCGCTTCGCGGGTTACCCCTTCAGGTGCTTGAAGGCCCCGGCGACCTCGGTCATCTTGATCTGCTTCTTGTTGCCGTAGACGGCCTTGAGCTTGTCATCCAGGTTGATGAACTGGCCCTGGTTCAGCCCGTTCTTCTTGAAGTAGTCCCACAGCTTCTTGATGACGGCGGTGCGGGGCAGCGGCTTCTCCCCGACGACCGCGGCGAGCTCAGCATCAGGCGTGAGCTCCTTCATGAACGCGGCATTCGGCTTGCGCTTCGCGCCAGCGGACTTCTTCGCAGGAGCCTTCTTCGCAGCGGACTTCTTCGCAGCAGCCTTCTTTGCGGCCATTCTGTGTCTCCTCCCCTCCGAAGGGGACGTTGATTACGGCGCGGTGGAACCTGGTGCCGTGGAGCGGCGTAGTAGCACGGCCCAGGCCGAAAAACAGCCTTTCCGTTCGACTTCCCCTCTGAAAACCGCTCCGTGATCGCTGCCGCACACTCTGTGGAGGGGGTGGAGGACCCCCTTTTTCCCTCGGGAGGGCGGCCTCCGAGCGCGGGAATTCCCCTTGCCGGCCCCGCCGCTTTGGTCTTGAAGGCGGGGGCATGAACGTCCTCATCACCGGTGCCAACGGCTTCCTGGGCTCCTGGCTCGCGAGAGCCCTCGCCGCTCGGGGGGACACCGTGGCGTGCCTGCTGCGGCCCTCCAGCGACGCCTCGGGGCTGGCGGGGCTCTCCTACACCCGGGTGGAGGGGGACGTGACGGACCCGGCCTCGCTCGAGCGGGCGGTGGCGGGCCGGGACGTGGTGTTCCACCTGGCGGGCATCCGCCGGGCCGCCACGCGCGAGGAGTTCATGCGCGTCAACGCCGAGGGCACCCGCAACATGTGCGAGGCCCTGCTGCGCGCCGGCGGCCGGGCCCGCTTGGTGCTGGCTGGCTCGCTGGCCGCCTCCGGCCCCTCCTCCCCGGGCCGCCCCCACGTGGAGGAGGATCCCTTCCAGCCGGCGGAGTGGTACGGCGAGAGCAAGGCCGAGGCCGAGCGCATCACCCTGTCCTACGCGGACCGGCTGCCGGTGACAGTGGCCCGCCCGCCGCGCATCCTCGGCCCCGGGGATCATGAGAACCTCACCTTCTTCAAGCTCATGAAGCGCGGCATCCGCCTGGAGATCGCCGGCGGCCCGCGGCCGCTGACGCTGGTGGACGTGGAGGACGTGGTGGAGCTGCTGCTGCTGCTGGCCGAGCGCAAGGAGGCGCTCGGGCAGGCCTTCTTCGTGGGCGGGCCGAAGGATCTCTCCCTGGAGGAGCTGCAGGACATTGGCTCCCGGGAGCTGCGGATCCACCCCCGCACCGTCCGCCTGTCGCCCTGGGTGCTCAAGGGGCTGGCCGCCGCGGCGGACGTCATCACCCAGGCCACGGGCCGCAAGCTGCCGCTGAACCGGAAGCTGGCGCGCCAGCTGCTGGCCCCGGCCTGGACATGCTCGGGCGCCAAGGCCGAGCGCCTGCTGGGCTTCCGGCCTCGCCGGGAGCTGGAAGACTCCATCCGCCGCAGCGCTCGCTGGTACCAGGAGCACGGCTGGCTGTGAGCCCACATCCGAAGGGGCTACCCGCGAATTCCCACCTCTCCGGCGTCGTTGACACACCCGTACAGGAGTGTCAGGAAGCCGCCTGCCCCATGCCCGCCAAAGCTGCCTTCTACGATGTCGACGGGACGCTCGTGAAGACGAACATCGTCCACGTCTACGCCTACTATGCGACAAACAGGGGCTCGCTGCTGGGGATGGCCGGGCGCAGCCTCTCCACGGCCGCCAGCCTGCCCCTCTTCGGCGCCCTGGACGTCCTCAACCGCAAGGTCTTCAACGAGTTCTTCTACCGCTACTACGAGGGGCTCACCGAGGACCGGCTGCTCACCGTCGCCGAGGACATGTTCGAGGACGTGCTCAAGCCGGCCCTCTACGAGCAGTCCAAGGATCTGATCGCCGAGGCCCGCCGCTCCGGGTGCCGGATCGTCCTGGTGACGGGCGCGCTGGACTTCACCATGCGCCCGCTGGCCCGCTACCTGGGCGCGGACGAGCTGATCGCCAACAAGATGCAGTTCGTGGGCGGCAAGGCCACCGGCAAGGTCATCCCCCCCATCATCGAGGGCGCCAACAAGGCCAACGCCATCCGGGACTACTGCGTGCGCGAGGGGCTGTCGCTGGCCCACTGCCATGGCTACTCGGACAGCGCCTCGGACTACGCCATGCTGGCCATCGTCGGCCGGCCCACCGCCGTCAACCCGGACATGCGCCTGCGCTCCCTGGCGCGCGCCTACAACTGGCCCATCCTGGATCTCAAGTAACCGCCCTCCCATGCGCCCCATCAAGACGCTCCAGAAGCTCTACGACGAGGAAAGTCAGGTCGTCATCACCGAGAAGGGCAGCCCCCCTCGCGCGCTCTTCTTCGGGGAGAACTTCCTGCTGGAGGATCTGCCCGTCGGCACGCGGGTCATCTTCCCCCGCCCCCCCATGGCCGGCGTGCCCAACGTGAAGGCCGCCATCCGCTGGGCCATCAACCACCCGGAGAGCATGGAGCCGCTGCACGCCCTGCTGCGCCCGGGCATGAAGCTCACCTGCGTCATCGACGACATCTCCGTGCCGCTGCCGCCCATGGTCACCCCGGACGTGCGGCAGAGCATCCTCGAGGTGGTGCTGGAGCTGGCCGCCGACAGCGGCGTGGACGACATCCACCTGGTCATCGCCAACGCCCTGCACCGCCGCATGACGGAGGCGGAGATGCGGCGCATGGTGGGCCAGAAGATCTACGACGCCTACTCCCCGGACCGGTACTACAACCACGACGCGGAGGATCCGGACGGCATCGTCGAGCTGGAGCGCACCGCCCACAACGAGGTGGTGGCCCTCAACCGCCGCGTGGCCGAGAGCGATCTCGTCGTCTACGTCAACGTCAACTTCGTGCCCATGAACGGCGGCCACAAGTCCATGGGCACCGGGGTGACGAACTACGCCAGCCTGCGCGCGCACCACAACCCGAAGACGATCCGGGACTCCGACAGCTACATGGAGCCCAAGACGAGCGCGCTCTACAAGAGCAACTCGCGCATCGGCACCGTCATCGACGAGCACCTGAAGGTGTTCCACATCGAGACGACGCTGAACAACCGCATGTTCGGCGCCCCGCTGGAGTTCCTCGCCAAGAAGGAGGAGGACTACACGGAGGGGGACCGGCTCAAGCTGCAGGCGGCGCTGTTCGCCCTCAAGCGCACCCCGCGCGCGGCGGCGCGGAAGATCTTCAACGCGGTGCCGGCCCCCTACGAGGTGACGGGCGTCTTCGCCGGCGCCACGGAGCCGGTCCACGCCAAGACGCTGGAGATGAGCTGGAAGCAGTACGCGGTGCCGGTGGAGGGGCAGAGCGACATCGTCATCTTCCCCATCCCCTTCATCTCCCCCTACAGCGTCAACTCCATCCTCAACCCGCTGCTG
>JAFGNZ010000379.1 GCA_016926755.1 Myxococcaceae bacterium | reverse complement strand
TGAGGGAGACGGGCGACAAGATCAAGGCGTTCTTCGCCATCTCCCGCTTCTGAGCCTCGAAGAGGAGACCGGCCCGCTATTAGGGGGAGGACTCCGCCGGACGGCCGCTCGAGGGCAGGTCGCCGAGCAGCCGACGCTGCTTGTGGCCCTGGAGGCGTGAGCTAGAAGGACCTCCTGCAGGGTAAGTGGGTTTCCGGGCAGTACGCCCTGGTCTTCGGAGCCGCACCCGGGCTTGCAGCAGTCCCCCTGGAGCACGGTTGCGCGAAGAGCACGGGACCACGATGACGGACACGCAGGTCGCGGCCCCTCGGCTCGGCGCGGGCGGACCCGTCAGCGGACGGGTTCGCCCGCGCCGGCCGTCCCGCTCGCCCAAGGACTGCTGCCAGTGGCCTGCGCTCAGTTGCTTGGAGCAGGCCGTAGGCGGCGCGTTGTGCACGGGCCGGTCGAGTTGCAGGGTTGCGCGGAATAGCGATTCAGCCTGGCTGCTCCGCGTGGAGGGTGGCGGGGGCTTCGAGGATGAAGAAGACGCAAAAAAGCCGGCTGCGAGCCCTTCAACGGGCTGTTGCTCGCACCGCATCTGGCCGCCGCATTCGACCGGAGGTTCATAACGATCTCCGACGGTGGCGACGTGATGGTCGCGAACACGCTGCCCATCGAGGCGAGGCGAGGCGCGTTCTTGGGCTGGTCGACCCCCTCCGTGTGGACAAGCTCAAGGATGGGCATCGCCGCTACTTGGCGTGGCACCGCACGAGGGTGTTCGGGCAGGATGACGGCTTGCCGAGATAGAGCCAGTCCCAGGAGTCCGATTCATGTCACTTCCCAGCTACGTTCAATTCATCGGTCCACTCCTCCAGTATCTGGGCGAACAGCGGGCGCCTGTCCGTACGCGGACGGTGTACGAGGAACTCGCAAATCGTCTCTCTCTCTCGGAGGCTGAGCGGACCACGCTGCTGCCCAGTGGGATGCAGCCCGTCTTCCAGAACCGTATCGGCTGGGCGCATGATGCGCTGAAGCGAACGGGACTCTCGAGCGCGCCCGTTCGTGGCTCGTGGCTGCTCACCGACGCCGGGCGGAAGTTGCTGGAATCGCATGGTGGGAAGCTTCCGGAGATCGAGGTGGAGCGAATCGGAAGCGAGTCCCGCGATGTTTCCATCCAGTCCCTCTCCGGCTCGAACGGAACACAGCGAGGGGCCCGAGCGGTCGCCGGCGGGACAACGACGGAGACACGCAGCCCCCGCGAGCAAATAGAGGACGCCCTGACCCAGCTCCGTGCGAGCGTCGCGAGAGACCTCCTCGAGCACATCGCGCAGCAGCTCCCCGCGGAGTTCGAGTCCCTGGTGCTCGACGTCCTCTACGCGCTCGGCTACGGCACGAGCCGGAAGGCATTGGTTCGAACCGGGCGCTCCGGCGACGGTGGAATCGACGGGATCGTTTCGCTCGACCGGCTCGGGCTCCAGAAGGTCTACGTGCAGGCGAAGAAGTGGCAGGGGCAGGTGGGGGCGCCGCAGATCCAGGCGTTCATGGGCGCGCTCCAGCTTCAGGGAGCGGACAAGGGCGTACTCATCACGTCGGGGACAATCTCTGGCCCTGCTCGTGAGGCCGCGCGACAGGCGCGTGGGAGCGTCGTCCTCATTGATGGGACACAGCTGGCCGAGCTGATGATCGAGCACGGTGTCGGGGTGGCTGCGGAGTCTCTACAGATTCCGAAGATCGATACCGATTACTTCGAAGGGGAGTGAGCATCGGTGGTCGTGCCGACCGGCGGTGCGCAGCAGGGCGGTGCGCGTCAGACCAGGAAACGGCGCGCCTTCGCCGGAGTCGTGCTGTAGCTGTACTGGCCAGTACTGCGGTAGGTGTTGGAAGCGGCGACGTTGGGGAAGGTGCAGAGGAACTCCGCCCGAGTCATCTCGTAGGCGCCGTCCGGCGTCTCAATGCGGAACGACTGGTCATCGGCCAATCCCTCGATCACATCGGCCCTGAAGAGGAGGCGGGTGGCTCTGTAGCTGTTGGTGCGAAGCGCTGCGACTCGACGGGGCTGCGTCGGCCCGGGAGCCGGCATCGGGGGGACAGCCCCCGACGCAGGCGCGGCGGTTCGTAGCGCGTCTCCGCGGGCCTGCGCGTCGCAGGTGCGGATCACCTCAATAACCTCGGGGATCTCCCCCAGGCCGGCCCACACCTTGGGAACTGCAAAGTGGTTAGAGGGCGAGAGGAGCAGCCGCAAATGCTCCTTCAGCGTGTCGAGCGGGACCTCCTCCAATGGGGTGCGCGTTCGCAGCCCCACGCCGTCCACGTGCGCCAGCTTCCATCCCTCCTTGTAGAAAGCCCCGAACCGCCCCAATTTCGTGAGCTCCACAGGGATCTCGCCGTTCGCCGCGAGGGCGGCGACCTCCGCAAGGGTGGGGCAGTTACCATCAAGCGCCAGGGTGAACGCCCAGATGGCGGGGCTGTTGTCACACGGGACAAGTGTGCGGCCTGATGGGTGCGTCGGGGCCGGACGCCGACGAGCGGCGTCCTTGCGAACGAAGAGCGGGAGGGCGGGGGTATGGATCCACTCGCGGAGCAGCGCGTCCCACGCGTGCGCCACCTCCGGCTGTACGCGCGGACGTAGCGGGCTCGCTGCCCAGGCGGATGCGAAGGCGAGGATGGGTTCGCGGAGTTCGGTGGGAAGCCGGGGCGGGTAGGTGGGGAGCATGCGCTTCGTATCTCCACGTATCAGGGCGCTGGCGGCTTGCTTCACGCAGCTGCAGAGGTCGGACAGCTCTAGCGAACGGGAGTTTGGCCAGTTTCTGTCCGGGGTCCATGGAGCTGAGCGGAGCGCTTTGTTGGGTGCAGGACAGTAGGGGGCCGCTCGGGAGGAACCGCTGGCAATTTCCGGCGACGCTTGCGGTCCATTCATCCAGAGGGCAACCGATGACGCCTGTCGTCCTTTGTCACGATTCCGAGATGTTGAGCTGGTTCCTTGAGCGGACCGATTTCAGCTTCGTCTATGCGGACGTCGCTCCAGTCGCGGAACGTTTCCCTGCTGAGCTGAAAGAGGCTGCCGCAGCGGAGAAGAAGGTCGTCATCGATCTCGCCGTTACATCGGCCAAGCTTCTGTCCGAGTTCATTGGAGAGCAGGTGAATCCGGGGGCGACGGCGCTCTTCCGGGGGATTGACCTCGTCGCGGTACTTCCCAGCTTGCTCGGGACACCGGAGGCGCTGATCATCGACTTGTTCTTGTCGCAGGTCCCCGACCTCAAGCAAATCAAGCGTGAGGGGAGGACTGTGCTCGTGGCCTCACTCCTACAGGCGGCGTTGAGCCCGGCTGCGATGGGCCAGGATGACGGCGGTGCGGTGAGGCACAAGTGGACCGATGCCGAGATGAACCAGACCATCGAGCTGCACCTCGATCACCGCTCAGATAGGTCTGGTCGGGCTGACGCCATCAAGGAACTCGCCCGGAACCTGAAGCTCGGTGTTGGGCAGGTCTCGATGGCCGTCGATGCGGTAGGAACTCTCGATCCTCAGGACCCTCGGCACTATCCCAGGCCCAGCAAGAGACTTGCGAAGCTCTGGGCAAAACGGGGATTCGAGAACAAGCTCGGGCAGTAGCGAGTGAGGCGGGTGCGAAGATTCTGCCCCCATGCCCCTGCTGAACATCGGAGATGATGCTCTCTGGCGTGAGCATGACAACGCCTGGCTTCCTGTGCCCGCGCTCGGCGCGGGGTTCCGTCTGCGGGTGTCTCTCGGAGAGGATGCATCCGTCATCCTCTCGTTGATGGCGACTACGCAGAACTGGCGCGTGGCCTCTGAAAGCAAGCCCGCTTGGAAGGCGCTCCTCGCGAGGAACCTGCCGCATCCCTTTGAGCACCCGTCATGGCGGCCCACCTCTATTCGCAGCAAGGACATCCGGCGCAGGAGCGTGGTGCGCTGCAGTTGCAGTTACCTGCTCACAGGTGATGCAGCCGCGAGGCGTAGGGAATGGGATGCCATCAGAGACTCGTTCCGTGAAGATTGGGCCAAGGAGTTCGGAGGCTGGCCTGTAGATGACAACAAGAACCCCTGGCCTGGTCACCACATCCACGATCTCGCGCGAGGCGGCGACCCTACCGCGAGTAGAAACGTCATCCCCGCACGAGACGACGTGCACCGAGGGTTCACCTCTGCCTACGAGCAATGCTACAAAGGCGGAAGCCAGTGGAGCATGCCCGGGCCTGACAAACCCTACCGGGACTGAACGCTGACATGAAGAAGATGGCTCGCCTCTTGGAAGAACTGCTGCGCCACCATCATCCAGAGCCTCCCGTCACTCTTGAGGAGGTGGAGGCTTTCGAACGCCGGATGGGCTGGGGTTTGGATCCGGACCTGCGCAGCTTCTACCTGCACTGCAACGGCGCCAGACTCTTCAGGTATGTTGACACACCTTATCGCTTCCTGCCGCTCTCCGAGATCGTGAGGGGCCGGATGACCATCTACGGGCTTGATGATGACGAGCACGGGCCCGCTTCCTGGTACGACATCTGTCATGTGCATGATGGCAACTGCATCGTCATCGATGTGGCTGATCTGCGAGAGGGCTACTACCCCATCATCGACGGCTTCCACGAGGCATATGGTGACCCCGTGGAGTGCAAGCAGATAGCAAACCGCTTTTCGGACTTCCTGGAGGGGGCTCTCGCCAGCCAGGGCCGTCAATTCTGGCTGTAGCCACCCGCACCCGCCGTCAGTGCTCTGCCTTCTCCAGATCCCACCAGTGCTCGCCCCACCGCTGGAGGACCAGCTCCAGGGTGCGGGCATGCTCGGGCACCTGGCTCAGGAAGCGCTCGCGGGCGGGCCCCTCGGGGATGTCCTCCGCGCGCAGGTGCAGGCAGCGCGCGGCCTGGAGCAGGGCCCGCTCTCCGGCGGCCGTGTCCCCCTCGTCGAGACACGCCTCGGCCAGCGCCAGCCACGCCCCCACTCCCCCGGCGCCCACGTGCCCCATCGCCTCCAGGGCCTGCACGCTCACCTCCGCCTCGGCCCGCGCCTCCGCGGCGCGCCCCTGGGCCCGTAGCGTGGAGGACAGCACCGTGCGCGAGAGGAGCTGGAAGTAGAAGAGCACGCCGACGAACTCACACGCCTTGCGGGCAT
Source organism: Myxococcaceae bacterium (assembly GCA_016926755.1). Classification (GTDB taxonomy): domain Bacteria; phylum Myxococcota; class Myxococcia; order Myxococcales; family Myxococcaceae; genus Hyalangium. The sequence continues at coordinate 9,313 of JAFGNZ010000379.1, read as the reverse complement.
GGGACTCCGCCTCGATGAACCGGCGCTGGGCGGCCTTCACCTTCGCCAGCACCAGCTGCGCGACGCCTTGGTGAAGCAGGTTCCCCTTCGTCTCCTCCATGTGGCGCGCCAGTTGACAGGCCTCCTCCTGGTGCGCGGGCTCGGGGCTGCTGGAGAGCACCAGCGCCAGCTGCATCTGCGTGGCCGCCGTCGCATACGTCTGCCCGGCCAGCCGGCACGTCTCCACCGCGTCGCGCAGCACCTCGATGCCGCGGGGCAGCTCCCCCAGCGCCTCCAGCGTCAACCCCCAGATCGCCTGGGGCGCCGTCCTGTTGCGCTCCGAGTTCACCTCCCGGAACGCCCGCACGCCCGCTTCGGCCGAGGCGCTGGCCAGCCAGGGCCGCGCTTCGATGAAGTAGTGGGCATAGGCCCGCGCGAAGTACGTCCAGCCCCGCGCCATGTTGTCCCGCGACAGGCTCTCCCCCCCCACCGCATTCACGCGCTCCAGGACGGCCAGGGCCTCACGCCGCTGCCCGGCCCAGCTGAGGATGCCAGTCAGCAAGGCGGCCGCCTCGATGTAGCTGGCCACGGCCTCGGGGGCCGGGGTGGCGCTCAGCAGGAGCGCCCCCAGCCGGGCCACCTCCGCGTTCCGGCCACACTGGGGGCCCACGAGGATCATCCCGCCCGTGACGCGGGCCCACGGCGCGCTGCCCACGGCAAGCAGGGGCTGGACCTTCTCGCCCACCTCGAACACGCGCTCGAAGTCCTCCTCCCAGAAGGCGATCATCACCTCCAGCACGTGCAGCTCCGCCAGCGCCTGGCCCGTGGGCTCACACGCCAGGGCCGCCGCCATGCACCGCCTGGCGCCCGGGATGTCCTGCCGCTCATAGAGGCGCTCGCCGGCGCGGGTGAAGAAGTGCACCGCCCGCTCCTTCTGCTGCCCCAGCTGGTAGTGCTCGGCCAGCACCCACGGATCCCACTCGCCGGCCCGCTCCAGCCACTCCCCGGCCTGGCAGTGCCCGGCGGCCTTGAGCGGGCCGGGCACCAGGCTGTAGGCCGCATCCCTCACCAGCGCGTGGCGGAAGCGGTACTCGCTCTCTCCAGGGAAGCGGCTGCCGGCCTGGCGCTGGATCATCTCCAGATCCGCCAGGCGCTTGAGGCTGCGCTCCAGCTCCTCGGGGGTCAGCTCCTGCTCCAGCAGGGCCCTGACTCCGCTGCTCCAGAAGGAGCGGCCGAAGATGCTGGCGGCCAGCAGCACGTGCCGAAGCCCGGGCTCCAGGCGCTGGAGCCGGAACTGGAGCATGGCCAGCACCGTGCCGGGCAGCTCCTCGCCGCGCCCCTCGGCCTGGCCGCGGATGAGCTCCTCCAGGAACAGGGCATTGCCGGCCGCCTGATCCACCAGCCGGGCCACCACGGCCTCGGGCATCCGCGGCCCCAGCACCGCGCTCACCAGCCGGGCGCTGGCCTTCTGGCTCAGGCCCCTCAGCGGCACCTCCTGCAGGTGCCGCGCCCACAGCCCCGGGAACAGCTCCTTGATCTCGGGGCGGGCCAGCGCCAGCACCATGAAGGGCAGCTCGGCCAGCTCTCGCAGCACCTCCTCCACCAGCCTCACGGTGGAGGCATCCCCCCAGTGCAGATCCTCCAGCACCAGCAGCACCGGCCCTTGAGAGAGCTCGGCCTGGAGGAAGGTGACCATGGCCCGCGTCACCTGGACGTTCATCATCCGCGGATCCTCGCGGGCGGCGCGCAGCTTGGGGCTGTCCTCCAGGGGGAAGGCCACCCCGCACAGCTCGCCGAGGAACTCGGTGGTGTCCTTCATCGCCTCGGGCAGCAGGTACCGGCTGATGCGGCGGGCCAGCTTCTGCCGCCGGAGCTCCAGCGGCTCTCCGTCCAGCACGCCGCACAGCCGGCGCACGGCCTCGCCCACCAGGCCATAGGCCGAGCCCGCGTTCATTGGATCGCCGCGCCCCAGCAGCATGAGCATGGGCTGGCCGCGCTGCTCCAGCCGGCGCGCGAACTCGTGGCGCAGGCGGGACTTGCCAGTCCCTGGCGGGGCGGTGACCAGCAGGGCGCGGGCCGCGGTGTCCTCCAGGCAGGCGATGAAGGCCATCTCCAGCATGGCCAGCTCCTGCTCGCGGCCCACGCAAGGGGTAGGCCGGCCCAGCAGGGGGCGGGACTCGTCCGCGCTCAGGTGCTCACCGAGCAGCACGAAGATGTCGAGGGCTGCGGGCTTGTCGAGCTGGAAGCGGGGCCCCAGCAGCCCCGCCGTGGTGTCGTCCAGAATGGCGTAGGCGGCCGCGTCGCGGCGGCGCTCCATCTTCCGGAGGAAGTCTCCCGCCCGATCCATCACCTCGCCCGCCGGCAGGGCCTGGCCGCGCAGGCTCAGGCCCGTGGCGAGCACCACGAGGCTGTCGGGCCACTGCTCCTTCACGAAGAGGGCGCAGTGGGCGGCCACCTCGGCCTGATCCGTGGCGGTGCCGCGCTCCAGCAGGAAGGTGGCCAGCAGCGAGCCGTCCGCCAGCAGCCGGGCCTGCGCCCCATTCGTCCGGAGCGCCTGCAGCAGCGGGCTCAGCCGCTGGCGGGCCTGCTCCGCGTCCTCGGCGCCCAGCGTGGGCGCGTCCGCGGAGGACACATGAGGCGTGGCCAGCAGCATGCTCACCAGGTGCTGCTCGGCGTGCGACAGGTTCGTGGGCACCGGCGGCCGGGGCTGGCCCGGGGGGAGCACCTCGGCGGAGATCTCCAGCTCCTCCAGCGCCCGCAGCACCTGGCCGGCGTCCGCCAGCCGCCGCGCGGGATCCTTGGCCAGCATCCGATCCAGCAGGCCCTGCAGCGAGGCGGGCAGCTCGGGCCGCACCATGCGCAGCCGCGCGGGCTCGGAGAAGAGGATCTTCACCAGCACCGCGGCCAGGTGCGGGGCGCGGAAGGGCGCCTCGCCCGTGAGGCACTCGTACAGCACGCACCCCAGGGAGAAGACGTCCGCGCTGGGGGCGATCTCCTGCTGGGTGGAGGCCTGCTCCGGCGCCATGTAGCCGGGGGTGCCCAGCACCGTGGGGCTGCCCGTCACCACCTGCGAGGCGGCCACCAGCCGCGCCAGCCCGAAGTCCAGCAGCACCACGTCCTCCACCCTGCCGCCGCGCAGGAAGAGGTTGGAGGGCTTGAGATCGCGGTGGACGATGCCCCGGGCGTGCGCGGCGGCGAGCCCCGCGGCGATGCGGCGCGCCAGCAGCAGCGTCTCCGAGAGGCTCAACGGCTGGTGCGCCAGCCGCCGCGCGAGATCCTCCCCCTCCAGCCACTCCATGGCGAGGAAGGGCTGGCCCTCCTCGGTGACACCATGGGCCACGTAGGAGACGACGCCGGGGTGGCGCAGCTCGGACAGCAGCCGGGCCTCGCGCGTGAAGCGCAGCGCGGCCTCGGAGTCCGCCGCCGCGTGCATGAGCTTGACGGCCACGGGGCGATCGCTCGTGGTGTCCACCGCCCGGAAGACGGAGCCCATGCCGCCGCGGCCCGCCAGGTGTTGAAGGAGGAAGCGACCTGCCAGGAGGTTGCCGGAGGGTGGCGAGGGGGACACGGGAGGGGCCTGTGGTGTTCGGACCAGCGAGGAGGCGTGCGTTCGCCTGGGCGGGTGCGCGCTGAGCCCACAGTCTAGCGGAACCCGGGAGCACACCGAAATGGGCGCTCCCTCCCGGCCGCGGCGTCCTCCCCCTCACCTGGACACCCTCCCAGAGCGCGGCTGGGAGGGTGTCCGGCGACCCCTCACCGTGGGCCCCCACCCACGGCCCCTCAAGGCTGCAGGGCGTCCTCGCAGCCGCCTGGCTCCAGCTCATCCCGGTCGAGCACGCCGTCCTCGTCCCGGTCCACGCCGATGCGCTGCTCGGTGCCCTTGGGCACCAGCGTCCAGGTGAGCTCACTGCCGGGGCCGGCCAGCATCCTCAGCACCGCCGCGCTCACCCGCTGCGAGGCGCGATCGGACTGGAACTCCCCGTTGCCCACGTAGGTGTAGCCGCGCGCCACGCCGCCCTGCCGGCCCTTCACCACCAGGCCCACCTTGCCGGTGTTGGCCAGGGCGAGGAAGGTGTCCACCCGGGCGCGCTGCTCCGCGCCAGGCCAGGCCGAGCTCAGCGTCACCTGCTGGCCCACCGCCGCGTGCGAGTCCTTGCTGGCCGGGCCGGGCGGCTCGAGCAGGTTGCTCGCGGAGCCCTGGGGCAGCTCGGAGCCGGAGAAGGCCAGCAGGAAGGCCACCAGATCAGCCACCTCCTGATCATCCGCCGGGACGAAGGCGGGGTTGGTGATGAAGCGGGCCAGCGAGTCCACCGCGCCGTGGTGGCTGAAGCCGAAGCCCGCCGGGCTCGTCGTCCCCGTCATCTCCATGCCCACCTTCTCGTAGAGGTTGCGCAGCTGGGGCACCTTGAAGACGACGTTGGTGCTGGCATCCGTGGTGACGAGGGCCGCGTGGCTCTCGCCGTTGGGGCCCACGGGGAAGGGCACGTACTGGCTGCCATTCCACGTCACGCTGGCGCCCAGGCCGCTGGGCAGCGTGTGGCAGGTGGAGCAGGCGGCCACGTTGCCCGCGAGCAGGCGCGGGGGCCGGAACGAGGCCAGGCCCCTCACGGCGTTGCCGTTGGGCAGCGGCTGGCCGGCGGGCGCGAAGCGGCCCGTGGTGAGGTGGTCGGGCAGCGGCAGATCCGTGGGCAGCGAGTTGTCCAGGTTGCGGAACGGGTTGGGCGGGAAGGTGAGCGTGGCGAGGAAGTCCTCGAACTGCTGCATCTCCGCCGCGCTGAGCATCGCGTCCGCGCCCTGGAGGCCCACGAAGGCGGGGTTGAAGGCCTCCAGCCCGTCCCTGTCCCCGCGCCAGTGCAGCGCCTCCTTGCCGATGATGTCCTGGAGCGTCTGCGTCGTCATGGGCCCCTTCATCGGGTGCACGGGCCCGAAGCCGGGGATGAGGATGTCCAGGCCCATGCCCTTGTTCTGCTCCTCCAGGGACGTCATCTCCCCGCTCGGATCCCCCAGATCCCACGCCAGCCGGTCCATCCGCCCGTCCACGTGGCACGAGCCGCAGGCGACGTGGCCCGTGCCCGAGCTCTTGTGGGTGTCGTACAGGTGCTTGCGCCCCACCTTGATGGCGCTCGGCGTCGGATCGAAGAAGGGCACCCGGGCCTTCTCCTGGTGATCCGGGAGCCCCACCACGGAGAGGCTGGCGGCGAAGCGGTTGAGGACGTAGAGCTGGCCGCGCCGCTCATCGAGCACCAGGCCCGTGGGGCCCTCGCCCACGCCAATGCTCGCCACGCGCTGGCCCGTGGGGCTCACCACCACCACGTTGTTGGAGCCCATGCCCGCCACGTACCCGCGCGTGCCCGCCGCGTTCCACGCCAGGCCGCGCGGATCGCCAATGGACTTGCTCCGCTCGGAGGCGGGGACGGAGGGCGTGGCGTACGTGAGGTGGGGGTTGAGATCCCAGAGGGCGGTGCGCCGCGCCTGGGCCGGATCCACCCACGCCAGCTCCACGCGCAGGAAGCGGCCGTTGACGACGGGCTCGAAGCGCACCTCGTTGGTGGCGTCCGTGCCCACCACGGTGACGGCGCCGCTGGGGTGCACCGCCACCGCCATGTTCAGGTTCATCAGCCCGGTGGCATAGGTGACGGACAGGGTGGCGGCGTCGATGATGGCCAGATCGCGATCCGGCAGCTCCCACCCCACCGGCCGCCCGGAGGCGGCGGCGTTGGGGCCGCTCACGAGCGCCGTCCAGTCATGGGCGTTGTCATCCATCCACTGCCCCTGGGCGTCGCGCTTGACGATGAGGGGCTGGGGCGGGGGCGGGGGCAGCTCGGGGCGGAGGGGCGGGAAGAAGGAGGAGCCGGCGTTGGGCGGCGGGTTGAGGCCGCCGTAGGGCCCGCTCGGATCGCTCACCACGTTGGGCGGGAAGAGGCCGGGCAGCGTCCCACCGCCGCCCAGGACGGTGCTCTGGTTGCCGGACTCGAAGATGGCGGCGTACACCTTGCGTCCATCCGCGCTCACGGCCAGGGCGCGCGGATCCTCGCCCAGCAGGCGCACGCGCCGAGCCGGCGCCAGCGGCCGGGCCGGATCCACCACCAGCACGGTGTTGACCTGGGAGCACGTGATGAAGGCCTGCCGCGGCCAGCCCGCGAAGACGACATCCGCGGGCTCGTCATCCGTGGGGACGGTCGCCACCACGTTGAGCGTGGTGAGGTCCACGATGCTCACGCTGTCGGAGATGTGATTGACGACCCAGGCCTCCGTGTTGGTGCGCGCGCGCACGGAGACCGGCTCCAGGCCCACGGGGATGGAGGCCAGCAGCCGCGGCGGGCGCTCTCCCCCGCCGGGCTCGAACACCAGCAGCCGGTTGTCCGCGGTGTTCACCGCCAGCAGCCTCCGGCCATCCGGCGTCATGTCCAGCGGATGGACATGCGGGTTCTCCCAGTTCACGAAGGAGCCAGAGGCATGTGCCGGCCCGGGCGAGCCCAGGGCAGTCAGCAGACACCCGGCGGTGACGATCCAAAGAAGCGTTCTCATCCACGATCCCCCTCACAGCAGTTTGGCGCTCCACCTCTCGTGGGGTGGGCGATGGGGGCTTCTGCACGGCGCGCGCCACGGCAAGCCGTCCTGAAAGTCCAGGCGTTTGCACGGGGGAGAACACTCCCGCGAGCGCCCGCTTGAGCAACGCTCGCCCCGCGCTGCGCGACTTGCGCAACCTTTGCTCAACGCCGGGGGGCGCCGGGCTACCGGCGGCGCGGGCGAGGCAGGCCGTAGGTGCCCAGCCGGGTGACGAGCGTGCGCCGGGAGATGCCGAGCAGCTTCGCGGCCTCGGTCTGGTTGCCGACGCACCGCTCCAGCGCCTCCTGGATGCGCTGTCGCTCCAGCGCCGCGATGTCCTCGCCCAGCTTGCCGCTCGTGAGAGGGAAAGGGGTCGGAGGCACCTCCGCCCGCGAGGGCTCCGCGGGCTTCTGGGGAGCGTCGAACACGAGGTGCTCGGGCTGGATGGCGCCGCCCCGGCAGAGCACCAGGGCGCGCCCCATGACGTTGCGCAGCTCGCGGAGGTTGCCGGGCCAGGGGTGTCGCTCGAGGAGGACCTGGGCCTCGGGCGTGAGCACCGGGGGCGGGCGCCCCTGCTCGCTGGCGAACCGCTCGATGAAGTAGCGGCTCACGGCGGCGATCTCCGCCACGCGCTCTCGCAGGGGGGGAATGGTGAGCGTGAACCCGTTGATACGGAAGTAGAGATCCTGTCGGAAGGTGCCGCGCGCCACACAGGCCTCGAGATCCTGGTGGGTGGCGGCGACGAAGCGCACGTCCACGCTGTGGGCCTCGAGCCCTCCCACCCGGAGGAGCTTGCGATCCTCCAGCACGCGCAGCAGCTTCACCTGCACGGCCGGAGGCATCTCCCCCACCTCGTCCAGGAAGAGCGTCCCCCCGTCGGCCATCTCGATGAGCCCGGGCTTGGCACGGCCCGCCCCGGTGAAGGCGCCGCGCTCGTGGCCGAACAGCTCGCTCTCCAGCAGCGTCTCCGAGAAGGCCGCGCAGTTGATGCGCACGAAGGGGCCCTGCGCTCGCGGTGAGCGCTGGTGGATCGCCTCGGCGAGCAGCTCCTTGCCCACGCCCGTCTCCCCTCGCAGCAGGACGCTGATCTGGCTCTGGGCCACCAGCGCCGCCAGCTCATACAGCCGCTGCATGGAGGGATCGCTCACGACGGCGCGGGGTGGCGCGGCTGCTGGAGCGCCAGGGGCCAGGGGCTCGGAGGCGGGCCAGAGGACGACGACCACCGAGCCGATCTGCATGAGGGTGTGGGGCTCCACGGGCACGGGGGTGCCCGGCGGGAGCCGGAGCTCCTCGATCTTCCCCGTCCCCCCGCCCTGCTCCTGGGCCACCCGGAGCCGGGTGCCATTCACGCTGCCATGGTCCTCCAGGGTGAAGGGGGGGCCCAGGTGGAGCGTGGCATGCCGTCGCGAGACGGAGGGCTCCTCGATGCGGATGTCGCACGCCTCGCTACGCCCCAGGGTGATGCTCCCCTTCCGCGGCAGGGGATAGCTGCGGGTCTCCCCTGCCACGAAGGCAATGAGGCGGAAGCCCTCTTCGTCAGGCCTGGGAGCCGCCGACGGAGGCTTGCGCTTCGTCATGAAGGGGCACCGCCATTCATGCGGCTGACTCTAGCAACGCAGCCCCGCTCTACGTGAGCGAAGGCCCGGCAGAGGGGCGAATTGACAGCGCCCATACACTCCTTCCAGGCTCGGCGTGAACGAACATGAACCCGCTCTGGATGCTAGAGACTCCCTCCCCCGCGGCGGATGCCCGCCTCCGGTATGGGGACGCGGACCACCAGTTTGGAGACCTGCGCCTGCCCGCGGGCCCGGGCCCCCACCCTGTCGTCGTCATGGTGCACGGGGGCTTCTGGCGCGCGCGGTATGATCTCGAGCACGTGGGCCACCTGTGCGCGGACCTCGCGCGGCGCGGCTATGCCACCTGGAGCCTCGAGTATCGCCGCGTGGGCCACCCGGGCGGCGGCTGGCCGGGGACGTTCGAGGATGTCGCGCGCGGCATGGACTTCCTGCGCACGCTGGGCGACCGGTTCCCGCTGGATCTGTCTCGCGCGGTGGCCATGGGGCACTCCGCCGGAGGCCACCTCGCCCTCTGGCTCGCCGCGCGAGGCCGCCTCCGCCCGGGAGAGCCGCTCCACACGCCGGATCCCTTCCTGCCTCGCGGCGTGGCGGTGCTGGCGGGCGTGGTGGACCTCGAGCGCGCCTACGTGCTGCGGCTGAGCGAGGGCATCGTCTCGGAGTTCCTCGGCGGCACGCCGGCCCAGGTCCCCGAGCGCTACCGCCTCGCCTCCCCCGCCGCGCTCGCGCCGCTCGGAGTGAAGCAGCTCCTCCTCCATGGCACCGAGGACGACACGGTCCCTGCGTCCATCAGCGCCGACTACCAAGCCCGCGCGGCGGCGCTCGGGGATGACGTCCGGTACCTCCCACTCCCGGGCGCCGGCCACTTCGAGGTCATCAACCCCCGGGCGAAGGAGTGGCCCCAGGTGGTGGAGGCCCTCGCCTCGCTGCTGTGAGCAGCGCTCAGAATCTGAACCTTCCTTCCAGGGCCGAGACCCGACCGTCCAAGGCTTCGGACTCCCCCGTCCACGGTTTCGGACTCCCCCCGTCCACGGTTTCGGACTCCCCCACCCGCTCGCCCGTGTAGGCCCCCTGGGATTTCAGGGAGGACCGGGGCTTGCACAGGGGCCCAGCCACTCATGCCCCCCCACTTCCGGGGCTTGCGAGGCACTCCATGTTCCCTGTCCTGCTGGTTGTCCTGGCCGCCCTGCCGGCCACCCCTTCCACCCCTC
>JAFGNZ010000378.1 GCA_016926755.1 Myxococcaceae bacterium | reverse complement strand
CGCAGGGTTGCTCTCCGAAGTTTCAGCTCCTACATCGCTTCCTCCTCGGCCAGGCTTCTCCTGGCGCACTCCGGCTGTCAGACAGGTACTTGCGCTGAAGGGCTCAAAGGCCCAGCCGCTGGCGGAGCTCCGCGAAGGCCTGCCCCGTGGCGGAGATGCGCAGCTTCTCGTCGAGCTCCATCTCGGCGAGTGTCCGCGTCTCTCCTCGCGGGATGAAGACCGGATCCCAGTGGAAGCCCCCCTTGCCCCGAGGCTCGGGCGCGAGCTCGCCCTCCACCTTCCGGAGGATCACCTCGCGCCTCCGCCCGTCGCAGTAGCAGAGCGCGCTCAGGGCCTTGCCCGTGCGGGGCTGCCCGGACGGGACGAGGTGGCAGAGCCGCTCCTCCAGCGCCATCCACGTGGGCTTCACCAGCGAGCCGGGCAGGCCGTTGAGGAAGTCGATGCACAGCGCGCCATGCTCGACGATGACGGGCACCCGGACCGCGCTGTACGCCGCGGCCGCCTTGGCCAGCACCACCTTCTCCAGATCCGTGTCGAGGATCTCCGTGATCGGGTGCTGGAGGATGCCCAGCCGCCCGGCGCCGCCGAAGAAGTGGAGGGCCTCGCGGATCTTGGCCTTGTTCGTGGTGTTGTAGTACCAGGCAGTGGTCGTCATCGCGGGTTCCCGGATTCAGCGGATGCGCTGGAGGAGGTCGGTGACGCTGGCCTCCTTGTCGGCGGGGTCGAGCTGGATCATGTCGATGTTCCACTGGTCCAGCAGCTCCGGCTGGATGGGGCCCACCCCGAAGGTGGCGAAGAAGCAGCGCCGCCTGGGAGGATTCTGGGCGCCAGACCGCCCCTGGCGGCGGAGCTGGTGCATCCGGTACCAGATGTAGCGGATGTTCAGATCGTTGAAGCTGTAGCCGATGAACAGGAAGCTGTTGCTGAGCAGATCCGCGCGCAGGCGCTGATCCACGGGCGACTCCAGGGCGATCCGCTCGTAGTACGAGCTCTCCGTGAGGACGATGGTCTCCGGGTTGGTCAGCGTGCCGTGGAACTTGATCACGTCACACGTGCCCGGCTCGCGCCGCGCCTGGAAGTCCTCGAAGGAGGCCAGCACCGCCACCTTCCGCTTCGCGTCCCTGAGCGCGCCCTCCACGTGCGAGTCGTAGTTGGTCGTGTAGATCGAGCGCCACTCCAGCGCGGACAGCGCCCGGTGCATGCGAGACGTCTCTCGCGCGCGGATCGCCTCCTCCGAGTCGAAGCGCCGCGTCATCTCGTACACCAGGTGCTGGAGGTGATCGTGGCCGGCCAGCTGGAAGTACTCGGCCAGCTGCTCGTTGCGGCCGTGGAGGCGGAACAGCTCGGGCTCGAAGCCGAGGCGCTCGGCCATCCATCCGATCAGCTCGCTCCAGTCCGGCAGCTTGAGCGGCTTGGAGAAGCCCGCCCCCAGGAAGGGGATGAGCCGCCCGTCCCGGTACTCCTGCTGCAGGCGGGGAGCGGCTTCGGCGGCGGACAGGACGGCCATCATTCCTCCTGGAGGGAGCACCAGATTACATGGCCCGCGCCCGCTGCGCGCCACGCCCTGCTCAGGTGGGCTTCTCTCCAAGGAGCCGCTTCTGGATCAGGAGCGTCAAGGACAGGAAGGCATGGGGAGACAGGCGCTTGAGCCGCCAGCCCCACCGGCCATCAGCGATGGGGAGCGCGTAGCGGGCCCCGCGCGCCACGGCCCGCAGGCACTCGCGGGCCACGGTGTCCGCCTCCACGCGGGCCTCCTCTACCAGGCGCTGGCCTGCCTGCCCCAGCTCCGGATCGATGTACTTCGCGGAGCGGGCGATGTTGGTGCGGAAGAAGGTGGGGCAGGCCACGGTGACGCCGATGCCCGCGGGCTGGAGCTCCACGAACAGCGTCTCCGAGAGCGACACCACGCCCGCCTTGGAGACGTTGTAGGGGGCCATGTACCCCATGGACACCAGCCCGGCGGCGGAGGCGATGTTGAGGATGTGCCCCGAGCCCTGCTGGCGCAGCCGAGGCACGAAGCTGTGGCAGCCGTGGATGACGCCCCAGAGGTTCACGTCGAGGACGCGCTTCCACTCCTCCAGCGGCACCTTGCCCACCTGTCCGCCGCAGGCCACGCCCGCGTTGTTGACGAGCAGGTCCACGCCCCCGAAGCGGGAGAAGGCCGTCTCGGCCAGGGCCTCCACCTGCTCCGGCCGGGTGACGTCGCACGCCACCACCAGGGCCTTGCCGCCCGCCTGCTCGACGCGCCGGGCGGTCTCCTCCGCCGAGGGGAGCTCCTGGTCCGACACCAACACCCGAGCCTTGAGCCGAGCCAGCTCCAGGCAGAGCGCCCGGCCCAGACCGCTGCCAGCGCCAGTGATGACCGCACGTGCACCGTCGAGTTTCATGGAGTGCTCCTCATATCCGAGAGGAGCCCGGGAGCCCAGGCGGCTGGAGCGCGAGCGCTGTTCACCGCCAGCCCCTCCCACGGAGGGCATGAGATGGGAGAGAATGCGCTCCTCCACGGTGGGCGCTGAGTGCTCGCCGTGATGAGCCACCTTCGTGGGGTACTCCATGCGACGACTTCTGGGCGTGAGCCCGCTCCTGGCCGTGGTCCTCCTGGCTGCCTGTGGTGAGACCGCGGAGCCAGCGCCGCCGCCGCTCCCCCTCACCTATCACCGGGACGTCGCACCCCTGGTGCAGGAGAAGTGTGGGGGCTGCCACGTCGAGGGCGGCATCGCGCCGTTTCCGCTCCGGACCTATGCGGAGGTCTTCCTGATGCGCCAGGCCGTCAAGGCCGCCGTGAAGGCGCGCATCATGCCGCCCTGGTCGGCGGATCCGGACTGCACCGAGTACGTGCAGGACCGCTCGCTCTCGGACGAGCAGATCGACCTGCTCTCCCGGTGGGTGGACGAGGGCGGCGTGGAGGGAGATCCCGCGGAGGCGCCCGCCAACATCCTCACGCCCCAGGGCGGGCTGCCGCGCGTCGATCTGCAACTGTCGATGCCCGTGGAGTACTCGCCGACGCAGTCTCCGGACGAGTACCGCTGCTTCATGCTCGACTGGCCCGAGACGGAGGTGCGCTACGTCACCGGCTTCCTCGCCACGCCCGGCCGCGCCTCGATCGTCCATCACATCATCGCCTTCCTGATCCCTCCCCAGGACGTGTCCACGTACCAGGCGCTGGACGACGCGGATCCGAATCCGGGCTACACCTGCTTTGGGGGCCCGGGAGGGCGGGGCGATCGTGTCGCCTGGATCGGCGCGTGGGTCCCCGGTGGCGAGGGCCAGCTGTTCCCTGCGGGGACGGGCCTCCAGGTGATGCCGGGCTCCAAGGTCGTCCTGCAGATTCACTACAACCTGTCCAGCGCGAACGCAGCGCCTGACCGGACCTCCATCGCCATGAGCCTGGCGTCCTCCGTGGAGAAGCGCGCCATCGTGCAGCCCTGGGTCGACCCCCGCTGGTTGCAGGATGGGGGCATGCTCATCCCCGCGGGGCAGCGGGACGTGCGGCACGCCTTTGCGTTCGATCTGGCACCCGTGCTGTCGCGGGTGACGGGGGGCGTGTTCCGCGATAACGAGCCCTTCACCGTGCATGGGGCCGGGCTGCACATGCACACGCTGGGGACCTGGGGGAGGCTGGAGATCGAGCGGAAGACAGGCGCCAGGGAGTGCATGCTCCACATCCCCCGGTGGGACTTCCACTGGCAGGGCAGCTATGGGTTCGCGCAGCCCAAGGTCGTGAAGCCAGGGGATCGCATCGCCCTCGAGTGTCACTGGGACAACAGCCAGCCGGGCGCGCGGGACGTGCAGTGGGGCGAGGGGACGGGTGACGAGATGTGCCTTGGCACCTTCCTGATGACCCAGTAGGCGCTGCCCCCGTGCTCATTCCAGAGGGCTCCTGCTAGTCGCGGGCGAGCAGGGCGCCCAGCACGGAGCGGGAGACGGTGCTCGCCTGCGCTGCCAGCTCGTCGGGCAGCCAGTAGTAGAGCACCTTGCTGCCCGTCTCTACCTTCGAGCGGGTGAACGCCATGCCCTGGATCTCGGCGCGCTCGGGGGCCTTGGGCAGGCAGCGCTTGCACAGGCACGGCAGCGGTGACTCGGCGTCGTGGGCGGTGAGGTTGATGGGCGCGGGGGCGGCCTCGGCGGCGACCTCCGGGCCTCCACCGCCGCCGCTCGCCTGGAGGAGCAGCGTGGCGTCCTCGGGAGCCAGCGCCCGCGGCGTCTGGAGCGACATGCCCAGCGCCCCCTTCGCCGCGGTGATCCCCTTGCCCGACTCGAAGCGGATGCGCGGGATCAGCGCCGTGATGTCCGTGATGGGGGTGCGGTTCGCACGGGCGGTCCACTCGTCATCCTTGAACTTCAACCCGTCGAGCACCGCCACCAGCCAGAGCGCCTCGGCCGGCGGGCGCACGGTGACGAGGAAGAGGCGCCCCCCGGATTTCAATGGCTCGAGGTGGCGACTGGCGCTGCGATACCGGTCGAGCGGAAGGAGTTCGCCCGGCTTGCGGCCGGCCGCCTCCTTCTCGAACACCGCCTTGCTGATGATGGCCAGCACGTCAGGCATGGGCGGGATTCTATCAGGGCGCGTAGACTTTGAGGCTCATGATGCCTTTGGACCCTGCCGCCGTGCGGCTGCTCGACGAGGCCGCCGAGGTGCGGCGCGAGGCCGTGGACGCCGTGGAGGCCACGGCCCTCACGGGGCGGTACGCGCTGCGTCAGGCCCTGCTGGGCGATGAGGACGCCGAGGTCCGTGCCTCCGCCGCGCGCCGGCTGGGCGAGGCGCGGGATCGCCGCTTCACGCCCGCCCTGATCGAAGCCCTGCGCGATCCGATGCCGGCAGTCCGGGATCGGGCCTGGCGCGCGCTGGCCCGGCTGGGCTCTCGCGAGCTGCTGCGCCCCGCGCAGCGGGCCATCCGGGAGGAGCCGGTCTGGTGGGTGCGGCGCGCCGCGGTGAGGGCGGCGGCCTCGGTGGCAGGGGCCGAGGCGCTGGAGCTTCTCCTGCGAGCCTTGGAGGATCCGTTCTGGCGGGTGCGCAACGCGGCGGTGCAGGCGCTGGTCTGGTTGGGGGAGGGGAGCGCCGAGGTTCGGCAGCGAGTCCGCGAGGCGGGAGCTGCCGCGGGGCCCGGGCCGGTGAGGGCCGCTGCCACGTATCTCGAAGGCGTCTGGGATGCGTCCGCCGCACTGTCAGGGGGCGTGGCCTTGCCGCAGCCTGCCCAGGCGCCCAGCGGGGACGGGCTGGACGACGAGGATCCCGCGGTGGTGACGGCGCGGCTCGGTAAGATGCCGGCCTCGGCCGTGCCGCCGGTCAAGCTGGTGGAGTGGCTGGGGGATCCGCATGAGCCGCTTCGGGTTCTGGCGCGGCGGCGTCTGCTGGAGCGGAAGGATCCAGAGGCCGTCCGGCTCGCGATGCGTTGGTTGGACGAGCCCCGCGTCCCCCACGCCGCTGACGAGGTTCGCTCCCTGCTGGGCCGGCTCGATCTGGATGAGCTCTCCCTGGCGGCGCGCATCCTCGGGGAGCCCCCTCGGCCGGGAGCGGTAGCGTGGGCGGCTCACATCGCCGTCCGGCGGGATCAGACAGAGCTGATCGAGCGCGTCCGCACCCTGGCGCGGCACGAGGATCCCGCCATCCGGAGCGCGGCCCTCTCCGGGCTCGTCCACGATCCCGCGAGCCGGGAGGGGGTGCTCGCCGCGCTCGAAGATCCAGACGAGTCGGTGCGCGACGAGGTCATCGCCGCCTGGGAGCGCAGGCCGCCAGCCCCCTCGGCCATCCTGGCGTTTGCCCAGGCCCTCGTGGCGTTCGCGCCTCGGGCACGCTCCGCGCGTGAGCGCCGCGTCGTGGCAGAGGCCGCGGGCTGCATCGAGGACGACGCCCTGCTCGCACGCGCCTCGGGGGATCCCGATCCGTCGGTCCGCGCGATCGCCCTGGGAGAGCGCTCGGCGCTGGGGAGCCTCTCGATCAAGGAGCGACACGAAGCGCTCGGGCACGAGGACCCCTGGATCCGTGCGGCGGCGCTGGAGCGGGCCTCGGCTCGGGTGGCCTGCGAGGGTGATCCGGACCTCTCCGTGCGGCGCGCGGCGCTGGAGCTCCTGGTCTCCCAGGCGGCGGAGCTGTCGGCCGAAGAGGCTCGGAGTGTCGCGCTCGTCAGCGCCCGATCTCCGGACCCCTGGATGCGAGCGCGCGGGGCGGCGTTGCTCCGCACGGACGGGGCGCGGGAAGAGCTGGAGGCGTTGCTGCGCCTGTCGCTCGATCCCTCTCCCATGGCCCGAGCCGCCGCCGCGTCGGTGCTGGAGGAGTGCGACACGCTCGATGCGCTCCTGACCGAGCTGCTGCGAGGAGCCACGCGCACCCAGGACGCGGAGCTTCGAGCCTCCGCCTACACCTGGCTGCTGCGCCGAGGGGACGCCACCGCCTTCGAGCACCTGAGCGCCGCGCTGAGAGATCCCTCCGAGCCGGAGCGGGTGGTCGCCCACCTGGAGGCGATGACCCTGGTCTTCCCGGACGAGGCCTTCGCCGCGGCCCCTGATCTCGAGCGGCGCCGGCCCACGCGGCCTCCGCGAGAGAAGACGCGCCCGAAGCGGACGAGCTCGGAGGTGGCACCGCGCGCCTCCTGGCGCCCCCTGGGAAGCACGGGGCTGAGCGTCTCGCCACTCGTGCTCTCGGGGGCGAATGGCCTGTCGCTCGCGTCGATGTCCGAGGCCCACGAGGCGGGCGTGAACTCCTTCTTCTGGGAGCCGGACTACACGCAGCTCACGCGCTTCCTGCGCACGCGCCGAGGCCCGCGCGAGGGGCTCGTGGTGGTGACCGGCACGTACCACTCGGGCGCCGCGGCGCTCCGCCGGGACGTGGAGTCCGCGCTGCGCCAGCTCCGCACCGACTGGCTGGATGTCTTCCTGCTGTTCTGGGTCCGCTCGCCGGAGCGCCTGAGCGCGGAGGACTTCGAGGCCCTGGAGAAGCTGCGCACCGAGGGCAAGCTCCGCGCCTTCGGCTTCTCCACCCACCTGCGCGACCTGGCGCTGGAGGCGATCCGGCGTGATCCCTGGCCCGTGGTGATGACCCGCCACAGCGCCGCGCACCCGGGGGCCGAGCGCGCCTTCTTCCCGGAGGCGCTCGCGCGGGGCACGGGGGTGCTGGCCTTTACCGCCACCTGCTATGGCCGGCTCCTCCAGCCCGCCCCGGGGATGCCCTCGGACGCGGCGCTCCCCAGCGCGGTGGACTGCTACCGCTACTCCCTGTCGCAGCCCGGGGTCAGCGCGTGCCTCTCCGCGCCCCGGAGCCACCGCGAGCTGACGCAGAACCTGGAGGTGCTCGCCCGCACGAGGATGATGCCCGAGGCGCTGGAGGCCATGCGCGCCCACGGTGCGCGGGTCCGCGCGCGAAACCAACAGTTCAACACCCTCATCCGACAGGCCCCGGGCGGCACGCGGGACACGCTCCTGGCACTCCTGGAGGAGGACGAGCCGCCCCCGACCTAGGTGAGCCTTCCCACCGAGCGGCGGATGTGCTGGAGTCAACAGTGCTCCTGGGGTCGCGTGCAGCCAGCCTTTCGTCCGCGATGTCACGTCGCGGCTGCCGACGATACCCATTGAAGAACGACGCACCGCGGGGTCCGCCTTGCCGGCTTCCTCGACCCCGCGTGCCTCTGCCGTGCAGGTGGCGGCGATCCCAGGGGCGCCACTTCTTCCGCCACGGGGCACGGGCCCCGGGAGAGCATGGGCATGAACCTGGTGGGCCTCCTCCTCGAGCTGAAGCCCCTGATGGCGGATCCCGAGGCCAACTTCGAGCGCATCACCGAGCTGCTGGAGCGCCACCAGGACCTGGCCGAGTACGAGGTGGCCCGCTTCTACGTGAGCCGGCAGTGGCTGGCGCCGGTGGGGCGCATGCTGCGCAGCGTCGATCCGCGCGAGCGGCACCGAGGCGTGAGGCAGGTCCCGCTCCTCTTCGCGCGCGTCTCCGCGGCGGGGCCGCTCCGCCGCCTGGTGAAGGACGCGGACCAGAAGGTGGCGCGCTCGGCGCGGGCCGCCGTGCACAAGCTGGGGCTGGCGGATGTCGCGCCGCCGGATCGCCGCTTCAAGCCGCCGCGCCACCCCAGCCCCCGAGCCCGCGGTGGGTGGAACCCGACGGGCTGGGACTTCGGCCTCCCGACGTATCGGTGGGGCAGCACGAAGAAGCCGCCGCCGTTGAAGGGCACGCTGCCCAGGCTGGCCACGCGCAAGGACGTGGCGGCGCTGGTGGGCGTCGAGGAGTCGGAGCTCGAGGCGCTGATGCGCCCGGGGACGGAGGCCGGCTCGGGGTACGTGGAGTTCGAGGTGCCCAAGCGCTCGGGTGGGGTGCGGCGCATCGCGGCGCCTCGCGCGCGGCTCAAGGAGGTGCAGCGTGCCATTCTCGCTAAGATCCTCGAGCACATGCCTGCGCACGAGGCGGCGCACGGCTTCGTGAAGGGGCGCTCCACGGTGAGCAACGCCGAGCCGCACACGGGGGCCTCGGTGGTGGTGCGGGTGGATCTGGAGGACTTCTTCCCCACGGTGCACTACCGGCGGGTGAAGGGGCTGTTTCAGGCACACGGCTACGGGGACGAGGTGGCGGGCGTGCTCGCGGGGCTCACCACGCACCGCCCGAAGCTGCCGGATGGGACGGTGGTGTGGCCGGGCGCGCTGCCGCAGGGGGCGCCCACGTCCCCGGCCATCGCCAACCTGGTGTGCCGCCGGATGGATGCGCGCCTGTCGGCGCTGGCGAAGAAGCTGGGCGCCACGTACACGCGCTATGCGGATGACCTGTCCTTCTCGTTCAAGTCGCCGCCCGAGAAGATGGGGCGCTTCCTGTGGTGGGTGAACGCGATCCTCCAGCAGGAGGGTTTCTCCGAGAACAACCCGAAGCGCCGGGTGATGCGCAAGGGCCTGCGCCAGCGGGTGACGGGCCTGACGGTGAACCAGCAGGTCTCCATCCCGCGCGTGGAGCGCCGCAGGTTCAAGGCGATCCTGGCCAACTGTCGCAAGCACGGCGTGGCCTCACAGGCGCGAGGCCGGAGCGACTTCGCGGCGTGGCTGCAAGGCTATGCGGCCTATGTGCGGATGGTGCACCCGGAGCTCGGCGAGCGCTGGCAGCGCGAGGTGAAGGAGCTGCTGGGCCGATCCTGAGCGGCCTGTGCTACGACAGGCCCTCATGAAGCAGCGTCGCCTCTGGTTCGATCTCGCGGATGACACGCTCGCGGAGCCTCGCGTCGCGATCCTCGGGCTCCCCTTCGACAGGGCCGTGAGCCTGCGCGAGGGCGCGGCCTTGGCGCCGGAGCGGATGCGAGCCATCTCCCGCACCGCCGATCCCATCTCCCGGCGCGGGCTGAGGGTGACGGCGCGGGTGCGCGACTACGGGGACGTGGAGGCGCGCGATCCGTCGGGATACCCGTTGTCCCAGCAGACCTGGCTGGAGGCCGCCCGTTCGCGGCTGAGCGCACTCCCCGCGGGGGCCTTCCCCCTCGCGATCGGTGGCGACAACTCGGTGAGCATCCCCGCCATCGAGAGCTTCGCCCGGCGCCATGGGGGGGATGTCGGCATCCTCTGGTTCGATGCCCACCCGGATCTCTTCGAGAGCTATGACGGCAACAGGGACTCCCACGCGTGTGCCCTGCGCCGCGCCATGTCCCTCGCGGGCCTGGGCGCCGACCAGGTGGTGCTGCTGGGCACTCGCTCGTATGCGGAGGAGGAGCTGCGCTTCATCGAGGAGCAGCGCATCGAGCTGGTGACGGCCGCGGACTGGCTGGCCTCCACCACGGACCAGCTGGCGTCGCGCATCACGCAGCGCCTGAAGGGCTTCTCCGCCATCTACTGGTGCGTGGACATCGATGGATTCGATGCCTCCTGCGCCCCCGGCACGGGGTATCCCATGCCGGGCGGGGTGCCCGTGGAGTCCTTCTTCCAGCTCCAGGAGCGCCTGTTCGCGCAGCTCCCCATCCGTGGCATGGACATCACGGAGGTGGCCCCGCCGCTGGATGTGAACGACATGACCAGCTTTCTGGGGGCCCAGATCGTGCTGGAGACGGCTCGGCTGCTGTCCGAGACTGCACCTGCCCTGGGAGAGGGCTCAGCATGAAGCGACTGCACCGCCGGGAGCTCTTCTGCTGGAGTGTGTACGGGGGCCTACTCCTCGAGCAGCTGCGTCCAGAAGGACACCAGGCCCCAGACATCCTTGAAGCGAGCGCTTCGGTCGACCTCGGCGTGGGTGATGAGCGGGGTCGGGAGCAGGTGCACCCGCGTGTGGGGCCGCAGCGCCTGGGCCAGGATCGAGGCCTCGATCGCGGGGATGACCGTGTCATCCGCTCCGTGCAGCAGGTAGACGGGAGTGGATGGGGGAGGGGAGCGCTCGGGCGAGAGCGAGGGCTCCGCGGCGAAGGCGCGCACGTGGGGCAGCAGCAACGGCCCCAGCGCGGCCACGTCACGGGTGTTGACGTACCCCATCAAGCCAGCGGCTGGCGCGGGCAGACGGGCCTGCATCCGCCGAGCCTCTTCGAAGTTCTCCTCCGCCCGCTTCATGTCGCGCAGGGTGAGGTGGGAGGCCCGAAGGAAGGTGCGGATGGCCGCGCGCAGCGGCTCCACCTGCTCCGGGGGAACGAGCCGGTCAGCCACGTTGAGGAGGATGACCACCACGCCATAGTCATGAGGCTGCAGGTGCTGGCCGTTCGGCAGGACGCCGGTGCAGAGGAAGGAGAGCACGCGCAAGAGCTCGCCATGTCCCCCCAGGGAGAGGGTGGCCGCCACCTTGTCCTTCAGCCCGGGCCGCCCGGCCGCGACGATGGAGAGCCCGCCCGAGAAGCTGATGCCGAAGAGGCTCACCTTCCCATCGGGGGCCAGCTCCCGCTGAGCGGAGAGCCACGTGGCCGCGTCCTCGATCATGTCCGGGAGCCGAGGGGTGATCTCATAGCGGAGCAGATCGACCGGCTCGGGAGTGAGGACGACCTGGCCGCCCGTGGCGAGATCCTTCGCGAGCTTCACCAACCGCGGCTCGTCGATGCCGTCCGCATGGACGCCCGAGGTCAGCACCACCGGATGACCCCGGGCCTCCCGAGGCCGATAGAGGCGAGCGCGGAGGGGGCCATGTCGCGAGGGCACCTGGAGATCGGAGATCTCGAACTCCACCGTCTGCCAGCGGGCCAGGCCCTGGGCCCAGCCCTCCTGCATGCCGGCGGCGCGGACGACCAGCGAGAGGCCCCGCAGGTACCGCGGCACGAAGATGAGGGCGGCGACGAGGATCCCCCCCAGGACGACAGAGGCCAGGATCCGAAGTCCGCGTCGCATGCCCCGATCCTTACGGAATCCGGTCACGGGAGGCACGAACGTTTGGCGCCCCCAGGGAAAGCATCAAGCCTCCTCTGCTCGCAGCTCGACAGGCAGCAGTGCCAGGGTGATGAGGGATTTCCCGACGGTGGCGATGATCCCTTGCTCGATGAGCTGCTCCAGTGCTGGCTCCAGGTTCGTCACGCCCCGTCGTCCAGCGGCCTCGAGGGCGCTCTGGTGTGAGGTGGGGCCATCACAGGCGAGCAGCAGGGCCAGCTCGCGCTCGTCCAGGCTCCGCGTGCTCCTCTGGAACCCGAAGCGGCTGTCCACGAGGACGAAGCCGCCTTCCGGGTGGGGCTTGACCGCGAGCTCACCGCACTCCCCCCGCTCAGCGCGCTCCCCCCACAGTTGGCAGAACCTGACGAGCTTGTCGCCCCGCTGATGGACCTCGTCATGCTGGGGGTGATCATAGACGAAGTAGTAGGCCAGCTCCCGGAGCGACGCTTCGGAGAAGGGGAAGACGTGGCGGTAGGCCGGCGCCGGTTCAATCCGGGTGAAGCCCTGCTCCTTCCACTGGCTGTGGTTCGGGCTGAAGCGATCCATCCGGATTTCTCCGTAGACAGTCGGAGGCGGCAGGTGGGTCAGCTTCGCGAGGAGCGAAGCTGTCCTCTCGTAGTCCGCGAGTTCCTCTTTCGGGAACCCGTAGAGGAGGTTCCAGTACAGCGTGAGCCCCTGCTCCTGGCACCAGCGAAGGAGCGCGACATTGTGCGCGCCGGAGACGCCCTTGCGCATGAGGCGCAAGGTGCCATCCGACAGGCTCTCGACGCCCGCCTGGACGGAGGTGATGCCCGCCTCCTTCAAGAGCCGGATGTGGCGCCACTTCAGGTTGGACTTGAGCTCGAAGAACTTCGGCACCTTCCGCTCGCGAGCGGCCCAGAACGGCAGGAGCTGCTCGAAGTAGTCCATCGCCAGGATGTTGTCGGTGAACTGGAAGGCGAGTGGCCCATGCCGCGCGGTCAGCTCGTCCGTCTCCTCCACCACCCGCCGCCAGCCCTTCTTGCGGAAGGCCATCGTCTCGCCATTCAAGCCGCAGAACGTGCAGTGGGAGTGCTCACCCCACCAGCACCCCCGCGACGCCTCCACCGGGAGCGAGGGTTGGAACAGCGGATCCTTGGGGATCGCCTCCAGCGAGCGGAAGTAGTCGCCGTAGTCGGGCGTGGGCAGCACCTCGGGCTCCACCGGGCGCGTGGCCGGAGGGGACTCCCGCACCCGCCCCGCTTCCCGATACAGGAACCCGGGAGGGATCTCGTGCCGTCCCTCGCGGAGGTTCTCGCAGAGCTGGGGAAACGAGTCGTCCGCCTCGCCCGTGGACACGAAGTCCAGGAACCCGTAGTGCTCGATGTATTGCCGGCCCATGCCCGCTTCCATGTTCGCGCCGCCCATGGCCAGCTTCACGTGGGGATGGCGCTCGCGGATCATCCGGGCCAGGCACAGCGAGGGCATCGTCTGCGAGAAGGTGCTGGTGAAGCCCACCAGATCGTAGCGGTCCCACTCACAGGACTCGAAGGCCATGCGCAGGAACCCGGGGGCAAGCTCCTGGAGCCTCCAGATGGAGCTCCGGTATTCGGGCCCAATGAACGAGCAGCGCTCATCGAGCACCTCCCGCGCGTAGGCCTCGCGATCGGAGAAGGTGCTCCCGTAGAAGGCTTGCGAGAAGGCCCACTCTCCCGCCAGCACCAGGGAGGACATGGCATTCGACAGGTGGGAGTACGAGCTCGCGTCCAGCATCCTCCCGAGCAGCAGGTTGAAGTAATGGGTGACACAGTCGATTCCCCGCCGCGCGAGGGCAGCCTGGAGCAGGCCGGCGGCGAGGCTGGGGCGCTCGAGCGAGGCCATGGGCATCACCACCAGGGCTACCCTCATGGGGTACCTCTCATGTCAGGGGGGACCACGCTCGCCTCCAGGGCACCTCCCAGAAGGAACTCCCCCACGGAGGACTCGGCGCGGTAATCCAGGCCAGCGGCCCTCGCGAAGCAGTCCGAGTCTCCCGAGCCCAGCGCGCAGGGCGCCAGCCCCATTGCCGTGGCGACCAGGTACATCGTCTGGAGCAGCACGCCGACATCCTTCAGCAGCAGCGCGTACCCGATGGATTCGTATCGCCAGAACAGTCGGGAGAAGCGCGCCGAGAGGATGATCAGCAGCTGGGGAGGCTCCCGCTGTGCCGCGGAGTGGCGCGCTTCCTGAAGCAGCCACTCCACCTCGTCAGCCTGGGCGGGCAGGCGGTGGAGCTCATGAGCCTCGGGCGCATAGTGGTACAGGCCCGGCTCCAGCCCGTCGCAACGTCCGGATGCGAGGTACACCTCGAGCGCGTAGCCCGCTCCAGCGCTCGGGTAGGGCCGGCGGGTGAGCTCGTTCTCCTCCCTCCCGTAGCGCTCCTTCACCCTGCATGCGCGGTAGAGGAACTCGCCCACCATCCTGGACGTGAGCACCCGGCCCCTGTAGTCCCGTATGGAGCGGCGCTCTTCCAGTACCCGGGTGAAGGGGGGATCCTCCCGCTGCACCTGCTCGAGCTCGGGCCGGTGCAGGGCCATGACTTGATCGGACATCCGGGGCTTGAGCGCGGGCAGGGGCTCCAACTGGCCCCGGAATCGCTCGGTCGCTCCCGAGGGCTGAGCGTGACGTCCACGCCGGCTGCGTGCGTGGAAGAGCAGATCGTGGAAGCTCCACTGTCTCAGCGTGAGGGAGCGCTCCTCGTCCAGTTGGCCCGCCGCGTCCAGCTCTCCGGCCAGCCCGCAGCCGCACAGCAACGCCAGCAGTCCCAGGCTCGTTGTCTCGTTCAATCCGGGGAGGGCCGTCACCAGCTCATCGACGCTCCGAGGAGCGGAGAGCAGCGACACCAGTACCTGGGCGCGCCAGTCCTGGAGCACCAGCTCTCCGTGCGCCAGGGGAGACTCCAGCACCCACTCGGAACCTCGCCGCCTCATGCAGGCGAAGCGGGAGAGTTGGTACCTCCTGCTCCGATCCACCTGAAAGTCTGGGGGAGCGAATGCACGGGAACTCGCCCGGAGCGCCAGGAGGGGCTGGCCGTCCAAGCGGACCTCGTAGGAGAGCAGCCGCGCAGCCCCCAGCCGGAGAAGCGCGAGGTGCAGCCTTGGAAGCGCGGCGGGCCCTTCCGCCTCCAGCACCCGGTCCGCGAGCGCGGTCTCCGTCGCGCCGGAGCCGGCCAACTCCCGCAGCGCGGCCCGCAACGCCGGGCTGGCACCTGGGATCTCCAGCATCGAGCCAGGAGATTCGAAGAGGAGCCCACCGTCCGTACGTTCGGAGAAGACCACCCCAGGCCCCGCCCGGAGCGTGATGACGTCACCCACGTCGCCTCCTTCGCGCGGCTCCACCCATCAGGCGAAGACTGGGAAGGGGTTGAGCTCATCTTCCCGCCGGGGCTCCTCGAGCCACCCTTGCTTCACCGGCACATCGTAGAGGCGCCCCGGGCCCCGGCGCATCCAGAAGCTCCGCATTCCGGGGATGATGACCTTGACGACAGGGAGCCCCACGTCGGCCCGGGTCTGATCCAGCACGTAGGTCTCCAGGCCAAGCCGTTCGGCGATCCGGATGCACCGCCACACCTCCTCCCGGACATCCTCCGAGGCCAGGCGCGGAAGGCTTGCCGCGGTCCTCGGAGGAGCGCTGGTATCTGGCAGGAGGTAGGGTTGGTTGGCAACCGTCGCCGTCCGCCACCACCGGAGCGCCTCGGCGTCGTGCACCCTGTAGTCGGTCCGGCCATCAGGTCCGCCGTGCGGCACGGTCGGCAAGAACTGCTGGAGCTCGGTCACGGCGTGGGAGAGGGCGAGCTCGGGATCCAGGTGGCAGCCGAACCCGAACACGATGTCCTCGCACTCCTGATCGATCCTCCGGCTGAGCGCCGCGAAGGTGGGAATGCCGAAGTCCGAGGTGATGTCGAGCACCCACAGCTCCCGCTGGAGCCCGCGATGGAACGCCACCTGCTCGCGGAAGAAGGGATCGTCGAGGCTCGATAGCTCGACGGCGGGCCGGCGGATCCGGTTGTACCACCACAGGGCGACCGCATCGCGCTCCACCAGCTCGAGCAACCCATGGAGGATGGCCTCCTCCAGCGTGGCGCCGGAGGCGTTGCCGTTGGAGTCCGCCCGGCAGTAGGCCGTGTCCGGCCCGGGATGGAAGAAGTAGCAGCAGGCGGTGGGCAGGTACCTGATGGCCTGGCTCGTCAGGGAGCGCAGCGGAGTCCAATCGAGCACGAGCTCCTCGGGGAACGGCCGAGGGGCGTTGTCTTCTCCCGTCGCGAGCTGGCGCTCGCTGAAACCCATGTACACCTGGGGGGAGATGGCCAACTCCCCCAGCTCCCGGTAGCTGGCCCGGCGGACGAGCTCCTCCTCTCCGCGAAACATGCCGCATGTGCGCTCGAGGGCCTCGCAGAGCGCGCTCGCTCTGGCCTGGGAATCGGAGCGGCCCTTGCCGTAGGCACGCTGCCGCAGGGAATGCCGCAAGTGGAGCAGCGAATCCGAGGCGAGCGCCATGGGGTAGCTGCCGATGTACGTGTGCAGCTCCTCGCCACCTTTGCCGAGCCGCTCGAGTGCGCTCACCACGCCGGTGATCGGGCTCACATGGTGGCTGTACTGCTGGAGGATGTCCTCGGGGCTGA
Organism: Myxococcaceae bacterium; assembly: GCA_016926755.1. Classification (GTDB taxonomy): domain Bacteria; phylum Myxococcota; class Myxococcia; order Myxococcales; family Myxococcaceae; genus Hyalangium. The sequence continues at coordinate 38,150 of JAFGNZ010000378.1, read as the reverse complement.
GGGTGCGCTGCCCGGCGGCCCGCGCCGGGTGCTTCGGGCGCGAGCGCAGGTTCAAGGGCGGTGGTAGCGCCCCGGGCGGAGGCCGGGCGGGAGTGCCGCAGGCCGGGCACTGGGGACGCCGGGTCAGCACGTGCCGCCGAAGCTCCAGACCGATCATGTCCAGGGACAACACCTGTCCCTCCACGGACGAGCCCTCCTCCGAGGCAATCCACCGCGCCAGCTCGTGGGCCGCCAGCTGGCTGGCCATGGCCAGCGTGGTGGGCAGGGCGGAGGAGACGAGGGGCGGTATGGGAGCTCCGTGCCGCTCCAGGAAGGACTCCACCTCGCGGTGGGCCCGCAGGCGTTGGGCGAGGCACTGCCAGCAGCCCGTCTTCCCCGGGCGGAAGAGGGGACCGATCCACGCCACGGCTCCCACCGGCTTGACCAGCAGCCAGGGCCGTCTCTCTTCCAGTGCCCGCTGGTTGAGGCTGTCCAGCTCCGGGTGGAGGTAGTCCTCCACGAGGACGACCGGGAGGCCCCGCTCCTCTACGGCGGTGAGCCCCACCGCGCCGAGCGCCGCGAGAAAGGGGGCGGTCTCGACGAAGCCAGGTGCCTTCACCTCGATCCGGGCCGCGCCCAATCGCTCCGTCGCCGCGCGAGGCTCGAGACCGGCCGCGCTCCAGTAGGCCGCCTGCGCGGGCGTAAGAGCGGCGCCGGCCTCATGCAGATACCCCTCCTGCTCCAGCCGCAGCAGGGCGTGGTACACCCCCGCTGCGGAGAGTGTGCCCGCGAGCGTCTCGACGAGCTCGTCCGTGGTCCTGCGCCCATCCACGAATGAGGCGACGAGGCGCTCGCGCTCCCCCGTGAGCAGGGTCTCCCCGAGTTCCGAGAGGAGGAATACTCCTCGTGCATCCACCACCACGCGCAGATGGGGCTTGAACGTGGGCCTCTCGAGCATCCGGTGCGCTGTCTCCAGGGCGCTACTTCTTCGGGCCGGGCTTCGGCTCGGGCCTTGGAGTCGGATGCGGCAGCGGCGCCGGCTGCGGCTCAGGATCCGACAGTGGTCTCTCCGGAGAAGGTTCTTCAGGCGGAACGATGCACCCGATGGCCATCTCCATCTTCTCGGGATACCCCAGCGGCCCCAGGTGAACGCCGCGGGACAGGCTCTCGGAGGAAGCGTCCTGCGGTCGCGAAGGCAGGAGCAGCGTGAGCTCACGCGCTTCCTCTCCCCGGCCACTGGCGGCCCACTGTGAGAGGACATCAAGGTCATCCCGGGGCGGCAGTCCCGACGCGGCTGCTTCCTGATCGTAGATCCTCAGGCGGGCTCCGGCCGGCACGGCCATCCCTCGCTCCCGCATGACATTCATTGGCTCTGATAGGAGTCTGCGCTTGAAGTCAGGGTCGAACCACGCCTGCGCCACCAGCTTTCCCCACTGCCTCGCGAAGCCTTGGTCGTGCGGCTGTTGCGGTTGCATGCATTCCCTCCCCATTGCCGGTGCGGCCGTCGTGCAGGGCCCGGCGTCCTGGTGGGCGCAAGGCAACCTCAACTCAGTACCGGTTTCAATCCTGTTGAACCGTTGTGTCGAGAGCAGGCCCCGCGATAAGCTCCTTTCCAAGGGTTCCGTGCGTAAACCTCTCTGGAGCTCAGCGTCATCATGGAGGCAGGGGACCTGATGAGCGGAGAGTTGGTCGGGCAGGCCCTGTCCCACTTCCAAATCCTCGAGAAGCTTGGCCAGGGGGGCATGGGCATCGTCTACAAGGCGGTGGACATGCAGCTCCGCCGCACAGTGGCCCTCAAGGTGCTTCCTCCGGAGGCCATGAGGCAGCCAGAGCGCCGTGCGCGCTTCCTGCGCGAGGCCTATTCGGCCGCGGTGATCTCCCACCCCAACATCGCCACCATCTACGAGGTGGGGGAGGCGGGCGGCTATGTCTTCATCGCGATGGAGCTCGTGGAGGGGCGGACCCTGCGCAAGCTCATCCAGGACCGCTCCCTGAGCCTCGAGGAGATCGTGCGCATCGCGCGAGACATCGCGCGCGGCCTGTCGAAGGCGCACGACAAGGGAGTCATCCATCGCGACATCAAACCGGACAACGTCATGGTTGGCGTGGACCAGGACGTGAAGGTGCTCGACTTCGGACTGGCGAAGCTGCGCGAGCCCGAGGCGGCCGGCTCCGCCGCGCTGCTCCCGGAGGGCGAGACTGTCTCGCTGCTCACAGAGGTGGGCCAGTTGCTGGGCTCACCCGGGTACATGTCCCCGGAGCAGGCTACGGGCAAGCCCGTGGATCACCGGACGGATCTGTTCTCGTTCGGGGTGTTGCTCTACGAGCTGGTCACGGGCAAGCGCCCTTTCATGGGCTATACGGCGGGCGAGCAGATCGTCGCGATCTGCCGGGACGAGCCCGAGCCCGCCTCGAAGCTCAATCCGGCGCTCCCGCCTCGGCTCGAGCAGGTGATCCGCACGTGCATGGCCAAGAAGCCAGGGGACCGCTATGCCAGCGCGCGGGAGTTGCTGGCCGAGCTCGAGGCCCTTGTGCAGGGGGCGACCCCCGGAGCCAGCTCCCCGCCCATCAGCGCCCCCCAACTCCCGATGATGCCCTCCGGTGGGGGCCCGCTGCTGCCTGCTCTGCGGCGAGCATGGCCGGTCCTCGTCAGCCTGGCAGCGGTGGGCCTGCTGGCCGTCTTCGCGCTCGGCTCGAATGAGAGTCTCGAGCAGAGACCCCAGGGGGCCACGCCCGAAGCTCTCGGGTCCTCCAATCCGGAGGCCCGGCTGCGCTACGCGGCGGCCATGCGCGGGTGGCGCGATAACATCGAGGGGGCCTGCAAGCTGTTCGCTGAGGCGATCCAGCTGGATCCGAGCTTCGCCGCCGCATACCTGCGCCTGTCCCTCTGTCACGCCATCGATCCCGCCCGGGGCCGGCAGAGCTTCCAGAAGGCCGCAGCGCTCCGCGAGCTCCTGTCCGAGCGCGACCAGTTCCTCCTGGATGCCTATGAGCCGGTCTTCCAACGGCTCCCAGCGGACTTCGAGGAGACGCTGCGGCGGATTCAACGCGCGCAGGAGCGCTTCCCGAGCGACGCCGAATTTTTCTTCCTACGCAGCGGGATTGAGGCCTACTTTGACTTCAGCGCCTCGATGGCGGCCATCGATCATGCGCTCACGTTGGATCCCGGATTCAGCCGGGCCTGGCGCCTGCGCGGGGAGGTGCTGGCCTACCTGGGCTCATTCGACGAGGCCTTCCGCTCGTTGAAGAGCTGTCTCGACGTGTCTCCCGCCGCGACCAGCTGCTTGAGGACCCGCATCAACCTGCAGGAGGAATTGGGCGACTGCGCGGCAGCCGAGGCAGATGCGCGTCGCTGGCTCACCGTGGCGCCGGATCCGGATGCCTACCAGTACCTGGCGGATGCGCTGAGCGTGCGGGGCGGCTCGCTGCCCTCGGTCGAGGAGGCCCTCAAGCAGAAGCGGGCCCGACTCGGGGATGAGCGGGAGCGCCAGAAGGAGGAGGGGTGGGACGCGGTGCGGCTGGCGCTGCTGAAGGGTGATCTCAACGCCGCCCTGGCGGGCACCCGGCAGCTGCAGATCTTGTTGGCCAACAGCCCCCAGGAGGACGAGCACGCGGCGCTGGCGTCGATGCGGGTGAGCATCTTCCAGGAGATCGGCCAGGAGGCCGAAGCGGCGCGGGAGGCGGAGTCGTTCCTCGCCCGGCGCGATGCCTGGGAGCCCAATCCGCGCAGCGAGGACTGGGCCATCTCGCGGGATGTCACCGCGCGCCTGCTGGCGGTCATGCGGCGCGCGGGAGTGATTTCCCGGGAGGAGGCGGAGCGGAGGCTGGCCGAGCGGCTCTCGGGGTGGCACGGCAAGGTGGCGCCGCACGTGCGCAACTTCCTCTGGATTCACTTCTACGCGGCGCCAGCGGCCACTCCCGAGGAGGGGCGCGAGGCGATGGCGGCCTTGGAGCAGTACCAGCCGCTGCCTCCCCACAAGCCGCTCGTTCCCGGGGACGCCTACATCGGCCAGGCTTTCCTGCTGGGTGGCAGGGTGGACGAGGCGCTCCCCGCGCTGGAGCGGATGGCGAAGTCCTGTTACGCGCTCCGGTATCCCATGGAATATCTGCGCAACCATTACTTCCTCGGGCAGGCGCGGGAGGCCAAGGGGGACACGGCGGGGGCGTGTGCCGCCTATGCGGCCGTCCTGGAGCACTGGGGGAGTGCTCGCCCCCGCTCCGTCACCGCCGAGCTGACGCTGGGCCGCGGCAAGGCCCTCCGCTGCCCGGCCAACTGATGGGATGCCCGGCGCGGGCAGGATCAGTGCAGCGTCATGCTCGCGGCGGACTCCTGTGCCGGGGCCGAGCTCACCGGCAGCTCCGCGTCCTTGAAGCCATTCTTGCGCACGCGGACCTTGTACTTGCCCTGATCCACGCTCTTGAAGCGGAACTGGCCGGCCTCGTTGCTCGTGGTCGCCTGGACGACGCGCCCCTTCTCGTCGACGAGCTCCACCTTCGCGTTGGAGGCCTGCTGCCCGTTCTCCAGCGAGAGCCCTCCCGCCACCTCGCCGTACTGCGCGAACTGGCTCTCGGGCGTGTCGTGGGTGAAGAGCAGGCGCTCCTGCTGCAGCACGGTGCCCTTCTCATCCACGAAGGAGAACTCGGCGAAGTAGCGGCCCGTGCGGAACGGCTTGCCGTCCTTGCCCCTGCCGCCGAAGGTGAACGTCATCGGCCCCTGGGCGCTCGGCCGCCCTGCCTGGAACACCTCGGCGCCGGGCTGGGGCTGGCCGTCCTTCAGGTCCGCGGTGCGCACGCGCAGCTCCACCCGTCCGGTGCGCTCCTTCGGGGAGATGTTGCGCGCGGACAGCTCCGTCCCATCACTGTTGAAGCGCGAGCCCAGGGAGGTGAGGAACACGTTGCCCGCGTACACCTCCAGCCGGCGCCGGCTCACCTGCCCGCGGGTGTTGGTGGCCACCACGTCCACCGTGTGCTTGCCGTCGCTCAGCCCCTGCGTCTCCCACGTGTAGCTGAGCTTGCCGCCCTGCGCGGCTTGCACGCTCTTGTCGTCGATCAGCAGCTCCACCTTCTGGATGCCCTTGCCCTCGTTGTCGCGCGCCTCCACCTGGACGGTCTGCGTGGGCGCCACGTGCTCGCCGTCCTGGAGGCCGCTCACCTTCAGGCTCACCACGTCCACGGAGACCAGCCCGAGCACCGCCCACAAGGCCTCGGCCTTGCCGCTGCCGCCCGCGCCCCAGCCTCCATCCTTCTGCTGGTGGGACACGAGCCAGCGGATGCCCTTCGCCACCGGCGCATCCTCCTCCGTGAAGCCCGCCTGCCGCAGCGCGTACACCGTCTGGCCGGTGGCGAAGGGCTCCGAGCTCCCCTTCGAGAAGCCCCAGCCCCCATCCGCGTTCTGGAGCGAGACGAGGTAGCGCGCCACCTTCCCGGCCACGTCCTCCGAGCGGCTCGCCCCGGCCGCGGTGAGCCCCAGCAGCGCGTAGTTCACGTCCTGCAGGTACACCCCCTGGGGGTTGCCCTCCCACGAGGCCGCCTTCTGGGCGACGAACTTCTCCGCCCTCCGGATGGGCCCGAGCCAGGAGTCATCCGCCGTGCGCGCGTACGCCTGCCGCCACGTCTGCATGGCCTGGTAGGTGGCCTGCAGGGGGCCCGCGGTGACGGGGTACGACTGGTGATCGCCCGTCACCGAGCCGTCCTCCCCCTGGTACTCCAGGAGCGTCCTCGCCAGCTGGAGCAGATCGTCGCGCAGCTTGGAGTCCACGTACTGGTCATACCGGGCGAAGGCCACGCCGCCGAAGGTGCGCGCCGTGCGTGGGAAGAGGTTCTGGCTCAGGCCTCCCGTCGTCCGCGCGCCTCCGTTCGAGTGGAGGACTCCCTCGAGGATGATCTTCAGCTCCTCGGCCGGCACCGTGTACTGGTGGTGCTTGCCCACGGCCAGCCCCTCCAGCGTCACGGCCTGCACGTGGCAGCCGTAGCACTGGTTCTGCTTCTGCCAGGCCGCGGTGGAGCGGGCCAGGAAGGTGATGCCGCGCTGCGCGGCCTCGCGGACCTTGGGATCCCCCTGGGCTCCGAGGGCGGGCAGGGTGAGCAGCAGGGACAGGACCAGGGTGGGCCGGAGCAGGGACATGGGATGGGGACCTCGTGAGAGCGGTAGCGCCACTCGAACGCACGAGCTCCCCAAAGGTTTTATGCCCTGGCGCTCAGGTGAACTTGTAGCCCTTGGGCACGACGACGATGCCGTTGTCGGTGAGGGTGAAGCCGCGCGCCTTGTCCTGCGCCAGGTCGTGGCCGATCCGGGTGTTGGCCGGCACCTTCACGTCCTTGTCGATGATGGCGTTCTTGATCTGCGCGTGGCGGCCGACCTCCACCCCATCCAGGAGCACCGAGCGCAGCACCTCCGAGTACGAGTTCACCCGGACCCAGCGGAAGAGGATGCTCTCGCGCACCACGCCGCCGGAGATGATGCAGCCGCCCGCCACCAGCGAGTTGGGCGCGCGCCCCACCCGATCCCCGGACTCGTGGACGAACTTGGCCGGCGGGCTGTACTCGTTCGCCGTGCGCAGGGGCCACTCGGGGTTGTACAGGTCGAACTCCGGGTTGACGGAGACCAGATCCATGGAGGCCTCGTGGTAGGCCTGGAGCGTCCCCACGTCCCGCCAGTACGTGTTGGGCGTGTCCCGCCCGGGGATCGGGTTGCGGGTGAAGTCGTAGGTCTGGATCGTGTAGCCGTCCTTCAGCGCCTTCGGGAGGATGTTCTTGCCGAAGTCGTGCTGGGAGCTCGAATCCTTCGCGTCGATCTCGAGCAGATCCTGGAGCACCTGGCGGCGGAAGATGTAGTTGCCCATGCTCGCCAGGACCATGTCCGGCCGATCCGGCATGGGCTTGGGGTTCTCCTGGGGCTTCTCCTGGAACTCCGTCACGCGGCCCCGCGCGTCCACCTGCATGATGCCGAAGCGGTACGCCTCGGCGATGGGCGTGGGGTACGAGGCGATGGTGATGTCCGCCCGCTGGGACTCGTGCATCTCCAGCATGTGGGCGACGTTCATCTTGTAGATGTGATCGCCCGAGAAGATGGCCACGTTCTCCGCCCCGTGGTTCTCCACCAGGTGGAGGTTCTGGTAGATGGCGTCCGCCGTGCCGCGGTACCAGACGGGCCCCAGCTCCTCGAAGCGGTACATCTGCGCCGGCACCAGCGTGATGAAGTAGTCCGCCAGGAAGCTGCCGAAGCGCCAGCCGCGCTGGATGTGCTCGGTGAGCGACTGGGCCTTGAACTGCGTCAGCACGTAGATGGAGTAGATGCCCGAGTTGATGAAGTTGTTCAGCGCGAAGTCGATGATGCGGAACTTCGAGCCGAAGGGGACGGCGGGCTTGGAGCGCCTCGAGGTCAGCGGTGCGAGCCGGGTTCCCTGGCCACCGGCCAGGATCATTCCGAGGATGCGCTTGGCCATGAAGGACCTCCGTGGCTGCGCCGTGGGGTGTCCCCACGGCGCGCCTGCTCCCGGAGGATTGACGAGTTGCGGCTGCCCTTCAACTAAACGGCTGGTAACAAGGGGGCGAGCAGCTTCTCCAGCTCCTCGGGCTTGAAGGGCTTCGTGATGAGCGGAGAGGTCATCCGCGAGACGAAGTCCAGCGAGGCGGGAGTGTAGGCGCCCCCCGTCATGAAGATGATACGGCGAGCCAGCTCGGGCGCGCTCTGACAGAGCAGCTCGTAGAACTGCCGCCCCGTCACCTCCGCCATCATGAGATCGCACAGGATGGCGTCGTACCGGGTGCCCTCCCGGATCCGGCTCAGGGCCTCGCGTGCGCTGGGGGTGTAGGTGACGTCATGGGCCCTGGCCAGCAGCAGGCGAAGGGTCTGCCCGAAGTTCAGCTCGTCATCCACGATGAGGATGTTGCCGCGCTGGACGGGGCGGGGGCGCTCTGGAGGCTCCGGCGGAGGAGGACTGGGGAGCGGCGCGGCCGCCGGGAGCCAGACGGAGAAGGTGCTCCCCTGGCCCAGCTCGCTCTCCACGGTGATGGTGCCGCCCAGCTCCGTGACCAGGTTGTGGCTGATGGCGAGCCCCAGCCCCATGCCCTTGCCCACCGGCTTGGTGCTGAAGAAGGGATCGAAGATGCGGCTGAGCGCATGGGCGGGGATGCCCCCACCCGTGTCCCGAACCTCCACCAGCACCGTCTGCTCCGAGGCCAGCAGGCGGATGCGGATCTCGTTGCGATCCGCCGCGCCCTCGGGGATGGACTGCGCCGCGTTCACCAGCAGGTTGAGGAAGACCTGGCCCAGCCGGCCACTGTCGGCGATGACCTCGGGGACCTCCGCGTAGTCCCGCACGAGCCGGGCGCGGTGGCGGAGCTCCGCCTGTGCCATCTTGACGGACAGCTCCAGCACCTGCTGGACGTTGACCCGGGTGGAGCTCTGCTCGGTGGGGCGGGCGAGGGTGCCGAGATCCTTCACGATGTCCCGGATGCGGTCGGCGCCGAGCTGGGCATCCGCCAGGGCCTTGAGGATCTGCGTCACCAGGGCATCCCTGTCCGGAGGAGCGGGCCTGCCGGGCTCCGGGGAGGCGAGCGTGCCGGCCTGCAGCGCGCTCCGGACCAGGTCGATGCTGCCCGTGAGGAAGGCCAGCGGGTTGTTGATCTCGTGCGCGATGCCCGCCGCGATCGTCCCCACTGTCGCCAGCCGCTCGGAGAGGCTCAGGCGGAACTGCACCTGCCGCAGCTCCGTGATGTCGACGATGGCCGTCTGGCACAGGCGCCCATGGGGGCCCGCCCGACGGGAGGGCGCGCTGTGGAGCCGGACGTCGAGCCGGCTCCCGCCGATGCGCAGGCCCAGCTCCGTGCTCAGCGTCTGCCCCGCGGAGCACCGGCGCAGGTGGGTGAGGAAGCGGGCCATGTCCGACGCGTCCACGAAAGAGGAGAAGGACTGGCCGTACAGGCTCTCGCGGTCATGTTGCAGCAGGGCCGCCCCGGCCAGGTTGATCTCCCGGATGCCTGCGCCCTCGTCCAGGCTCATGTAGGCCATGGGAGCAAAGTCGTAGAGCTCCTCATGGCGGTTGCTGGCGTCATTCATGAACTCCCCCCCGTGCCGCGACAATCTAGCTAGCACTCGTCGGCCCCGGTACCTTCGCGGTCCGTCGCTCATCCATCGAGGAATGGACAATGACCGTGAAGTGCCCGAAGTGCGGCAGCCAGATCAATATGACCGGGCGGAAGCCTGGATCCAGCGTCGAGTGTCAATGTGGCAACGTGGTGGCGGTGCCCAAGCCAGGCATGAGCCGTAGGACGCTGTACGTCCTCGTCGCGCTCGGGCTCGTGGGCCTCTCCTGCCCGTGCATCGGCGTGATGGCGGCCATCGCCATCCCCAACTTCATCCGCTTCCAGGGTCGGGCCAAGCAGGCCGAGTGCCAGGCGAACCTCAAGGCCTTCTTCGTGGCCCAGCGCTCCTCCAGCTCGGGAGAGGGCTACGTGCCCCAGCTCTCCAAGGTCCAGTTCTCCCCGGAGCGGGGCAACCGCTACGCCTACTTCGCCGGGCTGGGGCCGATGGAGGATCGCAGCGGCCCCCAGGCCAGGGGCACCGAGGAGGCCCAGTCCATCGGCGTGGACACCTTCCGCTATCCGGAGCAGCACCCGGTGACTTCGGACATGCTTCCCCCGGGGGTGGCCAACCTGATTGGGATCTCGGGAGAGTGCCCCGACTGTGACATCACCATGGTGTGCGCCGGGAACCTCGACACCGATCCCACCCTCGACGTCTGGAGCATCTCCACCGCGGAGCGGACAACCGAGGACGGCACGACCATCCTGCCCGGCGAGCCCTTCCAGCACGAGAACGACGTCATGAACTGAGCGCGGAGAGACGAGGGGGGCGGAGCAAGGCGGAGCTCCTGCGCTCGCGGGCTGCGCGACTTGACGGGACTCGGGCCGGCGTGGGCCTCGAGGAAGCGTAGGTGGTCCCCGCCGCGCAACGGCTCGGCGCGGCGGGGGACCGGCTCACATCACTTCGACTTCGGGCCTTCGACCTTCTTCACCGGCCGGTACTTCATGCCCAGCTCGTGGAAGAGGAAGGAGTAGACGTCCACCTCCTCCTCGATCCGGTCCGACAGGGGCGTGCCACCGCCGTGGCCGCCGCCCGCCGCGCGCAGCAGGATCCGGCCCTTGCCACCCGTGGCCGCCTGCATGCGCGCCACCATCTTCCGCGAGTGGAACGGATCCACGCGCGGATCGTTGGCGCCCGAGGTGAAGAGCACCGGCGGGTACTTCGTCCCATCCTTCACGCGGTGGTACGGCGAGTAGCCATACAGCGCCTTGAACTGCTCCGGATCCTTCACCGTGCCGTACTCGGTGGTGTTGAACTGGCCGTTGGGCGTCAGCTCTACCCGCAGCATGTCGTAGATGCCCACGCGCGCCACGACGACGCCGTACATCTCCGGGTGCTGCGTCACCGCCGCGCCCATCAGCAGGCCGCCGTTGCTGCCGCCCTGGATCGCCAGCTTCTTCGGCTGCGTGTACTTCTTGTCCACCAGCAGCTTCGCGCAGGCGTAGAAGTCATCGAAGACGTTCTGCTTCTTCGTCAGCGAGCCGTTGGTGTGCCACTCCTCTCCGAACTCCGAGCCGCCGCGCAGGTTGGCGATGGCGATCACGCCGCCCTGCTCCAGCCACGCGCGGCTCAGCCGGTTGAAGCCCGGCGTGATGGGGATGTTGAAGCCGCCGTACCCGGTGAGCAGCGTGGGGTTCTTGCCGTTGAGCTTCACGCCCTTCAGCCGGAGCGTGGTGAGCGGCACCTTGGTGCCATCCTTCGAGGTGGCTTCCTCCCGCACCACCTCCACGTCGCTGAAGTCCACGGGCGAGGTCTGCTCGAGCGCCGTCTTCGTCACCTGGCCCTCCTTGGCGGAGTAGCGGTACCAGGCCAGCGGCTGTACGTAGCTCAGGTTGGCGAAGAGGATGTCATCCCCGCCCTGGCGCACCAGCCCGCCCACGGAGGACACCGGCAGCGTGGGCACCAGCCCCAGCTCCTGGCCCTTCAGATCCACCATGCGAAGCTGCGAGGGGCCGCCGAGCTGCTCGACGATGTACAGCCGCCCCGCGGTGGGCAGGAAGCCCATGATCGTGGCCTTGCCCTGCGGCACCACCACGGTGGCCTTGTCCAGCGTGGGCGTGGCCAGCGGCAGGCGCAGCACCTTGCCCAGCGGCGCGTCCTTCTGGGACTTCAGGTACAGCGCCCCATCCTGGCCGAAGCGCGCGCCCACCACCTTGTCCTCGAAGCGCGACACCTGCTGCCACTTCCCCGAGGGCCCGAACAGGTACAGCATGAACTCGCCGCCGTCCCCGTTGGCCACCAGGGCGGAGATGAACTTGCCGTCCGGGGAGCTACCCAGGGTCGTCATGGCGATGCGCGGGAAGTCCTTGCCCAGCGCGTAGGTGTCCTTCTCCGTCGGCGTGCCGAGCTTGTGGAAGTACACCTGCTGGAAGAAGTTCATGTCCTCGGCCGGGCGCTCGGTGCCGCGCGGGTAGCGCGTGTAGAAGTAGCCCGAGCCGTCCGCGGTCCACGCCAGGCTGCCGCCCGCCGTGCCGCCGTTCACCTGCGGCACCACCTCGTTGGGCAGCGGCTGGCCGGTGGCCACGTCGTAGACGTATACGTCGCCGCTCTCCGTCCCATCCTTCGACAGCGACACCGCCACCTTCTTGCCGTCCAGCGTGGGGACGTAGAAGTCGATGCTCGTCTTGCCTGACGGGTCCACCACGCTCGGGTCCAGCAGCACGCGCTCGCTGGAGGCATCATCGAGCGAGCCGAGCGTCACCAGCAGCGGCTGCTGCTTGGGCGGCTGGGCCTTCACGGCGAACAGCGTGCCGCCGGCCTCGTGGAGGGCGAAGAAGGCCGGGGACTGCCAGGTCATCAGCTCCTTGACGCGCTGGCGGATGGCATCACGCCCCGGCAGCTTGTCCAGCAGGGCGCGCGTGTAGGTATTCTGGCCCTGTGTCCACTGCTGAACGATGGGATCGGCGGAGGACTCGAGCCACTGGTACGGATCCTCCACCTTCGTGTCGTGGTAGCTGTCCGCCACCACCTTCTTCTCCGCCACGGGCGGCAGGGGCGTGGCCTTCCCGGCCAGAGAGGTGAGCGGCAGCAGCAGTGTGAGCGCGGCGAGCGCGGGTTTCAGCGTCAAGGGGCACCTCGGGAAAAGGTTGGGCAGCCTGGCAACAACTCACGGCGTCCTAGTACAGGCTCCGGGGCCCCTGAACACCCTTGTGGCCGTTCTCTTCCCGAGCAGGCAGGCCGATCGCCTGGAGCTACTTCACCGGGAGGGTGACCAGCGCCTCCGTGAAGCGATCGAAGATCCCGGCCGCGGAGAGGGCGGGGCGCTCGTCCATGTTGCCCAGCAGGAGGGCAAAGACGACGCGGGGATGCTCTGCGTCATCGGGGCGCTCGGCGATTCCCACGTAGGCCTTCTGGCTGGAGAGCGTGCCCGTCTTGGCGCGGATGCGCCCCACGGTCCGCGCGGAGCTCCCGCTGCCGCTGAGCGTCCCGTCCACCCCGGCGATGGGCAGGCTCTCCAGCAGGGTAGCCGCGTAGGGCTCCTGCAGGCTCGTGAAGAGCATCTGCGCCAGCCCGCGCGCCGTGGCGAGGTTGTAGCGAGACAGCCCGCTGCCATCGATCGGCCTCAAGTCACGCGAGGAGATGCCGCGGCGCGTCAGCTCCGCGCCTAGCGCCTTGCGCAGATCGGAGTAGCGCTCGCCGCCGGTGCGCTCGCGGGCGAAGCGCAGGCCCAGGCGCTCGGCGTAGAGGTTGAGGGACTCCTTGTTCGTCACCTTCACGAGCTCGGAGAGCGGCGGGCTGAGGAGCTCCAGGAGCGTCTCGCTCACCCGGGGCGTGGGGGCCGCCTCGCGAGGAGGTTGGGGGGAGGGCAGGCGCGTGATGCCGCGCCGCGTGAGGGCCTCCTCCACGCAGGCGGCGAAGAGCGCCTGGGGATCGTCGATGGACAGGCGCACCGAGTGGACGCGCGGGCACTGGTTGGCGGCCGAGCGCCACACGCAGCGCACCCGCGAGGGGGTGTGCTCCCGCAGGCAGGCGAAGCCCCGGGCGCCGCTCGTGTCGAGCTGCACCACGGCGGGGAACGCGGCGAAGCGGGGGGAGATCTGGATCGTCGGCTGGGCCGTGCAGGGGGCGCCGTCGGGCCGCAGCAGGGAGAAGTCCACCACGTTCTCGCGGAAGACGAAGGGCATGGGCGCGGCGCTCATGGAGTAGGCCACGTCATCCCACGCCCAGCCGGGGCCGAAGGGCCCATCCAGCCCGGTGTCGGGGGCGCGCACCTGGAGCGCGCCCCGCCACCGTCGAATGCCGCGCCCCCACAGCGCCTCCGCGATCTGATCGCAGGCGAGGGCGGTTTCGGGGAAGCGCCACGAGCCCAGCGAGGGATCGCCCGTGGCCTCCACCACCACGTTGCCCTCGAAGAGCTCTGCCTGGTGCCTGCCTTCGAGCGCGACGGGCGTGCGGAAGCGGAACTCCGGCCCCAGCGCGGAGAGGATCGCGGAGGTGGAGACTATCTTCATCGTCGACGCCGGGAGCAGGCGCGCGTGCTCCCGGTGGGCGTAGAGGGGCAGCCCCGTCCGGGCATCCAGGACGAGGACGCTCGCGTGGGCGCCCTCTCTTTCGAGGGTGGCGAAGAGCGCCGCGGCGGTCTGGGAGAAGGTCGGCTGAGCTGGTGGGGCCGTGCGGACCGCGCGAGGACATCCGGCGAGCGCGAGGGCCGCGAGCAGGAGCGTGGCAAGCGGGAAGCGGCGCATGGGGCGCGGTCACGTTACAGCCGCCCGGATCGGGTGTCGATGACGGCTAGCCGGTGCGTCCTGTGAGGAACCACGTCTTCACCCGGCCGATGCTCTTCACCTCGATCTCCCCGCGTGGCTCGAAGGAGAAGCGATCGTGCAGCGCCCGCCAGGTCGCCTCGGCGACGTGGATGCGTCCGGCCGCCCCGTGGGATTCCAGGCGGCTGGCCATGTTCACCGCGTCGCCCCACAGATCATAGGCGAACTTGCGCGTGCCGATGATCCCCGCGATGACGGGGCCGCTGTGCATGCCGATCCGGACATCGAGAGACGTCCCCAGCACCTGGTTCAGCCGCCGGATCGCCTCCACCATCTGGAGCGCCATGAGGGCCATCAGCTCGCGGTGATCCGGGCGCGGGGCGGGGACGCCCGCCACCACCATGTAGGCATCCCCGATCGTCTTGATCTTCTCCAGCCCGTAGCGCTCGGTGAGGGCGTCGAACTCCGTGAACACCTGGCCCAGGATCTCGACGACGTGCTCGGGCGGCCGCAGCGTGGACCAGCGGGTGAAGTCCACCAGATCCGCGAACAGGACGGTGACGTCGTCGAAGCGCTCGGCGATGGCATGATCCCCCCGCTTGAGCCGCTCGACGATGGGGTGGGGCAGGATGTTGAGCAGCAGCTGATCGGAGCGCCGCGTGGCCTCGGACAGCTCGCGGGTGCGCTCGGCGATGCGGCTCTCCAGCAGCCGGTTGGCGTCCAGCAGCTGCTGATCGAGCAGCGCCCGGGTCACCCGCGCCGCCGTCATGGACGCGACGGTGGTGAGGATGTGGAGGTGCTCCTCCGTGAAGAAGCCCTGCTGCGAGTGCTCGGAGTCGAGCACGCCGATCACCTGGTTGCCGAAGAAGATGGGGATCGTCAGCTCGGACAGCCGGGCCTGATCGTCCTGGAGGTAGCGCGGATCCTCCCGGGTGTCGGGGATGAGCTCGGCGATGCCAGTGCGCGCCACGGTGCCGACGATGCCCACCCCGGGCTTGATGCGGATGGGCGAGAGGATCTCCCGCTCCCGGGGGTTCTTCGGGCCGAACGCCGCGCGCTGGACGAGGTGCTCGCGCTGCTCGTCGAACAGGTAGATGACACAGTCCTCCAGCCCGAGGTGGGCCACGGCGCCCTGGGCCACGTCCCAGAGGATGTCGTCCACGTCGATCTGGGGCTGGAGCAGCGAGGCGGCGAGGTGGTTGATGACATCCAGGCTGCGGGCCTTGGCCTCCAGCTCGCGGATGCGCTGCTCCAGCGCCCGCTTCTCCGCCACCAGCGGAGGGGCGTCCGGATCGAGGCTGTCGGGCGGAACCTGAGAGGGAGGCATGCGGCGCTCCCGAGTCTTACTTCATCTCCGGTGCAACCGCTGCGCCCTTACACGCCCCTGTCGGAGCCGGGCACGCGCACCACCTCGAACTCCCCCGTGCGCCGCCCGGAGGTGCGGAAGATCGTCGTGCAGCTGGCGCAGCGCAGGCGCAGGAAGGGCTCCTGGGGCGCGCCTTTCCCGACAGGGGGCGGAGACGTCGGATCCGCGTCCTCCAGGCGGCCTCGGCACAGCGGGCAGGGATCTCCCACCCCGGCGCGGACCGCGGGATCCCGTAGCCGGCGCCAGCGCTCCAGGGCCTCGGGGCTCCAGGCCAGCGCGCAGTAGACGTGGTCGTGCCACGAGGACTCGCCGTACTCGTTCTCGATGTGCAGCCCGAGCGTGCGGCGGAACACCGAGGCGATGTTGGCCTCCGGGCTCATGCCCCGGGCGGACACCCGGTGGCCCTCGAGGAAGCAGGTGCCATAGCCATCCACGCTGAGCAGGCAGCGGGCCATGGCCCAGAAGGGGTGCAGCACCCGCTGCGCCGAGGGCGCCAGCGTGTCGCGCCCGGGCACCTCGTTGATGAGCGGCATGTCGCCGCCGAAGCCGATGCGCGCCTGGCCCTCGCTGCGGGAGACGGACAGCGTCCGGCGCGCGCGGCCAAAGCTGACCGCGGCCACCTCGTCCTCGTCATGGACGAGCGCCACGCCCGCGCCGTAGTCCCAGGCCCCCGCGAGCTCGGGGTGCTGGTTGAGACAGAAGGGGATGCAGACGAAGCGCCCCGAGGACACCGGAGGGCGGGGCAGGGCGGCCACGTCCTCCTCGTGGGCGCGCCCCCAGCTCAGATCGGGCCCCCCGAAGTTGATCGCCTCGAAGCGCAGCGCGGCGCTCTGCAGCCGCGCGAGGAGCTCTCGCCAGCGCTTGCCGGTGTCGTCGCGCTCGCCGGCACCCAGCTGGGTCGCGCGGCGGATCAGCGCCTCGGCGAAGGACTCCGCCCACTGCTGGATGGCCGAGCGATTCATGTCGCGAGCAGGTTCCGCATGGTAACCGAGAGAGGCATAAAAATCAGGCCCTCCAAGAAAATCAAGTCTAGCGGACCACGCGCGCCCCGGGCTCCCCGCGTTTGGGTGGACCGTGGCGACCGTTCACGAGTCATCCACGACCGCTCGGAGACGTGAAGACCTGGACACAGGACGGCTGCGGCAGCCTCGCGCCAGCACCTGCCGCTCGTCTCTTTGGGAGCGGCCCACCCCTGGGAGCTTTGCATGAGACCGCTGCTGCTGATCTGGATGGGCCTCCTCGCCCTCCTGGCCACTCCCAGCCGGATGGCTGCTGGAGCCTCCTCCCAGCTCGCTCCGGCGCGGAGCCCTGCCTCCCAGGCGCCGCCACCCCCCGCGGCCCGCTTCGCCATCCCCGCCGAGCCGCAGCGGCCTGGAGATCCGAAGGCCGGCTATGACGCCCTGGTGAACGCGGGCTACGTGAGCTGCGGCGTCCCCTGGTCCATCTTCCGCGTGGCCTACGGCGACGCGCAGGCGAACCGGCGACTGCGCGGCAGGCGCGGCCGCAACGCGCGGCTCTCCTACGACATGACGGCGCTGCGGACGCCTCGAGGCGTGGAGGTGGTGACGGCCAACTGCCTGGGCTGCCACGCCACGCCCACGCGGGAGGGCGTCATCATCGGGCTGGGCAACTCCGCGCTGGATCTCACCGAGGACTTCTCGACCTACGCCATGGCCGCGGGCCTGCTGGCGCAGGACGGAGACGAGCTGGCCGAGTGGTGGCGCTGGTCCAGCCGGATCCGCGCCGTCAGCCCCTACACGCGGCCGGACACCATCGGGGTGAACCCGGCGGACAACCTCGCGGCGGTGCTGGCGGCGCACCGGGATCCGGAGACCCTCGCCTGGTCCTCCGAGCCGCTCCAGCCGCTGCCCCCGCGCGAGCCGGTGCCCGCGGACGTCCCCGCCTGGTGGCTGCTGCGCAAGAAGAACGCCCTGTTCCACACGGGCATCGGCCGGGGAGACCACGCGCGGCTGATGATGTCCTCCTCGATGCTGTGCACCGACAGCGTGGAGGAGGCGGAGCGCATCGACGGCTACTTCGACGATGTGCGCGCGTACCTGCTCACGCTCCGGCCTCCGGCCTGGCCGTACCCCATCGACCGGCGGCGGGCCGCCGAGGGGCGCGAGCTCTTCGAGGCGTTCTGCTCCGAGTGCCACGGCACCTACGGCGCGAACGAGTCCTATCCCAACCTCATCATCCCCCTGGAGGAGGTGGGGACCGATCCGCTGCTGTGGCAGTCCACGGCCCGCGAGGGGGTGCCGATGGTGGAGTGGTTCAACCGCTCGTTCTATGGGCGCTCGGCGCGGCTGGAGCCGGGCCCCGGCTACGTGGCGCCGCCGCTGGATGGCATCTGGGCCACCGCGCCCTACCTGCACAATGGCTCGGTGCCTACCGTGGAGGCCCTGCTGGACAGCCGCAAGCGCCCGACCTGGTGGCGCCGCTCGTCCAGCCGGCGCGAGCTCGATCCAGTGGCGCTGGGGTGGAGGCACCAGGTGCTCTCACACGGCAAGCACGCCGAGCCCGACGCCAGCCTCCGCAAGCGCATCTACGACACCACGCTCCCGGGCTACTCCAATCAAGGGCACACCTTTGGGGATGAACTGTCGGATTCTCAACGGAAGGCCGTCATCGAGTATCTAAAGACGCTGTAAAATGTTAGTGGCAGCGCATTCCAGCGGCCGGCATGTCAGCCCTACGTGTTGGATAGTAGCCAGCAGGACGGGTCCACCAGCGCCACGAGTACTGAAATGTACTGTGAGGGGGGCGCGTGGACCTCATTTCAAAAACACTCAGCGTATAGGTGGTAGGACTCAGCGTCATTCTGCCCCGGAGGGGTTTGAACGTGAGTAGATTACAGTGTGGGCATAAAGTTTTGACTGCAGTGTTGGTGGCCCTGGCGGTCTCGGGCCTCGGGTGTGGAGTTGAGGGATCGCGGGCGCGAGGGGCCGCGGAGGCTCAGGGGCTCCAGTCCGGAACACAGCATGTCCCCTTCGACATGGACGCCGTCATCCGGCAGGTGCACTTCGCCTATCGGCCAGAGGAGGACGGGTGGCGGGGAGGGCACTCCACCTATGAGGTGAAGGCGACGCCTCAGGGGCTCACCCTGACGCCGGTGCGGTACAAGAACCCGGAGCCCGAGGCGCTGGAGGCTCACCCGACCCTGAGCGGAGAGCTCCCGCCTGCTCCGGAGGCGGAGACGGGGGCGCCGCTCTTCCTGGGCCCGGCGCGAGTGAAGCGCGGAGAGGTGCTGTTGAGCGTGGCCACGCCTCGGGGCGAGGTGGCGTCCGACGGGCACCTGAGCTTCGTGCATGGCGCGGTCGTCGAGCACCTGCGCAACAGTGAGCAGGGCGTCGAGCAGTCCTGGAGCTTCGAGGGTCGGCCGGGTGGGGGGGGAGATCTGCGGGTCCACGTTCCGGTGAAGGGGTACGTGCACACCGGCACCTCCGAGCAGGGGGTGCACTTCGAGGATGCCCGCACGGGGTTCCGGTTCCGGTACAGCCATGGCACCTGGGTGGACGCGAACGGGCGGCGCACGGCCGTCCCCGCCGAGTACTCAGACGGCCACATCCAGCTGCGTGTCCCCGAGGAGGTGCTCGCGTCGTCCGCGTACCCCGCGGTGCTCGATCCCGTAGTCACCCAGGAGATGATCATCGATGGACGGCTGGTGGCGGCCGATGCGGTCGTGAGGACCCATCCCGCGATGGCCTTCAACGGGAAGAGCTATCTCCTGGTCTGGAGGGGCACGCGCGGGAACTGGAGCGATATCTACGCGACGCGGGTCTCGGACACGGGCACCGTGCTGGATCCGTCGGGGATCGTCGTGAGCAACGGGCCTGGGAGCAAGGCGGACCCAGCCGTGGCCAGCAACGGAACGGACTTCCAGGTGGTCTGGTCGCAGCTCCACGGGGAGCACTGGGCCATTCGCGGCACGCGCGTCACCGGCTCGGGTGAGGTGTCGGATCCGGGCGGGATCCGCATGAGCTCGTCCGCCAAGACCGAGAGCCTGCCGAAGGTGGCGTCCAACGGAATGGACTACCTGGTGGTCTGGCAGCGGTACAAGACGAGCCTGGACGCCGATGTCTACGCCCAGCGGGTGTCGAGCACGGGCCAGCCGATGGCCCCCGGGGCGCTCGCGCTCGCGAGCGGGGACTACGTCGAGTCGGCTCCCTCGGTGGCTTCGAATGGCTCGGTCTACCTCGTCGCCTGGAGCGATGAGCGCAGCGGCGTCGCCCGCATCTACGCCACGCGCATCTCGAACGACGGCGAGCCGCGGGATGGGACGGGCTTCCTGCTGTCCATCGACTCCTTCCAGTTCGCGCCCGCCGTGGCCTCGAACGGCGTGGACTTCTTCGTCGCCTGGACGGATTACCGCAACTCCGGGACGTCGGATGTCTATGGAACGCACGTGACGGACGCGGCCGTCGTGGTGGATGGCGCGGGGCTCGTCATCGCCTCCAACTCCGCCCGGAACGAGCTGCATGCAGCCGTGGCCGCGCACGGGGCGAGCTACTTCGTGGCCTGGACCCTCTGGGACACCTCGAACTCGACCTTCCAGGTGCTGGGGAGCCGGATCTGGCCGACCCCGACGGGGGTGATGGAGCCGGCCAGCCTCGTCCTCTCTCCGGTAGGGGGCAACAGGCGCCCCACCGTGGCGGCTGGCGCGGCGGGCTGGTTTGTCGCCTGGGAGAGCGTCTCGGGCTCCACCAGCGATCTCCAGAGCGCCTGGGTCGGCGCGAGCGGGAACGTGACGGCGGGCCGCGGCTTCCCCGTCACGACCGTCTCCTCCCTCTACCAGACGGAGCCCGCCGTGGCCTCCAACGGGAGCAACTACCTCGTCGTCTGGACGGAGACGGGCAGCAGCAGCATGCAGATCTACGGGGCGCGGGTGTCGCTCCAGGGGGGCACGATTGACATGACGGGCCTGCAGATCGCGTCGGCGATCCGGGAGCGGCGGTCGCCGGCGGTGGCCTCCAACGGGACGGACTACTTCGTCACGTGGATGGACTACCGGGACATCAACTGGGACATCTATGGCGCGCGGGTGCTCGGGACGGGCTCCAACTCCAGCGCCGTCCTGGAGCCGAGCGGGATCCCGATCTCGACCCACGCGGCCTTCCAGAACGTCCCGGCCGTCGCCTCCAACGGGACGGACTACTTCGTGGTCTGGCGGCAGGACGGGGGAGACAACCGGGGAGACATCCATGGCGCGCGGGTGTCGAGCGCGGGCGTGGTGCAGGATCCCAGCGGCATCGCCCTGGCCACCCAGACCGTGGAGCACTACACCCCTCGCGTGGCCTCCAACGGGAGCAGCTACCTCGCCGTGTGGGCCGAGGAGCAGCGCGCCACCGGCTGGGACATCCTTGGGGTTCGGGTGTCGCCCGAGGGCGTGGTGCTGGATGCCAGCGCCATCCCCATCTCCGATCACCCCTCCGTGCAGTTCGAGCCGGACGTGGCCTCGGACGGGACGGACTACTTCATCGCGTGGACGGACCATCGCTCCGGCACCAACCACGACACCTACGGGGCGCGGGTGTCCGGCGAGGGGATCGTCCTGGACACCGCGGGGCTCGCGCTCTGCACGGATCCCGTGCAGCAGTACTCACCGAAGGTGGCGTTCGACGGCGCCAACTACGTGGCGGCCTGGGCGGACTACCGTTGGGACACGTACTGGGACGTCCTGGCCACCCAGGTGACGAGCGCGGGCACGGTCGTCACGCCGGATGGCTTCTCGGTCGTGTACAACGCCCGGGAGACAGAGCCCTTCATCTCCCTGGCCTCCGCCGGCAACCAGCAATCCCTCGTCGTGTTCTCGCGCCATGACACGGAGCCGAATCAGGGCAGCCGGCGCGTTCGGGGGAGCTTCTTCTCCTTCTAGCGGGGGATCTCGAGCCGGATCTTGAAGTTGTAGGACACGCTGACCGGCTTGCCCATGTACTCCACAGGCTGGTAGCGGCGGTTCTCCAGGGCCGAGAGCACGGCCTCCTCCATGTGGGGGAGGCCCTTGATGATGCGGCACCTCTCCACGTCCCCCTCGCGGGTGATGATGCACCGGGCGATGAGCAGCCCCTCGACGCGGGCCGCGAGGGCCTCGCGGGTGTACTGGATCTCGGGGGCGGTCAGCAGTTGCGGCGGCTTCATCGAGGTGGTGGTGAAGTCGTACAGGTCGTCACCCGTGGGCCCCACGTTCGTCAGGGCCTGCTCCAGGCCCGTGATGACGGGCACGCCCGCGACGCCGCCTGTGTCGACGCCCTCTGGATCGCTGCCGGGGATGTGGGGGAGATCGTTCGAGGGAGGCGCGTCCACCGGGGTGGGGGGCGGTTCGATCTCAGCGGGCTTCACGGTGGGGATCGTCTTCGGCTGCTTCATCGGGTCGCGCTTCCTGGGCTCGCGGCGCGGCTCCGAGGGCGGGGCGACGGCGGGGGTCGGGTTGCCGCGGGGCGGCTGTTTGACCAGCCTGACGACGAGATCGGGCGGCTCCTGGACCGTGGCGGCCACCCGGGCCGAGAGCAACAGCGCGACGGCGAAGATCCCCGCATGCACGAGCAGGGACACCCCCGCGCCCGCTCCGAGACGACTGGCTCTCCATCCTGGCTGCTCGATGACCGACTGGAACATGACTGGCCTCCCTCAGACGGGCGCTCCCGCCTTGGGCTGGCCGCACCATGCGGCCTTCACCCACGTGGGCTGAGGTCCGGAGCGCCCCTGTCCACGCACCCCTCAAGGTAGGGAATCGAGGCGCCGCGATGGCCGTGGCCGGTCCATCTTTCAGTCATGGTTTCGTCATGGACTCGATCTCCATCCGGTAGCCCACTCCGCGGATGGTGTGGATGGTGAAGCCGGAGGTGCTCGTCCAGCCGAGCTTCTTCTTGAGGTTCGAGACGAAGTTGTCGACGGTGCGCGGGTCCACCACCACGTCCCTGCCCCAGACGGCGTCGAGGATCTCTCCGCGGGGCAGGGCGCGGTCCCGGTGGCGGACGAGGAAGGCGAGCAGGTCGAACTCGGTGCGCGTCAGCTCGATGGTGCTGCCGTCCCCTCGGGAGAGGGTGCGCCGGCCCAGGTTCAGGGAGAACCCGCCGAAGCCCAGCACCTGGGGCGGCGGCGTGCCGGCCCGGCGCATGAGCGCGCGCACCCGGGCGAGCAGCTCCCGCAGCCGGTAGGGCTTGGTGAGGTAGTCCTGGGCGCCGGCCTCGAAGCCGCGGACGATGTCGTCCTCCAGCGTGCGCGCGGTGAGCATCATCACCATGCTCTGGAGGCCCTCGGCGCGCAGCCGCCGGCAGAGCGAGTACCCGTCCTCGCCCGGGAGCATCACGTCCAGGATGAGCAGGTCGAAGTCGCGCTCGCGCAGGAGCGCCTCCGCCTCGCGGGCGTGGGAGGCGGAGGCCACGTCGTAGCCCTCATCCTGGAGGTTGTCCTGCAGGCCGATTCGCAGGTTGGCGTCGTCCTCGACGATGAGGATGGAGGGGCGGGTGGTGGGAGGGCTTTGGATCGTCATCGGTGCGGCTCGGGGAAGGTCAACGCGAAGGTAGTGCCCTGGGGGCCGGAGGCGGCGACGCGGATCTCCCCCCCATGCACATGCATGATCCTGCGGCAGAGGGCGAGCCCCAGCCCGCTCCCATGTACCTCGGGGCCTGGCTGGGTCAACCGGTAGAAGTCCTGGAAGACGTTCTCCCACTCGCTCTCGGGGATGCCGATGCCGTTATCCCCGAAGAGCACCGTGCAGCCATTGCCGGCAATGGCATGGACGTGGACGGAGAGCTCCACCGGATCGCGGTGGTTGTAGGCGCAGGCGTTGCGCCCCAGGTTGGACAAGAGCAGGCGCAGCAGCGCCGGATCGGCCCACAGCTCCGTCTCCCCTACGTCCGCCGTCAGGTGCACGGGGACGCGGGTGGCGCCGGCGAGATCAGCTCGGAGCGCTCCGATCAGCTCCTCCAGGCGCACCTGGGTGAACCGCGGCACCCAGCGGCCCTTGTCGATGCGGTTGAAGGACAGGATGTTCTCGACGAGGAAGTGCAGCCCGTCGGTGGCCTGGATGATGCGGGCGGGGTAGTCGCGCACCTCCGGGGTGCCGCCGGCCCGGCGCTCCAGCGTCTCCGCCAGCAGCCGGATGGAGGCCAGGGGCGTGCGCAGCTCATGGGAGACGGTGGCCACGAAGTCGCTCTTGAGCTCCAGGAACCGGTACTTGCGGTGCTGCCCGAGCCCGGCGAGCACCACGATGGCCACGGCGAGCGCGCCGCAGATGGCCACCAGCATGGTCTTGAACCCGTAGCGCCGGGCGATGTCCTCCTCGGCGGCGGCCCAGCGGGGGATGACGGCCTGGAGCTTCAGGGTCGAGAGCGGCTGCACCGCGGTGATGCGGCCCAGGCGGACCCGATCCTCGGCGCGCAGGAGCTCTCGTTCGCGCAGCTCGTGCGTGATCGCCAGGAGGAGCTCGTCGAGCTGAACGGCGACGCCGCGCACGATCTCTCCCTCCGCCTCCAGGTACCAGCGCTCGCCGATGAGGGTGGGCTCGGACAGGGTGCTCGGCACCACGATGGCGCCCGTGCCCAGCTCCTGGACGCGCGCCTGGAACGCGTCGGAGGGCACGCCGAGCGCGGCGCTGAGCTCGAGGATGCGCTCGCGCAGGAAGTCGAAGTCGGGCTGGCTGAAGCGCTGGCACTCGCGCAGCAGATCGCGCTGCAGCCCGGCGCCCATCGCCATTCCCCCGAACTCCTCCGCGAGCCCGCCGTGGACGAGCCCGTGGATCAGCGCGGGGGTGTCCGCGCCGCGCTGCAGCCGCTCGGCCAGGAGCACGGTGAACGGGATCTCCTCGGCGGCGGGCAGCGGGTGATCCGCGCGGTGACGGAGCAGCGCCTCCAGGAGCCGCTCGGCGCGGGGCCGATTGCCCGCCGCGAGCGCGGCCTCGATGGCGCGCAGCCGTCCCAGGCGCTCCTTCCAGGCGTCCTCGGCTGGGAGATCCTCGAGGCTCTGGTAGAGCGCGACGTAGAGGTGCCAGGCGGGCATCTTCCCGCCGGGCCTGGGGCGGGGCAGGCGCGGCAGGAACTGGTGCTTGCGGAAGTACAGGTAGAGCCCGTCCGCCGGCACGAGGGGATCCTCCACGGCCTGGTTGATCGCCGGGATGCTCTCCGCGAGCCGCTGGCTCAGCTTCTGCCGCAGGGCCTCCGCGGCGTACCGCTCCACCTCCTCGCGGTAGGAGCGGAGCTGTGCGTGGGCGTCCTCCGTCTCCTGGGCGAAGAGGCGCTGCAGGCTCACCAGTCCCCAGCCGAGCGCGAGCAGGCCGCATCCAAGTGCCACGAGCGTGGGCAGCAGGCGACGCACCATCCAGGCCTATGCCTCCACGGGAGAGCGGAGGATCTCCGGGCGCTCTGCGGGCTCCATGCCCGCACTATCGCACAACCCGGGGGGCAGGGCCCCAGCTCAGCTCGCCAGCTCATGCTCGGGGTGGGTGGGGCGGGCGACCGGGCCGCCGGCGGGGGGCAGGGTGACGGTGAAGAGGGTGCCCACGCCGGGCTCGCTCTTCACGCGCAGGGTTCCCCCCAGGCTCGTCACGATGGCGTGGCTCACCGGCAGCCCCATGCCCAGGCTCTTGGCGTTGGGGCGGGTGGTGAAGAAGGGCTCGAAGAGGCCCTCCAGCACGTCCGGGCTCATCCCCGTCCCCGTGTCCTGGACCTCCACGATCACCTCCCCCGCGGGGCCCGTCCGGGTGGCCACGCGCAGCACGTTGCGCGCCGCCCTCTCTTCGGGCATCGCCTGCATCGCGTTGAGCACCAGGTTGAGGAACACCTGCCCCAGCCGCGCCTCGTCCGCTTCCACCATCGCCACGGGCTGGAGGTCCTTCTCCAGGCGGGCGCGGTGCTGCAGCTCGCCGCGGGCCAGCTTCAGGGTGTCCTCCAGCAGCGGGTGCACGTTCACCCGCGCCTTGTACCGGGGCGGCTCGCGGGCCAGCAGGCGGAGATCCTCGACGATCGTCTTCAGCCGCTCGGCGCCCTGCTGGGACTCGCTCAGCGCGTCGAGGATCTCGTCCACCTCCGCGAGCGTCAGCTCCTCGCGCCCGGTGCGCAGGCTCTCCCGGAGCCGGCCGATCTCCTCGCGCGCGAAGGAGAGGTTGGACATCAGGAAGGCCAGCGGGTTGTTCATGTGGTGGCCCACGCGCCCGGCCAGCGAGCCCAGGGTGCCCATGCGATTCTCATGGAGCAGGCTGGCCTCCATCTGCTTGCGCGCCGTCACGTCCTTGGCGAAGACGCGCAGGCTCTCGTTGTCCTGCAGCGGGGTGGCCACCACCTCCCAGTACCGGGTGCCCAGCTGCACCAGCGCGGGCGCCTCGCTGGAGACGCCTCGCCGGGCATGGGCCAGCGCCGCCAGCACCAGCGGGTGGCGCGTGTTCAGCTCCAGCAGATCCGGGAAGGAGTTATGCGCGGGCAGGTTGGCGTAGCGCACGTGGCCCTCGCGCCCCAGCTCCAGCATGGGGTCCGGGTGGAGCAGGGGGAACGCGGCCAGCCGGTACACATCCTGCTCCAGCGCGTCCATGTCCGTGACGTCTCGCACCAGCAGCCCCACGCAGGGGCGCTCCTCGCCGGGCTGGGACGGACGCAGCGAGGCCTCGGCGCCGTACAGGCGCGTCCGCCCGCCGGCCTCCATGCGGAAGTGCACCCGCCCGCTCACGTTGTTGTGCCGCGTGGAGCGCACCAGCGACAGCAGGGGGGTGGTTGCCGCCACCGGGAAGAGCTCCGTCAGCGCGCGCCCCTCGGCGTCGTGGAGGCGCTGGCCGAAGGCCGTGCCCGTGGAGGACCAGACGCGCTGGCAGACCTCCTCGGCGTCCAGCTCCAGCGCCAGGACCTCCGAGCGCCGGGCGGTCCGCAGCGCGGGGGCCTCCACCGAGGTGCCCCGGACGGGGGCGAAGCCTTCGATGTCGAAAGGTGCCAGCACCAGATCCATGTCGCCGGCGTCATGGCTCATCGCCGTGATGGCGGACACCAGCCGGGAGGCCTCTGCTTCCGGCAGCCGGTGCGTGATGATGAGGCCGTCAGCGAGGGTAGGGCCCGAGAAGGCGAAGGGCTTGAGCAGGTGCTCATCCGCCCCGACGCGCTCGGCCATGCGGGCCCGGACCGTGTACTCGTCCGTGTGGGTGGTGACCAGGCTGGTGAAGTCTGCTTCGCCCGAGAGCACCGCCAGCAGCGCCTGGCGGTACGTCCCATAGAAGCGCTGCGAGCCGAGCAGCTCGTTGGCCGGCAGGCCCAGGGAGGCCAGGTGGCGCTTGGGCAGCAGGTGGCCCGCGGTGTTGAGCGGGGCCACCCAGGCGGCGCGCTTTCCCCGGAGCCGCTCCAGCGTGAGGGCCTCTCCCGCGCGGCAGATGAAGGCCGCGTGGTAGTACCAGCGGCCCGCACGCACCGCGCGCAGGACCGTTCGGGCACGCGGCACGAACAGATCGCACTGCTCGGCGGTGGCCAGGGCCATGTCCACGCGCCCCGCGTTCAGCTCCTCCTCCACGAACTCGTAGCTCGGCGCCTGCTCCACCAGCACCGGGCGCCCGAGCCGCTGCGAGAGCGCCCGGCCGAAGAACTCGGCTCGCACATGCTCCTTCACCACCCCCAGCAGTGGATAGGTCAGGAATCGAATGGGCGGACTTGAGAGCGCCAAACGTGACTCCTCTTCACTCCAC
Source organism: Myxococcaceae bacterium (assembly GCA_016926755.1). Taxonomy (GTDB): domain Bacteria; phylum Myxococcota; class Myxococcia; order Myxococcales; family Myxococcaceae; genus Hyalangium. Next base: position 11,358 of record JAFGNZ010000378.1, on the reverse strand, counting down.
CGGCTTCCAACTGGCCCCGCTGGATCCAGAGCATGCCCAAGGTTGGAAAGAAAACACAGGAAATTCTTGATTGCCTGGGTTGGCTGCTTTCGGCGAGTGTGGGCGTGGTCGCCCAGCCGTGTGCTCCCCCCACGTCAGCGTGGGAGGGATTGCAGCATTTGCTGGCGTGTTAAGGAAGGGCCATGCCTGCCCGCCGCCCCGAAATCCTCGCCCCCGCGGGGGATCTCGACTCCCTCCAGGCCGCGCTCGTCAGCGGGGCGGATGCCGTCTACTTCGGGCTGGACGAGGGCTTCAACGCCCGGGCCCGCGCGGAGAACTTTTCGCTCGAGCGCCTGCCGGAGACGGTGGCCCTCATCCACCGTGCGGGGGCTCGCGCCTACCTCACCCTCAACACGCTGCTCTTCGAGCCGGAGCTGCCGGTCGTCGAGCACCTCGTCCGCCGAGCGGCCGCCGCGGGCATTGATGCCCTCATCGTCCAGGATCCCGCGGTGGCCCTGCTGGCCCGGGCTCTCTGCCCCCAGCTGGAGCTGCATGCCTCCACCCAGATGACCATCTCCAGCGCCGAGGGTGTGCGCTTCGCCCAGGGGCTGGGCATCTGCCGGGTCGTCGTCCCCCGCGAGCTCTCCGTCGCCGAGCTCCGCCGGCTGGCCGGGCAGACGGACGTGGAGCTGGAGGTCTTCATCCACGGCGCGCTGTGCATGTCCTGGAGCGGCCAGTGCCTCACCAGCGAGGCCTGGGGAGGCCGCTCCGCCAACCGGGGCCAGTGCGCCCAGTCCTGCCGCCTGCCCTATGAGCTCGTCGTGGACGGGCAGACGCGGGATCTCGGCGAGGTGAAGTACCTGCTCAGCCCCAAGGATCTCGCGGGCGTGCGCGCCGTGCCCGAGCTGGTCGAGATCGGCGTCCATGGCCTCAAGATCGAGGGGCGGCTGAAGGGGCCGCAGTATGTCTCGGCCACCGTGCAGGGGTATCGGCGCTGGGTGGAGAGCATCCTCGCCGGGGCGCCCGACGAGGCCCGGCTCGAGCGCGATCTGGCGGACATGTCCGTCGCGTACAGCCGTGGCTTCTCGCACGGCTTCCTCGCGGGCTCGGATCACCAGACGCTGGTGGAGGGGCGCTTCCCCAAGCACCGGGGCTCGTACCTTGGGCGCGTCCGCTCCATCTCCGGCAAGGAGGTGCGGGTCGTCCCCGATGAGCGCCCGTGGACGGGGGGCCTGGGCCTGGGCTCGGAGCGCCCGGAGGGGCCCGCCGGTCAGGTGTCCTCGCCCTTGAAGGGGGAGCCCGCGGACGACGTCGGCGATCCGCGCCCTGGCATGGGCGTCGTCTTCGATGCGGGCAGGCCCGAGGACAAGAGCGAGCCCGGGGGCCCCATCTTCCGCGTCGAGCGTCAGGGTGAGGGGTGGGTGCTGGGCTTCGGCAACCCGGGGCCGGATCTGGGCCGGGTGGCGGCCGGCCAGCGTGTCTGGGTCAACAGCGATCCGGCGCTCGCGCGCCGCGTCGAGGGACTGCTCGCGGAGGGTGAGCCCGAGGGCCGCATTCCCCTCGAGCTGAAGGTCTCGGGCTCGGCGGAGGGCCCGCTTCACCTCCACGGCAGCGCCTGGGGGCACGAGGCCTCCGCCTCCAGCCAGGTCCTGCTCGCCCCGGCGCGTGGAGGGGGGCTGGATGAGGCGCTCCTGCGCGACAAGCTCGGTGCCTTTGGAGGCACCCCGTTCCGGCTGGCACACCTGGACTGCTCGGCCCTGGCGCCCGGCCTCCATTTGCCCGTCTCCGAGCTCAAGGCGCTCCGCCGCCAGCTCGTCGCCGAGCTCCTGGTCGCGGTGGAGCGGGGGTACCGGCGCACCGTGGTGGAGACCCCGGTGCTGGACTCGACGCGCGCCGCGCTCTTCCAGCATGTGCCCTCGACGCCCGTCGAGGTGGCTCCGCGTCTGCTTCCGCTGTGCCGTAACGAGGCGCAGCTCGAGGCTGTCATCGCCGCCGGGCTGCCCGAGGTGGAGCTGGACTGGATGGAGATGGTGGGCCTGCAGCGCGCCGTGGAGCGGGCCCGGGCCGCGGGGCTGCGCGTCACGATCGCCACGGTGCGGGTGCAGAAGCCGGGCGAGGAGGGCTATGACCAGCGCATCGACCGGCTGCGACCGGACGCCGTGCTGGTGCGCCACTGGGGCGCGATGATGCACTTCCTGGAGCGCCCTGGGGGCCAGCCGCGCCCCGCGCTGCATGGGGACTTCTCGCTCAACGTCACCAACTCGCTGACCGCCGCGTACCTGCTGGGGTTGGGGCTGGACACGCTCACGTTCTCCCACGATCTGGACGCGGCCCAGCTCTCCGGGCTGCTGGAGCACGCGCCCGCCCACCGCTTCACGGTGGCGCTCCACCACCACATCGCCACGTTCCACACCGAGCACTGCGTGTACTCGCACACCCTGTCGAACGGGCGGGACTTCCGCACCTGTGGGCGCCCCTGCGAGAAGCACCAGCTCTCGTTGCGGGATCGGCTGGGGCTGGATCACCCCGTCATCGTCGACGTGGGCTGCCGCAACACCGTCTTCAACGCCCAGGCCCAGAGCGCCGCGTCGCTGGTGCCGCGGCTCCTGGAGCGGGGCGTGCGCCGCTTCCGCGTCGAGTTCGTCCGGGAGTCCCAGGAGGAGGCCTCCCGCGTGCTCTCCGCCTACCAGGAGCTGCTCGGGGGCCGCCTGTCTCCCGCCGAGGCCATCCGCCGCGCGGCGGTGCATGAGCAGTTCGGGGTGACGAAGGGCACCATGAAGGTGCTCAGCGCGCCGGGCGTGGCTCCGCGATGACGCAGGTCGCGCTGATGGGCTACGGCCGGTTCGGCCGCGCGCTCGGCTCGCTGCTGGTGGAGTCGGGCATGGGCTATCGGGCCCTGGATCCTCACGCGGAGGTTCCGGAGGCCCATCGCGCCACCTCGCTGCCGGAGCTGATCGCCGGGGCCGAGCTCGTGGTGGTGGCCGTCCCGGTGCCGCGCCTCCACTCCGTCCTCCAGGCGCTGCGCCCGCACCTGCGGCCCTCCCAGCTCGTGCTGGACGTGGGCAGCGTCAAGGTGAAGCCGGTGCAAGCGCTCGCCGAGGTGCTGGGCTCCGAGATCCCCTGGGTGGGGACGCATCCGCTCTTCGGGCCGCTGAGCCTGGCCATGGCCGAGCGGCCGCTGCGCGTGGTGATCTGCCCCAACCCCCTGCACCCGGAGGCCGCGGGCCGCGCGCGCCGCTTCTACGAGCGGCTCGGCTGCGAGATCATCGAGCAGACCCCCGAGAGCCATGATCGGGTGATGGCCCACACGCACGCGCTGACGTTCTTCGTGGCCAAGGGGATGATCGATGCCGGCACGGGGCTCGAGGTGCCCTTCGCGCCCGCCAGCTTCAAGGCGCTGGCCCGCACGATCGAGATCGTCCGCTCGGACGCCGGGCACCTCTTCGCCGCCATCCAGCGAGAGAACCCCTTCGCCTCCGAGGCTCGGGGTCAGCTGTTGAAGGCGCTCACCGAGATCCACGAGCAGCTCCAGCGGCAACCTCCCGAGCCGGGCGCACCGGAGGCCGGGCGCATGGCGATCCCCACCCCGGAGCCTGGCCCGCGGGAGCTGGCCGAGTACCGGCAGCACCTCGAGGAGATCGACCGGGAGCTGCTGGTCCTGCTGGCTCGGCGGACCCAGCTCGTTCAGCGGGCGGCTCGCGCCGAGGCGCGGGAGGCAGGGCAGGGGAAGATCCCGGATCGTGAGGAGTCACTCCTCGCGACGCGGCGCGCCTGGGCCTCCGAGCTGGGGCTGGAGGAGGCAGAGGTGGAGGCCTTCTTCCGCGCCATCCTCCACTTCCACCGCTCCTGAGGCGTCAGGGCGTCCTGGCGGGGGGCAGGTGCCGGACATCCGCCGAGGAGAGGCTTCCGAGCTCGGGCCCCTCGACGACCCGGGCGGCAACCGCGGCGGCGGCGGCGGCGGCGGCCGGCGCCGAGGCTCCTCGCGCGAGCGCGAGCGTGAGGGCGATGCCGAAGACATCACCGGCGCCCGTGGGATCCACCTCGTTGGCGGGGGCCGAGGGGATCTCCCAGCGCTGCGAGCCCTCCCGCACGGTGGAGCCGCGCCGGCCTCGCGTCAGGGCCACGGTGATGTCGTGGCGAGCCAGCTGCTCGGCCAGGAACTCGGCCTCCGGGTGATCCTCCTCGGAGAAGACGCCCACGCGCAGCCCGCGGGGCGGGGAGGAGGCCTCGCTGGCGATGGTCGGCTCCACGGCTCCATCCGCGCCCGGCCGCCGGAGCCAGCCCTGGACCCCCGCGCAGATCAGCCGCGAGCCCAGCCCCTCGACGAGCGCGCGATCACACTCGCCCGCCACGGGGGCCACGTAGGCCACGGGGATGTTCCGCCACTCGGGGGGCACATCCTCGGCGCGGATGGGCTGGGCCACCGCGCGCAGGATGACGCGCCGGCGCGGGCCGCTGTAGTCGAGCTCGAAGGTGGTCGCCTCCGGGCTCGGCACGACGTGGATCGACAGCTGGGGGAGCGCGCGCAGGGGCGCCATCAGGTCGAAGTCCAGGGGCGCCGCCGTGACGAGCGCCGTCCGGATGCCGAGGGTCGCCGCGACCCGAGAGGAGAAGGAGGCGGCGCCGCCCAGGCGGGTCTCGCCGCGGATGAAGTCTCGCGTCACGTGGCCGACGACGAGCAGCTCGGGGAGTGGAGTCATCCGCCTCTAGCTACGCGAATCCTCCTCCTCCGTCGAGCGGCAGGCTGTCCACCAGAGGAGGGAGTCAGGACGGAGAGTAGGAGTGGGAAAAATCAGGGTCCACGGACGGGGCATGGCCGGGCTACATTGCCGCCCCGCTGACCAACCCAGGAGGGCCCGGTGAGGGGCGTCCACACAGGACACGGGCCCATGAGGAGAGGGGATCCAACATGCGTAGTCACCAGAGCCTTCGAGCGCTGATCGGGTGTGTGGCCGTCGTCCTTGCCGCGGCATGCACCAAGGGCGAGCCATCGAAGCCGGCGGGGCCGTCCGGCACGACGGCCGAGGCCCCGAGCGCGCCGCGCAAGGACGTGAAGATCGCCGTCGTCACCCACGGCCAGGCGTCCGACACGTTCTGGTCGGTGGTCAAGAATGGCGTGGACAACGCGGCCAAGGATCTCGGCGTCACCGTCACCTACAACGCGCCGCAGACCTTCGACATGGTGGCGATGAGCCGCCTGATCGACGCGGAGGTGGCGAAGAAGCCGGACGGCCTGGTGGTCTCCATCCCCGACGCCAACGCCCTCTCGCGATCGATCAAGGCGGCGGTGGAGGCGGGCATCCCCGTCATCTCGATCAACTCGGGCGGTGACGTGTACAAGCAGCTGGGCGTGCTGCTGCACGTGGGGCAGACGGAGTACGAGGCTGGCTTCGGGGGCGGCGAGAAGATGGCCGCGGCGGGCGTGAAGAACGCGCTCTGCGTCAACCACGAGGTGGGCAACGGCTCGCTGGATCTGCGCTGCAAGGGCTTCCTGGACGCTGTCGCCAAGGGCGGGGGCACGGGCAAGGTGCTCGCGGTGAACGCGGCCGATCCCACCGACTCCAAGCAGAAGGTCTCCGCCGCGATGGGCGAGGGGATCGACGGCATCATGACCCTGGGGCCCCTGGGCGCGGGCCCGGCGCTCGCCGCGCTCAAGGAGGGCGGCGGCCTGGGCAAGGTGAAGCTGGGCACGTTCGACCTGACGCCCGACGTGCTCGCGGGCATCCGCGACGGGGCGCTCGAGTTCGCCATCGATCAGCAGCAGTACCTGCAGGGCTACCTGCCGATCGTGCTCCTGACCCAGTACAAGCAGTATGGCGTGCTGCCGGCGGGAGGCATCCTCCCCACGGGGCCGGGCTTCGTGACGAAGGCCAACGCGGCCCAGGTGATCGAGCTGAGCGCCAAGGGCATCCGGTAGCGGGTACATGCGCAGCCTCTTCAACCGCCCCGAGCTCGGCGCAGCCTGTGGCGTGGTGGCCATCTGGAGCTTCTTCTCGCTCTACGCCGGCGGCTCCGGCTTCCTGTCCTGGGCTGGCTCCGCGACGTACCTCGAGATCGCCTCGGAGCTGGGGATCCTGGCCGCCGCCGTCTCGCTGCTCATGATCGCCGGGGAGTTCGATCTCTCGGTCGGCTCGATGATCGCCGCCAGCGGCATGACGATCTCGCTCTTCTGCGAGCGGCTCGGCTGGTCGATCTGGGGCGGGATCGCGGTGGCCATGGCGCTGTCGCTCGGGGTGGGCTTCGCCAATGGCCTCGTGGTCGTCCGGACGCGGCTGCCCTCGTTCATCGTCACGCTGGGCTCGCTCTTCATCCTGAGCGGGGGCACCATCGGCATGACGCGGCTGGTGACCGGCCGCACGCAGGTGGGCGGGCTGCACCAGGCGCTCCACTACGGCTCGGCCGAGGCGATCTTCGCCAGCCGGCTCGGGGGCTTCTCGGTCTCCGTGCTCTGGTGGATGGGCATCACCGTGCTGGCGACGTGGGTGCTGCTGCGCACGCGCTTTGGCAACTGGATCTTCGGCGCTGGTGGGGCGCCGGACGCCGCGCGCAACCTGGGCGTCCCGGTGCCCAAGGTGAAGATCGCCCTGTTCATGACGACGTCGTTCTGCGCCTGCCTGGTGGCGACGTTCCAGGCCGTCAAGTTCACGGGGGCCGACGTGCTGCGCGGCACGGGCAAGGAGCTGGAGGCGATCCTGGCCGCCGTGCTCGGGGGCACGCTGCTCACGGGCGGGCACGGCTCGGTCGTCGGCGCCGCGTTCGGCGCGCTGATCTTCGGGATGGTGCAGCAGGGGATCGTCTTCGCCGGCGTGGACTCGGACTGGTACAAGGTCTTCCTCGGGGCGATGTTGATCGTCGCGGTGCTCGTCAACACCTACGTCCGCGGCAGGATGGTGGAGGCCCGGCGATGAGCGAGGCAGTCCGGGAGCCACCGCTGCTCGAGGTGGAGGGGCTGGCCAGGTCCTTCGGCAAGGTGTCCGCCATGGAGGACGTCTCCATGAGCGTGCGCGCGGGCGAGGTGATGTGCGTGCTCGGCGACAACGGCGCCGGCAAGTCCACGCTGATCAAGACGCTCTCCGGGGTGCACCTGCCGGATCGGGGGCGGATGCTGATCTCGGGGGAGGAGGTGCGCCTGAAGTCGCCGCGGGAGGCGCGTGCCCGAGGCATCGCGACCGTCTACCAGGATCTCGCGATGGTCCCGATGCTCTCCATCGTGCGCAACTTCTTCATGGGCGCCGAGCCGATGAAGGGCTTTGGGCCCTTCCGGCGCTTCGATCTCGCGGCGGCGGATGCGATCGTGCGCGCCGAGCTCGACAAGATGGGCATCCACGTGCGCGACACGTCGGAGGCGGTGGGGACGCTCTCGGGCGGGGAGCGCCAGTCCATCGCGATCGCGCGCGCGGTGTACTTCGGCGCTCGGGTGCTGATCCTCGACGAGCCGACCTCCGCGCTGGGCGTGAAGCAGGCGGGCATCGTGCTGCGCTACGTGGCGCAGGCGCGCGCGCGGGGCTGCGGGGTGATCCTCGTCACGCACAACCCGCATCACGCCTGGCTCATCGGGGACCGCTTCACGATCCTCAACCGGGGGCGGAGCCAGGGGACCTTCTCGAAGGAGCAGATCACCCGCGAGGAGCTCATCCAGCGGATGGCCGGAGGGCGCGAGCTGGAGGAGCTCACCCACGAGCTGGGCGAGCTGACTCGCGGAGACAAGCGGCTGGCGGCCTCGCGGGAGTGAGGCCCGGTGGATACCTACACGCCGATCTTCGGGCAGAGATCGTTCAGGGGGCACTCCTCACACCGGGGCTTGCGCGCCGTGCAGGTGTACCGGCCGTGGAGCACGACCGCGGGGCCGAAGAAGGTCCACTGATCCTGGGGGACGAGCTTCATCAGATCCCGCTCGATCTCCTCGGGCTTCTCGTGCTTCGTGAGCCCCAGGCGCTGGCTGACCCGCAGCACGTGGGTGTCCACGATGACGCCCGAGGGGATGTTGAAGGCGGTGTTGAGGACGACGTTCGCCGTCTTCCGGGCCACGCCGGGCAGCGTGATGAGCTGCTCGATCGTATGAGGCACCTCGCCGCCGAACTTCGCCAGCAGCTCACGGCTCATGGCTTGGACCGACTTCGCCTTCTGCTTGTAGAAGCCGGTGGGCCGGAGATCCTCCTCGAGCTCGGTGGTGTTGGCCTCGGCGAAGGCCTGGGGGCCGCGGTACTTCTGGAAGAGGGTGGCCGTCACCCGGTTGACGCGCTCGTCCGTGCACTGCGCGGCCAGGATGGTGGCGACGAGCAGCTCGTAGGGCGATGACCAGTTGAGCTCGTAGCGCGCATCCGGGTGGGCCTGACGCAGGCGCTCGAGGAGGGGCTGGATGTTCGTTCGGGGAGGCATGGTGGCGGTGTGCTCAGGGCAGGCAGAGGAGCTGATAGCGCCGCTCATCATGGCGCTTCACCTCCGCCAGATCGATCCGGCACGTGCGCTCCACGCTGTCGAAGGGGGAGACGCGCCGCCACAGTCGGCGCAGCCGGCTCTGGCGCGCCTTGAAGTCATCCGGTGACACGTAGGCCTGGATGTTCGTGTAGGCGCCCTCGAGGAGCTCGCAGACGCGGCGCGGGTTGCCGTTGTAGTACTCGCCGCGGCCGTGGACCTCGACGTAGAGGATGGGCTTGTCGGGCCGGGACAGCAGCGCGCTCATCCCGCCGAGCACGTCCACCTCGAAGCCCTCCACGTCGATCTTCACGAAGTCCACGCGCGGCAGGCCCCGCTGCTCGATGAACCGATCCAGGGGGGTGACCGGGACGGGGATGCCGGCAGCCCCCTCTGGCGCGACGAAGCCGTTGAGCCCGGGGTTGAACGTCACCGTCCCCTCCGTGGCCCCCACCGCCAGCTGGACGGCGTGGCAGTTGTCCAGGTGGTTGCGGCGCAGGTTGGCCTCGAGCTCGGCGAAGTTCGTCGGCTCCGGCTCGAAGCAGTAGAGCTGGCCCGAGGCGCCGATGCGGCGGCGCAGGTACATGGCCAGGTAGCCGATGTTGGCCCCCACGTCGAAGACCGTCATGCCAGGGCGCAGGTGCGGCTCGATCAGCTCCAGGTCCGACATGAACTTCTCGCCCTGGAGGTAGAGCAGCATGTGCGTCGTGCTGCGCTGGGCCTGCAAGGCGAAGTCGTAGCCGAACAGCGGGCGGTGGATCTCCAGGGGCCTGTCCCCGTTCAGCCCCAGCAGCAGGCGCGCGGTGCGCAGCTGGCTGAAGGGAAAGAGGCGATGGGCAAGGCGGGCTGCCCGGAGCGCTGGCTGGAGAGGTTGCATGGGAGGGCCGCACGGTTTCTAGAGCAGCCCAGGGCCCCGAGCAAGGCAACGCGAGCGGAAGTCGCCCCCCCGCCCTCCAGAGGAACATCCGAGGGCAGCGCCTGGAGCCTTGGTCCGGGGCTTGTGGAACAATGGCTGTACCTTGAAGACACTCCGCCTTGCCCTGATTGCCTCGCTCCTGCTCACCCCTGTGCTCTCCGGACGCGCTGCGGGGCCGGAGGAAGAACGCCCCGCTCGGAGCGAGCCGACGGCTCCGGACTTCCCCACGACGGATGCCACGGTCTCGCTGCTCGAGCCCGTCGAGGGCCAGTGCGAGTGGGTCAGGCTGGATCCCCTCCCTTCCAAGCGTCGGGTGCTCGCGCGCCTGGCGGCGGACTGTCAGGGCGGCAGCACCGCGTTGAGCCGTGACGGCAAGCGCGGCGCGGTGCGGTTCTGGCGGGGCGCGGTCAGCATGCCCGTGGTGGGCAGGCCCACCTTCCCCGAGCCGTTCCCTTCCAGTGCGTTCCGGGATCGACTGTTCCTCGTGGATCTCGTCACGGGCGCCGTCGAGGAGCTGCCTCTGCCTCCGGAGGGCGAGCTCATCGAGTACGGCTTCGATCCCGGGGGCAGGCTGGTCGGCCTCTCGCTGCGGCAGAGCGCCGCGCCGGCCCAGGCGCGCGCTCACACGGTGGAGCTCGACGGCTCCGGGCGGCAGCGCGATCTCGGCGGAAGAAAGGGGCGCCCGCTGCAGGCGCTGGCCTTCGCCTTCCTGGGAGGAAAGTGGCTGCAGATGGAGTCGAAGGCTTCCACTGAAGTGCTCGGCACCGCGGCGCTGGAGCATCGCAAGGAGGTCGGTGAGCGCTCCATCCGCGCGCTCGATCCCCGGTTCGAGGCCCTGGAGGTCGAGGAGGACGAGACGCTCGAGCAGCTGTACGAGCTCTCGCCGGAACAGCCTGAAGGCGAGTGGACCGAGTTCAGGAGCGGGGCTCACACGGTGGCCGTCTGGGGCACTCCGTTCGGCAGCGAGATGCTGGCGACGGGGCTCATCCGCCGGCTGGAGAAGGGGAAGGTGATCGCGCTCCCGGGGTATCCGTTTCGACCCAATGACATGATCAGCCTCAGGACACGTGGGGCGTACCTGCTCGTCTCGCTGGCGGACTCCGGTGCGCATCCGCGGCTGTACCAGGGCAGGAAGCTCGTCTGGAGCTCCGAGACGGCGCGCGCGGTGACGCTCTGGCCCAGGTGACGCACGGCTACCGTGGATCGTTCGTGGTGGGAGGCCGGGGCTTCTTCTTTTCGAGACGGGGCGAGTAGCAAGCCCCCTTCCACTCGTAGGCGTCCTCTCCGCAGGGAGGAGTGAGGGTGAGCAAAAACCACCAGCAGCCGCCATGGATCTCGGCCTCCCCGCGATGGCACGGAGCGCGTCGCTGTCCCTCGAGAGGCTCCTCGGGCACCTCCAGTGCGATGGGCTTTGAGGATGCCGGCGCATCCCGTGACGGCACCCGTGCGGTCAGGGCGGTGTCACCCAGGTCCGCTGTCCCGCCATCCCTCGAGGCCCCAGCATCCGGTGATTGGGCCTCCGCATGGGGGGGAGCCTCCTCCCAAGGGGGCTCGAATGGCGGCCGGCTGTTCTCGATAGAGCCCAAGGCCAGTATCAGCAGTAGCACTGCAACGAAGGCGGTGAGCCTCGGCCGCCGCAGCAGGACAGGCTGCTTGAAGCCGAAGTCCCGGCGCACCTGAGCGGTGGCGGGCCTGGCGCGTACCGGGGCCGGACCTGACAGTGGAACATCCGCCTCGGGGCCAGCACGTCTTGCCGCGGCCTCTGCCGCCTGGGCTGCCTCGCGCGCGCTGGGCCTGCGCTGAGGGGCTTCGGCGAGCATCCATTCGATGAGAGAGGCCAGCTCCGGGAGCACCCACCCGTTGAGGGCTTGGGGCAACAAGCGGCGAGGCAGTGGCGGCCGGAGCTTGTCCTGGCGCGCCTCTGGGTCGGTGCCCGGGGGAGGGTGCACGCCAGTGGCGAGCCGGTACATGGCGACGCCCAGCGCGTACACGTCATCTGCCGCAGTGGCCTCGTAGTGCGCGTCCTTCAGCCGGCGTGAGTGCCAGTG